>JAGKSX010000021.1 GCA_018993155.1 Hydrogenophaga sp.
CCGAAGTGCAGCTCTTCGGCCAGCACGAGGAAGTAGCGCAGGTGGCGGAATTCCATGAATCTGAAATTTGTATGGATGAATACACCAACGATATTAGACAGATATTCATCAGCCGTCGACAATCGCCGCATCGCCACCCGAACACCGGAGACAAGCATGAGCACCCCCAAAGCCCGCTTCAGCTGGGAAGACCCGTTCCAGCTCGACCAGCAACTGAGCGACGATGAGCGCCAGGTGCGCGACGCCGCCCACAGCTACTGCCAGGAAAAGCTGCTGCCGCGCGTGACCGAGGCCTTCCGCCACGAAAAGACCGACGCCGCCATCTTCCGCGAGATGGGCTCGCTCGGCCTGCTGGGCCCGACCATCCCCGAGGCCTACGGCGGCAGCGGCCTGAACTACGTCTGCTACGGGCTGGTGGCGCGCGAAGTGGAGCGCGTGGACTCGGGCTACCGCTCCATGATGAGCGTGCAGAGCTCGCTGGTGATGGTGCCCATCAACGAATTCGGCTCCGAGGCGCAGAAGCAGAAGTACCTGCCCAAGCTGGCCACCGGCGAGTGGATCGGCTGCTTCGGCCTGACCGAACCCAACCACGGTTCCGACCCCGGCAGCATGGTCACCCGCGCCAAGAAGGTGGCCGGCGGCTACAGCCTGTCCGGCGCCAAGATGTGGATCACCAACTCGCCGATCGCCGATGTGTTCGTGGTCTGGGCCAAGGACGACGAAGGCGCGATCCGCGGCTTCATCCTGGACAAGGGCATGAAGGGCCTGAGCGCCCCGGCCATCCACAGCAAGGTGGGCCTGCGCGCCTCCATCACCGGCGAGATCGTGCTGGACGAGGTGTTCTGCCCCGAAGAGAACGCCTTCCCCGAGGTGCGCGGCCTGAAAGGCCCGTTCACCTGCCTCAACAGCGCGCGCTACGGCATCGCCTGGGGCGCGCTGGGTGCGGCGGAAGACTGCTACTTCCGCGCCCGCCAGTACGTGCTGGACCGCCAGCAGTTCGGCCGCCCGCTGGCCGCGAACCAGCTGATCCAGAAGAAGCTGGCCGACATGCTGACCGAAATCAGCCTGGGCCTGCAGGGCTGCCTGCGCCTGGGCCGCATGAAGGACGAGGGCACGGCCGCCGTCGAGATCACCTCCATCCTCAAGCGCAACAGCTGCGGCAAGGCCCTGGACATCGCCCGCCTGGCGCGCGACATGATGGGCGGCAACGGCATCAGCGACGAGTTCGGCGTGGCGCGCCACCTGGTGAACCTGGAGGTGGTCAACACCTACGAGGGCACGCACGACATCCACGCCCTCATCCTGGGCCGCGCGATCACCGGCATCCAGGCGTTTTCCTGAGCGCTGTGCCCGCAGGGCGCGGGCCCGCCGGTTGAGCCGGCAACTCGGTCGGATATGGGGGGTGGGGTATATTACTAACCCACCGGTCATTAAAGCCCCATGTCTGCCCCCACGCCCCTGACCTCCCCCGAATCCGACGCCGAACCGCGCCAGCGCCGCGCCCGGCGCAAGGAGGCGCGCCCGGGCGAATTGCTGGACGCGGCGCTGCGCCTGTTCGTTGAAAAGGGCTTCGCCGCCACCCGGGTGGAAGAAGTCGCCGCCCTGGCCGGCGTGTCCAAGGGCACCCTCTTCCTGTACTTCCCGAGCAAGGAAGAGCTGTTCAAGGCCGTGGTGCGCGAGAACCTGGCCGGGCGCTTTCCCGAGTGGAACGAGGAGCTCGACCACTTCGAGGGCGACAGCGCCGAGCTGGTGCGCTACTGCCTGCACACCTGGTGGGAGCGCGTGGGCATGACGCCCGCCTCCGGCATCACCAAGCTGGTGATGAGCGAGGCCGGCATGTTCCCCGAGATCGCGGCCTTCTACCAGAAGGAGGTGATCGAGCCCGGCCACGAACTGATCCGGCGCATCCTGCAGCGCGGCATCGACCGCGGCGAGTTCCGCCCGCTGTCCATGGACTACGCCGTCTACAGCCTGATCGCGCCCATGATCTTCGTGCTGATGTGGAAACATTCCATGGCGCCCTGCTGCGCCTCGAACGAGACGCTGGACCCGATCGGCTTCATCGACAACCAGGTGGACCTGCTGCTGCACGGCATGCTCGCACCCAGCCCCACATCCTGACCTCCAAGCCACCATGAACGCTCCCCGCTCGCGCTCCACCTGGATCAAATGGCTCCTGCTGGCCGTGCTGGTGCTGGGTGTCGGCCTGGGCCTGGTGCGCGCGCTGGACAAGCGCAAGACCCAGGGCGAAACCGCGCGTGCGGCCGCCGAGGCGCTCAAGACCGCGCCGGTGTACACGCTCTCCGCGCGCGACGTGGTGGCCGTGCAGGCGCTGGAGCTGACGCAGACGGTGGGCCTCTCGGGCTCGGTGCAGGCCTTGCAGACGGCCGCCATCAAGGCGCGCACCGCCGGCGAGATCCAGGGCCTGAGCAAGCGCGAAGGCGACGCGGTGAAGGCCGGTGAGGTGGTGGCGCGCATCGACAGCACCGAGGCCGACGCACGCGTGCGCCAGGCCACGCGGCAGGCCGAGTCGGCCCAGTCGCAGGTGGCGATCGCGCGGCGCACGCTGGACAACAACCAGGCTCTGGTGCGCCAGGGCTTCATCTCGGCCACCGCGCTGGAGACGGCCAGCGCCAACCTCGCCGGCGCCGAGGCCACGCACCAGGCCGCACTGGCCGCGCTGGACATCGCGAAGAAGGCCCTGGCCGACACCACGCTGCGCTCGCCCCTGAACGGCCAGATCTCGGCCCGCCTGGTGCAGAACGGCGAACGCGTGGGCGTGGACACGCGCGTGTTCGACGTGGTGGACCTCTCGGCCTTCGAGATGGAGGCCGCCATCACCCCGGCCGACGCGGCGTCGGTGAAGGTGGGCCAGACGGCGAACCTGCGCGTCGAAGGCCTGGCCGAGCCGGTGCGGGCCACGGTCTCGCGCATCAACCCCAGCGTGCAGGCGGGCAGCCGCAGCGTGCTGGTGTACCTGCGCGTGCCGGCCGCCGAAGGCATGCGCCAGGGCCTGTTCGCGCAGGGCCAGATCGTCACCGGCGCGGTCAACGCGCTGGCGGTGCCGCTGTCCTCGGTGCGCAACGACAAGCCCCAGCCCTATGTGCAGGTGGTGCGCGAGAACAAGATCGCCCACGTGGTGCTGGACGGCGGCGCCACCGGCCTGCGCGGCAGCGAGCCCATGCGCGAGGTCAAGGGCCTGCAGGCCGGCGAGCCGGTGCTCAGCGCCCAGGCCGGCGCCATCCGCGAAGGCACGGCCGTGCGCCTGGCCACCCACTGAGCGCGCCGCACCATGTGGTTCACCCAGGTCTCGCTGCGCAACCCGGTCTTCGCCACCATGGTGATGATCGCCTTCGTGGTGCTGGGCCTGTTCTCGTTCCAGCGCCTGCAGGTGGACCAGTTCCCCAACATCGACTTCCCGGTGGTCGTGGTGCAGGTGGCCTACCCGGGCGCCTCGCCCGAGATCGTCGAGTCCGAGGTCACCAAGAAGGTCGAGGAGGCGGTCAACGCGATCGCGGGCGTCAACACCCTGACCTCGCGCAGCTACGAAGGCCAGTCCCTCGTCATCATCGAATTCCAGCTGACGGTGGACGGGCGCAAGGCGGCCGAGGACGTGCGCGAGAAGATCGCCATCCTGCGCCCGGTGTTCCGCGACGAAGTGGAAGAGCCGCGCGTGCTGCGCTTCGACCCGGCCAGCCGCTCGATCTGGTCGGTGGCCGTGATCCCCCAAGCCGTGGACGGCAAGGCCCCGAGCGCGGTGGAACTCACCACCTGGGCCGAGCAGGTCTTCAAGAAGCGGCTGGAGAACGTGCGCGGCGTGGGCTCGGTGACGCTGGTGGGTGCCACGCGGCGCGCCGTCAACATCGAGCTCGATCCCTCGGCCATGGAAGCGCTCGGCGTGACCACCGAACAGGTCAACGCCGCCGTGCGCAACGAGAACCAGGACCTGCCGGTCGGCACGCTCAAGACCGGTGAGGCCGAGCGCGTGGTGCAGGTGCTCTCGCGGCTGCAGAACCCGCAGGACTTCGAGCACATCATCGTCGCGCGCCGCGGCGGCCAGGCCGTGCGCCTGGGCCAGGTGGCGCGCGTGAGCGACGGCACGCAGGAAGTGGAGAGCCTGGCGCTCTACAACGGCCAGCGCACCCTGCTGCTGCAGGTTCAGAAGGCGCAGGACGAGAACACCATCGCGGTGACCGACGGCCTCAAGGCCGCCGTGGCCGCCCTGGGCGCCGAGCTGCCGCCCGGCGTGCGGCTGGAGCAGATCGCCGACGGCTCGCGGCCGATCCGCGTCTCGGTCGAGAACGTGCGCCGCACGCTGATCGAAGGCGCGGTGCTCACCGTGCTGATCGTGTTCCTGTTCCTGAACTCCTGGCGCTCGACCGTCATCACCGGCCTCACGCTGCCGATCGCGCTGATCGGCACCTTCTTCTTCATGAACCTGTTCGGGTTCACCATCAACATGATCACGCTGATGGCACTCACGCTCTCGGTGGGTCTGCTGATCGACGACGCCATCGTGGTGCGCGAGAACATCGTGCGCCACGTACAGATGGGCAAGCGCCCGTTCGACGCGGCCATGGACGGCACGCAGGAGATCGGCCTGGCCGTGCTGGCCACCACGCTGTCCATCGTGGCGGTGTTCCTGCCCATCGGCTTCATGGGCGGCATCATCGGCAAGTTCTTCCATGAGTTCGGCATCACCATGGTGGCGGCCGTGCTGATCTCCATGTTCGTGAGCTTCACGCTCGACCCGATGTTGTCCTCGGTCTGGCACGACCCCGAGATCGAGAAACACGGCCACGCCGCCAGCGGCCCGAAGACCTTCTACGACCGCACCATCGGCCGCGTGACCGGCTGGTTCGACCGCTTCCAGGACGACCTGAGCCACACCTACCAGGGCACGCTGCGCTGGTCGCTCAGGCACAAGCTGGCCACACTGGGCCTGGCCCTGGCCACCTTCGTGGGCAGCCTTTTCATCGTGCCGCTGCTGGGCACCGAGTTCGTGCCCACGGCCGACTTCTCCGAAACCTCGCTGAGCTTTCACACGCCGGTGGGCTCCTCACTGGAGGCCACCGAGGCCAAGACGCGCGAAGTCGAGGGCATCCTGCGCGAGTTCCCCGAGGTGAAGTACACGCTGTCCACGCTGAACACCGGCAACGCGCAGGGCACCATGTACGCCAGCATCTACGTGCGCCTGACCGACCGCCACCAGCGCACGCTGAGCGCGCTCGAGATGTCGGCGCGCCTGCGCGAGCGGCTGCGCGGCGTGCCCGGCATCACCGTGACCCACGTCGGCCTGCTCGACGCCGTGGGCGGCAACAAGCAGGTGGAGTTCTCGCTGCAGGGCGACGACCTGGCCGAGCTCGAACGCCTGACGCAGACCGTGATGGAGCGCATCCGCCCCATCGTCGGCCTGGTCGACCTGGACGCCAGCGTGAAGCCCAACAAGCCCACGGTGGACGTGAAGATGAAGCGCGACCTGGCGTCCGACGTGGGCGTGAGCGTGGCCACGGTGGGGGCCAGCCTGCGCACCCTGGTGGCTGGCACCACGGTGGGCAACTGGCGCGCCGCCGACGGCCAGAGCTACGACGTGAACGTGCGCCTGGCGCCCAGCGGGCGCGAGCGCGCGAGCGACCTGGAACAGCTGCCCTTCGTGGTCGGCACCGACAGCGACGGCACAGCGCGCGTGGTGCGCCTGGGCCAGGTGGCCGACGTGGTGGACGCCACCGGCCCCAACCAGATCAACCGCCGCAACCTCAACCGCGAGGTGTCGATCAACGCCAACGTCTACGGGCGCTCGCCGGGCGAGGTCTCGACCGAGATCCGCCAGGTGCTCGACAGCATCGCCTTCCCGCCCGGCTACCGATACGAATTCGGCGGCTCCACCAAGAACATGCAGGAATCCTTCGGCTACGCGCTCTCGGCGCTGGCCCTGGCCATCATCTTCATCTACATGATCCTGGCCAGCCAGTTCCAGAGCTTCCTGCAGCCGCTGGCACTCATGACCTCGCTGCCGCTCACGCTGATCGGTGTGGTGCTGACCCTGCTCATGTTCGGCTCGAGCATGAGCATGTTCTCGGTCATCGGCATCGTGCTGCTGATGGGCCTGGTCACCAAGAACGCCATCCTGCTGGTCGATTTCGCGATCCGCGCGCGCGAGGGCCGCGCGGGCGAGCCGCCGATGGACCGCGAGTCCGCCCTGCTGCTGGCCGCGCGGGTGCGGCTGCGCCCCATCCTCATGACCACGCTGGCCATGGTGTTCGGCATGGTGCCGCTGGCGTTCGCGCTCACCGAAGGCTCGGAGCAGCGCGCGCCCATGGGCCAGGCCGTCATCGGCGGCGTCATCACCTCATCCCTGCTCACCCTGGTGGTGGTGCCGGTGGTCTATTGCTACATGGACGACCTCGGCAACTGGTTCCGCCGCCGGCTCGGCCTGGCGATACCCCACCCCGTCCCCGACGGTCCCACTCCTTAAAATCTCGCGGTTCCCGCCGCCCCCTCGAAACACCGTTCCCACGAGTCGATGCCATGACCACTTCCACCGCTCCCGCCCCCGCCCTCAGCCTGAGCCAGGCCCGTTTCAACATGATCGAGCAGCAGATCCGACCCTGGGAGGTGCTCGACGCCCGGGTGCTCGCCCTGCTGGACCGCGTGCACCGCGAGCAGTTCGTGCCCGCCGCGCACCAGTCGCTGGCCTTCGCCGACATGGAACTGCCGCTGAACCACCCCGCGGTGGACGGCCAGGCGATGCTCGCGCCCAAGGTCGAGGCGCGCCTGCTGCAGGACCTCGCGCTCAAGCCCAGCGACAAGGTGCTCGAAATCGGCACCGGCAGCGGCCACATGGCGGCCCTGCTGGCCAGCCTCGCACAGCACGTGGTGAGCATCGAAATCGACGAGGCGCTGGCCCGCCTGGCGCGTGAGAACCTGCAGAAGGCCGGCATCACCAACGCCGAGGTGCGCTGCGCCGATGCCGCCGCCAAGGGCTTCGCGGCCTGCGCGGATGGCGCGCCGTTCGACGCCATCGTGCTCAGTGGTTCGGTCGCCGAGATCCCCTCGGCGCTGCTGGACCTGCTGGCCCCAGGCGGCCGCCTGGGCGCGATCGTCGGCTTCGAGCCCATGATGCGCGCGACCATCGTCACCCGCACCGGCGAGGCCGCCTTCCAGACCGCCCAGCCCTGGGACACCGTGGCCCCGCGCCTGCGCCACTTCCCGGAACCCTCGCGTTTCCGCTTCTGAGCCCGGAAACCTTCCCCCGCCCACGGACGCCGCCATGAACTCGATCACCCCCGCCCAACTGCCCGATTGGCTGAAGCAGGCCGCCGACCCCGCCGCACCACAGGCCCTGCCCGTCGTGCTGGACGTGCGCGAACCCTGGGAGCTGCAGACCGCTTCCGTGAAGCCCGAGGGCTTCGAGCTGCGCGCCATGCCCATGCGCACGGTGCCGGCGCGCCTGCTCGAACTCGACCGGCACCAGCCCATCGCCGTGCTGTGCCACCACGGCGGCCGCAGCGCGCAGGTGGTGCAGTTCCTGGAAGGCAACGGTTTCACGCATGTCGTGAACATCCATGGTGGCATCCATGCCTGGTCCCAAGAGCGCGACCCGGGCATCCCGGTGTACTGAGATGGAACACCCCCCTGCGCCGCTTCGCGGCTTCCCCCCTCTCTGGCGCGCCTTCGGCGCTTGGAGGGGGGACGGCATCTCGGGCCGGCGAAGCCGGACCCTTGATGCCCCTGGGGGGGTTGCCTCTCGCATAGGCCTCTTCATTTCCTCGCACCGTCCCGCTCCAAGGAACACCGCATGAAAGCAGTTTCGTCCGCCCGCACATCGTCTCTGTTTCCGCTGGCGGTCATGCTGGCGCTGGGGTCGCTCGCCACCGGTGCCCAGGCGCAGAGCCTGGTTCAGCTGTACGAGGCGGCGCGCGGGTTCGATGCCACCTACCTGGCCGCGCGCTCGCAATACGACGCGTCCTTGGCCCAGGCCGCGCAGGCCCGTGCCGGCCTGCTGCCGCAAGCCGGCCTGGCCGCCGCGGCCAGCTGGGCGCGGCGCGAGGTCAGCAACTACGGCGCGCTCGACGGCAACAGCAACAACCAGAGCGCCACGCTCTCCGCCAGCCAGCCGCTGTACCGCCCGGCCAACAGGATCACCAACGACCAGGCCGAGCTCAGCGTCGACATCGCCAAGGCCCGACTCACCCTGGCCGAGCAGGACCTCATCGTGCGCACCTCGCAGGCCTACTTCGACGTGCTCGCGGCGCAGGACACGCTGGCCTTCGTGCAGGCGCAGAAGACCGCCGTGGCCGAGCAGCTGGCCGCGGCCAAGCGCAACTTCGAGGTCGGCACCACCACCATCACCGATTCGCGCGAGGCGCAGGCCCAGTACGACCTGGTGCTGGCGCGCGAAATCGCGGCCGAGAACGACCTGCGCGTGAAGAAGCTCGCGCTCAACCAGCTGGTGGGCCGCCCCTCGGTGGAGCCGCGCCCGCTGGCCGCGCCCGTGACCCTGCCCGAGGTGGTGCCGGCCGACCCGCAGGCCTGGGTGGACCGCAACCCCGGCACGCACCCGACCATCCTGCAGGCCACGCGCAACCTGGAAATCGCCCAGCTCGAAACCAGCAAGGCCGAAGCCGGGCACAAGCCCACGCTGGACCTGGTCGGCCAGTACCAGGTGGCGCGCGGCCCCATGACCACCCTGCCGATCCCCGGCAATGTGCGCACCAACACCGCCAGCGTCGGCGTGCAGTTCAACCTGCCGCTGTTCGCCGGCTTCGCGGTCCAGAACCGGGTGAAGGAAACCCTGGCGCTGGAAGAAAAGGCGCGCGCCGACCTCGAGGCCGCGCGCCGGGGCGTGGACCTGTCCACGCGCAGCGCCTACCTGGGCGTGGTCTCGGGCCAGGGCCAGGTGCGTGCGCTGCAGGCCGCCGAGGCCTCCAGCCAGAGCGCGCTGGACGCCAACCGCCTGGGTTACCAGGTGGGCGTGCGCATCAACATCGACGTGCTCAACGCGCAGAGCCAGCTGTTCCAGACCAAGCGCGACCTGGCCCAGGCGCGCTACAACGTGCTGCTGAGCAGCCTGCGCCTGCGCCAGGCCAGCGGCGCCCTGCTGCCCGAAGACCTGCTGCCCATCGATTCCCTGCTCTCGAAGTGAGCTCCGCTACACTCGACCGCCAAGTTGGCGTCAGCCAGCCAACACCCGCAGAAGAGGAAGCCATGCAGACCGTCAACGTGTTGTGCATCAAATGGGGCAGGAAGTACGGCCCCGAGTACGTCAACAAACTCCACAGCATGGTGTCGCGGCACCTGCACCGGCCCTTCCGTTTCGTCTGCCTGACCGACGACGGTGAAGGCATCGACCCCGCCGTCGAGGTCAAGCCCATCCCCGCCGTGGGTTTCGACGAATTCGACCAGCGCAAGCCCTGGAGCTTCGGCCACGGCTGGCTCAAGCTCACCAGCTTCGCCGATCCGCTCTACGACCTCACCGGCCAGACGCTGTTCCTCGACCTGGACATCGTCATCGTCGACAGCCTGGACGAGTTCTTCGACCAGCCCGGCACCTTCATCGTCATCAAGGAATGGGACAAGAAGGACGGCACGGGCAACACCTCGTGCTACCTCTACACCATCGGCGCGCACGCCGACGCCCTGGAGCACCTGAAGAACGGCTACCCGGAGTCGATCGCGGACGTGCGCAACGAGCAGGAGTACATCACCGGTTACCTCAACCGGCAGGGCAAGGTCAGCTACTGGCCCGAGGCCTGGTGCCGCAGCTTCAAGCGCCACTGCATGCGCCCGGGCATCCTGGGCTGGTTCTCGCCGCCCACCATCCCGCCCGGCGCCAAGATCATCGTGTTCCACGGCAAGCCCAACCCACCCGATGTCATTGCCGGCGTGAGCGGCAAGTGGTACCGGCGCGTGTTGCCCGCCCAATGGGTCGCCGACCATTGGCGCTGAGCAGCCCGGTTTCGCTGCCCCATCGGGCGTACCGACTGCTCAGCCGCGCCCTGGCCGCTCCCCTGCTGGGCTGGTTGTGGTGGCGTGGCCGGCGTGAGCCCGGCTACCGCCAGAACCTGCGGCAGCGCCTCGGTTTCATTCCCATCGACCCCGAGCAGCTCGGCTGCATCTGGATCCACGCCGCCTCGGTGGGCGAGGTGCAGGCCATGCAACCGCTGCTGCACGCCCTGCTCGAAGAATGGCCCGCGCACGCCGTGGTCGTCAGCACCCAGACCCCCACCGGTGCGCGCGCGCTGCAGACGCACTGGGGCGACCAGATCCGCCACGTCTACGCGCCCATCGACACGCCCGGTGCCGTCGCCCGCTTCCTGAACCGGCTGCAGCCCCGGCTGCTGATCCTCGTGGAGCGCGAGCTCTGGCCCGAATGGCTGCAGCAGTGCAGGGCCAACGCGATCCCGGTTGCGCTCGTCAACGCGCGCCTCTCCGAAGGCTCGGCGCGCACCTACCGGCGATGGCCGGGCCTGATGCGGCCCGTCTGGCCACAGCTCACGGTGGCGGCCGCCGACACCACCAGCGCCGAGCGCCTGCGCGGGCTGGGCGTGCCCGAGCCGCGCCTGCACGACACCGGCAACCTGAAATTCGATGTCGCCGTGCCCGCCGCGCGCGTGGCGCTGGCGCCCGAGCTGCAGGGGCGCACGCTGCTGGTGGCGGGCAGCACGCACGAAGGCGACGAGGCCGCCTGGCTGGCGATCTGGAGCGAGCTCTCGCCAGTCAACCCGAGCTGGCTGCTGGTGCTGGTGCCGCGCCATCCCCAGCGCTTCGACGAGGTCGCGGCCCACGTCCAGCACAGCGGCCTGAGCTTCGTGCGGCGCAGCAGCGGGCAGGCGGTGTCACCAGGCACGCAGGTGCTGCTGATCGACGCCATGGGCGAGCTCATGCACTGGTACCAGCACGCCTCGCTGTGTTTCGTGGGCGGCACGCTGGCGCCCGTGGGCGGGCACAACCCGCTGGAGCCCATGTCGGTCGGCCAGCCGGTGCTGTTCGGCCCTCACGTCCACAACGCAGCGCCGCTGTTCGAGGAGATCGCGCGCAGCGGCGCGGGCGAGCGCGTGCGCGACGCGCGCGAACTCGCGGCGGCGGTGCAGCGCTGGCTGATGCAACCCGAGACCTGGCAACGCCGCGCCCACGCCGCGCGCGAGCTGATCGCCCGCAACCAGGGCGCCTCGGCGCGCACACTGGCCGTGGTGCGGCCGCTGTGGCGGCCCGCGCACACCGGCAACGTGTCGCGCGTGCGGGCCTCGGTGGACGCAGGCCGCACCGCCTGGTTCGATCCGCACCACCTGAGCCAGGTCAGCGCGCGAACCTTCGACCCGATCGCCCATGTGGGCGGCACGGCCCTGGCCACGGGCAGCGGGCGCGGCCAGGCGCTGCTGGTCCACGAGGGCGGGCAAGGCTATGTGCTGCGCCACTACCGGCGCGGCGGCCTGATGGCCCGCCTGAGCCACGACCGCTTCTGGCGCGCCGCCCCGCACGACAGCCGCGCCATGCGCGAATTCACCCTGCTGCGCCTGATGCGCTCCTGGCAACTGCCGGTGCCCGAGCCGGTGGCCGCCAGCCACTGGCCCCGCGCCGGTCTGTTCTACGAGGCCGACATTCTCGTCGGCCTCATCCCGGGCAGCGCGAACGTGGTGCAACGGCTCCAGCAAGGGCCGCTCGCGCCAGCCGAATGGCAGGCCCTGGGCCGCGCGATCCGGCAACTGCATGAGTGGCAGGTGTTCCATGCCGATCTGAACGCCCACAATCTGCTGCTAGACCAGGCCGGCCAGGCCTGGATCGTGGACTTCGACAAATGCGGGGTGCGCCCGGGCAGCGACTGGAAAGCGCGCAACCTGGAGCGTCTGCGGCGCTCGCTGCGCAAGGAAGCCACCCGCGTCACCCCCTACCACTGGACCGAAGCCGACTGGGCCCCGCTGATGGCGGGCTACCAGGATCGACCCCCTCCCCCATGACCCCCCCGTCCACCCTCCTTCAGCAGGGCGCCAAGGCTTCGCTCACCCTGGCCTTCTTCGCGTTCCCGATGTCGGTCGCGCTCGCCAATGTGGCGCTGCTGCTCACCCTGGTGTTCTGGCTGCTTGGCTGCGTCTGGGGCCATTCGCTGCGCGACACCCGCCAGGCGCTGAGCAACCCCCTGGCGCCGCCGGCGCTGGCGCTGTTCGCCTGGATCGCGCTCGCGGCCCTGTGGTCGCCAGCCGAGGGGCCGCTCATTGGCGCGGCGCTGGGCAAATACAGCAAGCTGCTGTGGGTGCCGGTTTTCATCGGCCTGCTCAACGACCCGGCCATGCGCCGCCGCTGCGCTCAGGCCTTCGCGCTGGCCATGCTGTTCACGCTGGTGGTCACCTGGCTCAATGTCTGGTTCGATTTCTCCTGGACGCGCACGCACAACCAGGGCTTCGGCGAGGACCACACCGTCTTCAAGGACCGCATCGCGCAAGGCATCCTGATGTCGTTCTTCACGGTGATGGCCCTGCACCAGGCCATGCGTGCGCCGACGCGGGCCCGGGGCGTGCTCGCCGCCCTGGTGGCCGCGCTGGCGGCGTTCAGCGTGCTGTTCCTGTCGTCGGGCCGCACCGGCTACCTGGCCCTGCTGCTGGCCCTGGCGGTGTTCGCGGTCTTCGCCGTCGGCCTGCACCGGCGCCGGCTGGCCATCGCGGCACTGGCCCTGGTCGCCGTGATGGCCATCACCTTCACCACGTCGACCCAGCTGCGGTCGCGCGTCAACGAGGCCTGGCTCGAAGCCCGGGACAGCAGCATCACGGTGCCTGTCACGTCTGCAGGCGCCCGCATGGAGATGAACCGCTTCGCGCTGCAGAGCGCGCTGGAGCACCCTGTGCTCGGCCACGGCACCGCGTCCTACCCGGTGCTGTCGCCCACGCATTTCACCGATCCTGCGTGGTGCGCCGTGGTCTGCGTGCACCCGCACAACCAATTCGCCTTCTTCCTGTTCGAACAAGGCCTGATCGGCCTGGCCCTGTTCCTGTGGTTCGTGTTCGCCATCGCACGGCAGGCCTGGCGCGAAGACACGCCGCGCCGGGCGCTCATGATGGGTTTTGTGACGGTGCTGCTGGTCGCCAACACGACGCACAGCTCGTTCTGGCTCTCGACGGAAAACCATTTCTTCATCCTGATGTCCGCGCTGCTGATGGCCGCCATCCCGATGCGCCAACGGGAGCGGGTGGCCCCATGACGAAGACCATCGCCTTCCACTCCAACCAGCTGTCGATCCGGGGCACCGAGGTCGCGCTGTACGACTACGCGCTTCACAACGAGACGGTGCTGGGCCACCGCAGCCTGGTGGTCTACAACGCCGACAGCCCGCACAACAGCGCCGAGGCCCTGGCCAAGTTCAGTGCGCGCTTCGAGGTGCTGGGCTACCGCCGGATCGACGAACTCGATGCCCTGCTCGGCCGCCACCACGCGGACCTGCTGTACGCCATCAAGGCCGGCAAGAACGACGGCGTGTGGTCGCGCACGGTGCCCACCATGGTGCACGCGGTCTTTCCAACCAACCCCGCGCAGGCCCATGGCGCCTCCTACGCCTTCATCTCCGAATGGCTGAGCCGGCATTGCGCGAACGGCAATATCCCCAGCGTGCCGCACATCGTCGAGCTGCCGGATGTGAACGAGGACTTGCGCGTCGAACTGGGCATCCCGCCGCAGGCCAAGGTGCTGGGCTGCCACGGCGGCGCCAACAGCTTCGACGTGCCCAGCGCCATCGAGGCGGTGCGCCAGGTGCTGGCGCGTTCGCCCGACACCTGGTTCGTCTTCCTCAACATCGCGCCCTTCGTGGACCACCCGCGCGCCCTCTTCCTGCCGGGCAGCAGCGACATGGTCTACAAGACGCGTTTCATCAACACCTGCGACGCCATGCTGCACGCGCGCCTGCAGGGCGAGTCCTTCGGGCTGGCGTGCGGCGAGTTCTCGATCCGCAACAAGCCCGTCATCACCTATGCGCGCGGCAAGCACCGGCACCACATCGACGTGCTGGGCGACTCGGGCTTCTGCTACACCGATGCGCGCTCGCTGGTCGACATCATCGAGAAGCTGGACCCGCAAGACCTGAAGCGACATCACTGGGACCGGTATTCCGCGCTCTACAACCGGGACGTGGTGATGGGCCTGTTCGACCGGTACCTGATCCAGCCCGCGCTGCGCAACCCCGACCGCACGAAACCCCAATTGAACCTGCGCTGGGTCGACCAGCTGCCGTACTACCGGCTCAAGCTGAGCATGCGCTTCGGCTAGCGCCGGGCCAGGTCGTCGGCCTGTGGCGCGTCGTAGCGCAGGGCCGCGTAGCGGAAGAAGGTCTCAAGCGCGATGAACTGGCTGTAGAGAAAGCCCGGACCACCGCACAGGAAGGCGCGCTGGAAGATGTACACCCGCAGGAACACCAGGCCGCCCATGACGAGGCCCCGCCACACGCCGCCCTTCTTGCCCTGCGCGCTGCGTTTGGTGGCACCGAGTTGCACATACTGCGCGAGCTTGCGCAGGCTGCCATACACCGTGGGGCGCGAATGGTGCAACAGGCGCGCGCGAAAGTCGCGCACCGGCACGGCCTGGCGCAGCACCGGTGCTTCGTGTACCACGCCCTCGAAACGCTCCAGGGTGGCGCGGCGAAACAGCCGCTGGATACCGCCCCTGGGCTTCATGCGCGTGAGCGCGCGGCCGAAGGCCACTTCATCCCACCAGACGCGCCAGACGGCATCTTCGTCCGACGACACCGCCCGCTCGATCTCGGCCCGCAGCGCGGGCGAGATCTCCTCGTCGGCGTCGAGGAAGAACACATAGTCCGTGTGCAGGTGCTCCAGGGCGCGGGTGCGTTGCACGGCAAAGCCCCGCCAGTCCCCGTGCACATGGACCACCGCCCCCAGGCGCTCGGCGCGTTCGCGGGTGTCGTCGGTGCTGCCGCTGTCGATCACCACGATCTGGTCGGCGAAGGCGGCGCTGCGCAGGCAGGCTTCGATGCGTTGCGCTTCGTTGAGCGTGAGCACGGCCACGCCCAGCATCGGGTGTCGGGCGGGGGTCTCAGTCACGCAGCCTCCAGCGCACCAAGCCCATCCAGCGCCCGGCCATGCGCGCGAGCAGGCGCGGCGACCACGCGATCGCGCGCAACGGCAGGGCCAGGGTGGTGCCCAGCAGCACCGACCAGCGCTGGCGCCGCGCCTTCGCGTGCGACCGGTGCTTGGCGGTGTAGATCAGCTTGGACTGGGCGTGGTGGTAACCGCGCAGGTACTCGCTCTTCCAGGGCGTCTTGCCCTTGACCGAGCCGCGCGCACGGTGCACGGCCGCCACGGCGGGCCACACGACGATGGGCCGCTGCTGCTGGAACAGCCGCAGGCAGAGGTCGTCGTCTTCGTAGTACAGGAAGAAGCGTTCGTCGAAGAAGCCCACGCCCTCGAAACGCGAGAGCCGGAACAGCATCGCCGCGCCCACCACGAAACCCACGCAGGCAGGCCCCTCGGCGCCGGGTCCGCGCGAGGACCAGGCGGTGCTGGGCCAGCGGTAGTTCACGTCGGGCCGGCCGGGCGCGCCTTCGAGCTGCGGCGCCACGATGGCGGCCTCGGGCATGCCGTTGGCCACGCGCACCAGCTCGCGCAGGCCCTCGGGCGTGACTTCGCAATCGGGGTTGACCAGCAAGGCCAGCGGCGTGCGCGTGGCAGCCAGGGCGCGGTTGTTCGCGGCACCAAAGCCCAGGTTGCGGCCATGCTCGAGCACGGTGGCCTGCGGCCAGCGCGCGCGCGCCAGCGCGGGGGTGTCGTCGGTGCTGCCGTTGTCCGAGATCACCACGTGCGGGCAGTGCGCGAGCAGCGCATCCAGCGCGTCCAGGCAATGGGCGCTGTGGTACGTGACCAGCACGACCGTGACCTCGTTCAACAGATCATCAGAGTGCATACGGCGACCGAAAAGCAACGAATGAAGAAGTGCCGGTCCAGGATGCCGCGGAACCGGCTTTGCCGGGCCGCAGGCATCGCCCCCTTGAGGGGGTGGCGCGAAGCGCCGCAGGGGTGTTCATCTCAATGCGCACTGGCACCCAGCACGGCGTCGGGCTTGGCCTGCTTGAGCAAGGCCAGCATGGTGGCCTCGATGCGGTGCAGTGCCTCGGTGGTCTGGCCTTCGAAGCGCAGCACCAGCACCGGCGTGGTGTTGGAGGCGCGAATCAGACCGAAGCCGTCGGGCCAGTCCACGCGCACGCCGTCGATGGTGGAGAGTTTGGCCGGCGCGTCGAACTTCGCCAGCGCGACCAGCTTGTCCACCACCGCGTGCGGCTCGCCTTCGGCACAGGCCACGTTGAGCTCGGGCGTGCTGTGGCTGGTGGGCAGGGCGTTGAGCACGGCGCTCGCGTCGGGACTGCGGCTGAGGATTTCCAGCAGGCGCGCGCCGGCGTAGGTGCCGTCGTCGAAACCGAACCAGCGCTCCTTGAAAAAGATGTGGCCGCTCATCTCGCCGCCCAGCGGGCTGTCCAGCTCTTTCATGCGCGCCTTGATCAGCGAGTGGCCGGTCTTGTAGATGTGGGCCACGCCGCCCGCGGCCTCGATCGCCGGGGCCAGGCGCTGTGAGCATTTCACGTCGAACACGATGTCGCCGCCGGGCACGCGCGAGAGCACGTCCTGCGCGAACAGGATCATCTGGCGATCGGGGTAGATGGTCTGGCCGTCCTTGGTGACGATGCCCAGGCGGTCGCCGTCGCCGTCAAAAGCCAGGCCGAGTTCGGCGTCGGTCTCGCGCAGCGTGCGGATCACGTCCTGCAGGTTCTCGGGCTTGCTCGGGTCCGGGTGGTGGTTGGGAAAGTTGCCATCCACCTCGCTGAAGAGTTCGATCACCTCGCAGCCCAGCGCGCGGAAGATCGCCGGGGCCGAGGCGCCGGCCACGCCGTTGCCGCAGTCCACCACCAGCTTCATGGGGCGCGCGAGCTTGGCGTCGGACACGATGCGGGCCTGGTAGGCGGCCTGCACGTTGATCAGGCGCACGCGACCACCCTCGGCGCGCCGGTGCGTCTCGGCTTCCATGGTCTTGCGCAGGGCCTGGATGTCCTCGCCATAGATCGCGCGGCCGGCCAGCACCATCTTGAAACCGTTGTAGTCCCTGGGGTTGTGGCTGCCCGTGACCTGGATGCCGCTGCTGCACAGCGTGGCGGCGGCGAAGTACAGCATGGGCGTGGTCGCCAGACCGATGTCGATGACATCGATCCCGGCGGCCACCAGGCCCCGGATCAGCGCGGCGGACAGACCCGGGCCGCTCAGGCGGCCGTCACGGCCCACGGCCACGGTCTTTTCGCCCAGTTCCAGGGCCCGGGTGCCGAAGGCCAGGCCCAATGCCTCGGCCACGCCTTCGTTCAACGCGGTGGGGGTGACGCCCCGGATGTCGTAGGCCTTGAAGATGGACGCGGCAACTTGCATAGGGTTTTTCCTCGTGACGGGCAAAACGGGCATTGTAGGAGGGGGTCTCCATCATGCCGGAGGCACATGTCCGGAAACGGCCAGTCAACCCCGTCCGAACGGCCTACCATGGCAGCCATGAACCGCTCAGACCGCATCGACGAAGACGCCTGCTACCGCGCGCTGTGCTCGCACGACGCGCGCTTCGACGGCCAGTTCTTCACCGCCGTCACCTCCACCGGCATCTACTGCCGGCCGGTGTGCCGCGTGCGCACGCCCCGGCGCGAGAACTGCCGTTTCTTCACGCACGCCGCGCAGGCCGAACAGGCGGGCTTCCGGCCCTGCCTGCGCTGCCGGCCCGAGCTGGCGCCACGCGAGCGGCATTGGTCGACGGAAGACGCCTCCACCATCCTGGTGCAGCAGGCCACGCTGTGGCTGGACGACCCCCAGCACTGGCAGGACGACGACGGCGGTGCGATGGGCGAGCGCCTGGCGGCTCGGCTGGGCGTGAGCGACCGCCACCTGCGGCGCGTGTTCGAGGAACGCCTGGGCGTCTCGCCGCTGCAGTACCTGCTCACGCGCAAGCTGCTGACGGCCAAGCAGCTGCTGGCCGACACCGACCTGCCCGTCACCCAGATCGCCCAGGCCAGCGGCTTTGCCAGCGTGCGGCGCTTCAACGCGGCCTTTCTCGAGCACTACCGGCTCAACCCCACGCAGCTGCGGCGCGAAACCGCCACCCGCGCCCGCGACGCCGGCCAGGGCACCCCGGTGCGGCTGGGCTACCGGCCGCCGTACGACGTGGCGGCCACGCTGGGCTTCTTCCGCCAGCGCCTGATCGACGGCGTGGCCTTCGTCGACGAACAGGGCCTGCGCCTGGGGCAGACCCTGCGCATGGAGCTGGGCGGGCGCACCCACAAGGGCTGGCTGGTGGCCGGTTTCGACGAGGCCCGCTGCCAGCTCGAGCTGCGAGTCAGCGACGACCTGCGCGAGGTCTTGCCCCAGGTGATTCACCGCCTGCGCGCCGCGCTCGACCTGGACGCCGACCCGACCGCCATCAACGCCGTGCTGCACGGCGCGTTCCCGGCCGGCGATGGCCTGCGGGTGCCCGGCGCGCTCGACGGCTTCGAGCTCGCGGTGCGCGCCGTGCTCGGCCAGCAGATCACCGTGGCGGCCGCGCGCACGCTGGCGCAACGGCTGGTGAACCGCTTCGGCGAGCCCATCGAGACGCCGCACGCCGGCCTCTCCCGCCTGTTCCCCAGGCCCGCCGCACTGGCCCAGGCCGAAGGCGACGGCTTGGGGGAACTCGGCATCGTGCGGCAGCGCCAGGCCGCCATCGTGGCGCTGGCGCGCGGCGTGGCCGAGCAGGGCCTCGTGCTCAACGGCAGCGCCGACGTGCCCGCCACCCTCACCGCCCTCAAGGCCATGCCGGGCATCGGCGACTGGACCGCGCAGTACATCGCCATGCGCGCCCTGCGCTGGCCCGACGCCTTCCCTGCGGGTGACGTGGCACTGCACAAGGTCATGGGCGTGCGCGAAAGCAAACACCCGGCCCGCGAGGCCGAAGCCGCCTCCCTCGCCTGGAAGCCCTGGCGCAGCTACGCCGTCGTGCGCGCCTGGTCGGCAGGCAACGTCGTCTCATCCACAGGAGCATCCGCATGAAACACGATCCCCTCACCGTCTTCACCACCTGGCAAGGCCCGATGGGCGCCATGACGCTGGCGGCCACGCCGCGCGGCCTGAGCGGCGTCTGGTTCGACGGGCAGCGCCACGGCCCGGACCGCGCGGCCTGGCGCCACGACCCCGACCACCCGGTGCTGCGCCAGGCCATCGAACAGCTCACGCAGTACTTCGCCGGGCAGCGCCAGCGCTTCGAGCTGCCGCTGGACCTGAGCATGGGCACGCCCTTCCAGCAGCAGGTGTGGCAGGCTTTGCTGGGCATCGCGCCCGGCGCCACCACCAGCTACGGGCGCCTGAGCACGGCCATCGGCAAGCCGGCCGCGGTGCGCGCGCTGGGGGCGGCGGTCGGCCGCAACCCGATGAGTGTGGTGGTGCCCTGCCACCGCGTGCTGGGCACCGACGGCTCGCTCACCGGCTACGCGGGCGGGCTGGATCGCAAGACCGCCCTGCTCTCGCTCGAAGGCGCCATCCGGCTGTGAAGCAGGCGCGACGAACGGCATTGTGCCGTTCCACTCATCAATCCAGGCCCCATCCGGCATCAATCGCGCGCCGAGACCACCGGGGCGCCATGCATACTTTGACGCCATGAGTCCCACCCTCGTCCTGGAATTCCTGCTGCTGGCCGCCCTGTGGGGTGCCTCCTTCTTGTTCATGCGCCTGGGCGGCGCCGAATTCGGCGCGCTGCCAACGGCCGGCCTGCGCGTCGCGCTCGCCGCCCTCTTCCTGCTGCCGGTGTTCTTCATCAAGGGCGTGTGGGCCGACTTCCGCTCGCGCGCCCGGCCCATCCTGTTCGTCGGCCTGCTCAACTCCGGCATCCCCTTCGCCTTGTTCGCCTACGCCGTGCTGCACATCCCAACCGGCCTGACCTCCATCCTCAACGCCACCGTGCCGCTGTCGGGTGCGCTGGTGGCCTGGCTATGGCTCAAGGACCGGCCGGGCGGCTCGCGCATGCTGGGCCTGGCGATCGGCTTTGCCGGTGTCACCTTGCTGGTGATCGGCAAGTCCGGTTTCAGCGCGGCCGGGGTGGTGAGCGACGGCCCCGTGGCCAGCACGCTGATCGCCATGGGTGCCTGCCTGCTCGCCACCCTGTTCTACGGCATCGCCGCGAGCTTCACCAAGCGCTACCTCACGGGCGCCCACCCGCTGGCCACCGCCACGGGCAGCCAGATCGGCGCGGCCCTGGGCCTGGCCATTCCCACCGCCCTGCTGTGGCCCAGCCAGCCGGTGAGCAGCACCGCCTGGGGCGCGGTCGCCGCCGTGGCCTTGCTGTGCACGGCCATCGCCTACATCATCTTTTTCCACCTGATCGAGAAGGCCGGCCCGAGCCGCGCGCTGACCGTCACCTTCCTGGTGCCGGTGTTCGCGCTGGTCTACGGCTCGGTGTTCCTCAACGAGGTCATCACGCCCTGGATGATCGGCTGCGGCGTGGTCATCGTCTGCGGCACCGCCCTGTCCACCGGGCTGGTGCGGCTGGGCTGGCTGGAGCGCGCGGCCTGAGGGCACGCGGTCACTTCGCGGCCGCCGCGCGTGGGCGGGCCTTGCCCGCCGAGGGCGAGCCGGGCAGCGCCAGCGCCACTTCCTCGAGGTAGCCGGCCAGCACCTGCGCCTCGTCGCTGAGCGGGCGGATCGCCGAGCGGTAGATCTCCGTCCCGAGCTCGATGCGCGGGCGGAAGGGCCGCGTCACGATGTCCGGGAAGATGCCGGTGGACAGCAGCATGGGGTTGATCAGCCCGATGCCCACGTTCTGCTGCACCAGCGCGCACACCCCCATGGAGGTGCTGGCGACCGTGCCCTGCCCCACCAGCACGCCGGCTTCCTGCAGCGTGGCGCGCACCAGGATCGACGTGGGCGACTCCTCCGGCAGCGCGATCACCTCGGTGTCCACGAGGTCCTGCGGCCGCACCAGGGCCTTGGCCACCAGCGGGTGGCGCCGGTGCATGGCCACCACCAGCAAGTCCTCGGAGATGGTGCGGCGCTCGCACAGCTCCACGGCGCTGATGGTGTTGGGCGCGGGCGGGTTGGTGACGCCCAGATCGACCTCGTGGTGAGCGACCAGCCGCAGCACCTCGGGCGGACCCTCCACCCGCACCCGCACCTTGACCTCGGGGTGGCTGAGCTTGAAGCGCTGGATCGCGCCGGGCAGGATGGCGATCAAAGGGGGCGCGTGCGCCGCCACCGTCACCGTGCGGTTCGAGGCCTGGTCCAGCGTGGCGGCTTCGGCCAGCGCCCAGGCCAGGTGGTTGGCCGCCTGCTCGGCGCGCGGCAGCAGGCGGCGGGCCGCGGCAGTGGGTTCCAGCCGGCCACCGTGGCGCGTGAACAGCTCGACGCCGGTCTCTCGCTCCAGCAGGGCCAGGGTCTTGCTGACGGCGGCCTTGGAAATGCCCAGCTTGAGCGCGGCCTCGCCCAGCCCCCGGCTGCGCATCACCGCGGTGAAGATCTGGAAATGGCGGCCGTTGAGCAGCGAGGACACGGGCATGGCAAGGCGAAACGTGGGTGGGGGTCAAGGGCAAAATCGTCAACCAGAGGTTAACAAGAAAGTGCCTTGCGCTCCCGGGTGCCTCCCTAGAATTTCCCTCATCCCTTCACCCATTCCCCCAAGAACCGAGGTAGTCCCCCGTGATCCGACAACTGCTCCCCGCCCTGGTCGTTTCGGCCTTTGCCCCCTTCGCCGCGGCCCAGTCCTTCCCCTCCAAACCCGTGACCATCGTGGTCTCGGTGCCGGCCGGCGGCACCATCGACGCCATCGCGCGCATGGTGGCCAAGGACATGGGCGAGGCCCTGGGACAGCCGGTGGTGATCGACAACCGCGCGGGCGCCAACGGCAACATCGCCGCCGAGTTCGTGCGCCGCGCGCCGGCCGACGGCCACACGCTGCTGATGCTGGCCTCCAGCACGCTGACGCTGGGCCCCTATGTCATGGACAAGGTGCCGTTCGATCCGATCAAGGACTTTGCGCCCGTCGCCATGACGGCCGGCCTCAACATGGCCCTGCTGGCCCACCCCAAGGTGGGCGTGAGCGATGTCAAGGGCCTGGTCGAGAAGATGAAGGCCAGCCCCGGCAAGCTGAACTACTCCTCCACCGGCAACGGCTCCTTCCCGCACGTGGCGGGCGCCCTGCTGAACCTGGAGACCGACACCCAGGCCGAGCACCTCGCCTACAAGGGCCTGGCGCCCTCGATCCAGGACCTGCTGGCCGGCGTGGTGGATTTCACCTTCGACTCGGGCAGCGCCATCCATGTGAAGGCCGGCAAGCTCAAGGCCCTCGCCGTGATCGGCCCCAAGCGCGCCGCCGCGCTGCCCGACGTGCCCACCTTCCGCGAGGTGGGTCTGCCCGAGCTGGAGAAGATCAGCGGCTGGCACGGCGTCTTTGCCCCCGCCGGCACGCCGGACGACGTGATCCGCCGCCTGAACGCCGAGATCAACAAGAGCCTGAAGAAGCCCGCCTCCATCGAGCGCGTGCAGGCCATGGGTTTCGAGAGCGTCACAACCACCCCGGCCGAGCTGGGCAACGTGCTGCGCAAGGACCACAAGACCTACGGTGAGCTGATCACGCGCACCAAGATCTCCATCAACTGACCGCCCGGGCGCGCCGCGCCCCGCCCCCTCGCCTGTGAACGACATCGCCCGATCGACGGCGAGGGGCCTTGCTTCGCCTTTCATGTCCCGCTCCATGCCCAGCTTCCAATTCGAAACCCCACCCCGCATCGTCTGCGAGCGCGGCGCGGCCCTGCGACTCGCACCGCTGCTGCAAGGACGTGGGCATGCCTTCGTCGTCACCGACGCCGGCCTGGTGCGCGCAGGCCTGATCGACGCCCCGGTGGCCGCGCTGCGCAAGGCCGGGCTGCGCGTGACGGTGCACGACAAGGTGGAGGCCGACCCGCCCGAGCACGTGGTGCTCGCGGCGGTGGAAGCGGCGCGTGCGGCCGGGGCCGACTGCGTCATCGGCCTGGGCGGCGGCAGCTCGCTGGACACCGCCAAGCTGGTCGCGCTGCTCACGGCCAGCCCCCAGCCGCTGGCCGACATCTACGGGCCGCAGCGCGCGACCGGCCCACGCCTGCCGCTGATCCAGGTGCCGACCACGGCCGGTACCGGTTCCGAGGCCACGCCCACCTCGGTGGTCTCCACACCGGACCACCAGAAACGCGGCGTCATCAGCTCGCTGCTGTACCCCGATGTCGCCGTGCTGGACGCCCAGCTGACCCTGGCCCTGCCGCCCGCGCCCACCGCCATGACCGGCGTGGATGCGATGGTGCACGCCATCGAGGCCTACACCACCCGCCACCTGAAGAACCCGATCTCCGACGCACTGGCGGTGCGCGCGCTCCAGCTGCTCGACCGCCACCTTGGGCGCGTGATCGCCCAGGGCGACGACATCGAGGCACGGGAAGCCATGCTGCTGGGCTCGATGCTGGCCGGCATGGCCTTCGCCAATGCGCCGGTGGCCGCGATCCACGCCCTGGCCCACCCGCTGGGCAGCCACTTCCACGTGCCCCACGGCCTGGCCAACGCCTTGGTCATGGTGCCGGTGCTGCGCTTCAACCTGCCCGAGGCGGGCGCGCGCTACGCCGAACTCGCGCGCGCCTTGAACCCGGCGCTGCACGCGGCCGGCGATGCGGAAGCGGCCGAAGCCTTCATCGCCACCATGGCCGGGCACGTGGCGCAAGCCCCGATGCCGCAGCGGCTGCGCGAGGTGGGCATCGCCGCCAACGACCTGCCCATGCTGGCTGAGGCCGCCATGGGCGTGCAAAGGCTGCTGGCCAACAACCCACGCGAGCTGAACCAGACCCACGCCCTCGTCCTGTACACCCAGGCGCACTGAGGCCGAGCCAGAAGCGCTTCTACCGGGTTGGCTCTGACCAAGGCAGCCCGCCTGGTCAGAGGGTCATGGCAACGCGATCGGTCTATGTCACGTCAGTTCGACAGCAGCAGCAACTCGCTGCGCGCCTCGATGCCCAGCTTGATGTAGGCGCGTTTGCGCAGGGTCTGCACCGTGGACGGGGCCACGCCCATGTCCGCAGCGATGGCGTCCACACTGAGACCGTCCACGATGCCCACGCAGACCTCGCGCTCGCGCCCGGACAACCGGGGTGCCCGCTCCAGCAGGTTCTGCTCGACCAGGGCCTTGCGCGCCTGCGCATGCAGGCGCTGCCGCCGGACATGCAAGGCGTTGAGGTGCACCTTGCGAAGAATGGGCGCGATGGCGGTCAGGCGGTCGATTTCCAGGGGTGCAAATGGCCCGCAGGACACATCGCGGTAGAGGTTGATGGCAAACGCGGTGCGGGCGACCGGCGCGTACAGGAAGCTCAACCGGCCCGTGAGTTTCGAATGCTCAAAAATCTCCTGCCGCCAGCAGATGTCCGGAATGTCCTCCAGGCCATAGTGCACCACGGTCACATCCGGCGAGGGATGCACATCCTGCTGGACCCGGCCCGCCAGGTGCGTCACCTCGTCCAGCTGGCTGTACTGCCGCTTGTAGCGGGCAAAGCACTCGCCCGTGATGTTGGGCAGGTGGTCCCGGTGCGTGCATCCATCCACCTGCGAGGGCACGGCCCCCGAGTACTCGACCAGGGAGAGGTAGTCCACCTCCACGTGCGCGTTGATGAAGTTCAGCAAGCCGCGCCCGGGTGTGGTGCTCGTTGGCACATCGAGCAGCAGGTTCATGGCCGCCGCGTCCACATGGTGGCCGGGCGGTGGCGTGAGGACATTCCAGGTGGAGCGCATGGCGCAGCCAGTTTGAAACCTCGCCGAGAGGGCACCAATAGGGCTTACCCGGTCGGCGGCCGCGCGGCCGCGGGTCAACCTGACCGGCGCCCTCTTCTTACTGCGCCACCAGCCCGAAGTCCTTGATGCGCTTGAGGATCACCTCGGCTTCCGCGCGGTGGCTGGCCTCGAACTCCCTGGGGGTGCTGTTCATGATGTCCAGGCCCCGCTCGTTCATCAACCGGCCGACTTCGGGGTCCGCCAGAATCTTGCGGATCTCGTCCGCGAGTTTCTTCACCACAGGCTCGGGCGTCCTGGCCGGCGCGACGAAGGCGATGTAGACGGCCGCATCGAACAAGGGATCGTCGAAACCTTGCTCCCGCATGGTCGGGACTTGCGGCAAGGCCGGCGACCGCTCTTTGCCCATGATGGCCAATGCGGTCACCTTGCCCGCCAGCACGTGCTGCTTGGCCAGCCCGGCCGAGGTCAGGCCCACGCTGACGGTTTTCGACAGCAGATCGGCCATCACCGGCGCCTCGCCGCGCTGCGGCACATGGACCATTTCGGCACCGATGATGCGATTGAGCTGTTCACCCGCCAGATGGCCCAGGCCACCAGGCCCCCAGGAGCCATAGGTCAGCTTGCCGCGCTGCTCGGCCGCGTAGCGCCTGAAGTCGGCCATGGTCTTGACGGGGAGGTCCGCGTTCGCGGAAATCACCGCCGGGCTGCGAACGGCTTGCGTGATGTAGCTGAAATCCTTGAACGGGTCGTACGACAGCGTCTTGTACATCGCCACGTTGTTGATCAGGGTGTCACCCAAGGTCACCAGCAGCGTGTACCCGTCCGGTGCGGCGCGAGCCACCTCGGAAGCGCCCAGGGCACCGTTCGCTCCCGCCTTGTTGTCCACGATGACCGGTTGGCCGAGTTGCTTGGACAAGCGCTCACCGACGGTTCTGGCGACAAAGTCCGTGGCGCCCCCAGCGGCCGCGGAGGCCACGATGCGGATGGGCTTGTTCGGGAATGCGGCGGGCGCCTGAGCGAGCACCGCGAAAGGCAGCGTGGCGGCGCCGACGAGCGCCCACAGGCGAAGAATGGTTCGACGGATCATGGGGTTGTCTCCTGGGTGGGGGTGTTGTTCTGTTCTAGGCCGCGACGACCGCCGGGCGAGCGGGCGCGCGCTCGCGCTCCTTCGCCAGCTCGCTGTCCACGAGGCGGCGGAACTGCACCAGCGCGTGGTCCATCGCCATGGGCAGCATCGGCGCGGCGGGATTGAGAAGCAGGTTCCGGTACTGGGCCGTGATGATCGAGCGGTCTTCCTCGAAGGCGGCGAGCAGTCCCTGGAAGATGGTGGCCGTGGTCCCGGGAATGGGCGCGGGCGCGTGGTAGGCCTGCTGGAAGAAGTAGTGGGTGGAGGTTGCCGTCTCGGGCGTCAGCGTCTGGCAGCTGTGCAGGCGCACCGCGCCCGCCATGTCGCCCTCGGCCTGGCCCGTCGGGCGCCCGCCGGACTCCATGATGAGGGTGCCGGGCAGCAGGAAGTCGTAGACGAACCAGCGGTCGACGTTGCCTTCGAATTCGTGGAACGAGCGCCAGTACGCGGAGGGCGGCACGTCCGGCACGTGGCGCGTGACCCGGATGCCCTGCGGCACGCGCTCCACCTCGGGCTTCGACTGCGCGATCCGCGTGGAGCCCCCCAGGGTGTTCTCGTGCACGTACGACAGGTGCGAAAAGTCAAGCAGGTTGTCGCAGATGAGCATGTAGGGCGTCTCGTAGTGCAGATAGCCCGGCTGGTAGTGCCACTCGGGGTGGTCGCAGGAGAAGTTGTCCGGCAGCAGCGCGGTGTCCGCGAGACCCGGATCGCCCATCCAGACGAACACCCACCGGTTTCGCACGGCAACGGGGTAGCTGCGCACCTTTGCCTTGATGGGGATGCGGTCGAGGCCTGGCGCTTCGACGCAGGCGCCGTCGGGCGAGAACTTCAGCCCGTGGTAGCCACAGCGCACGCAGTCGCCCTCGCGCCGACCGGCGGAAAGCGGTGCGAGGCGGTGGCAGCACCGGTCTTCCAGCGCCACGGTCTCGCCATTGGCCAGGCGGTACAGGAGCAGCGGCTCGCCCAGAATGACGCGGGAAAACAGGCCTTGCTCGGGGATCTCGTGCGCCCAGGCGGCGACGTACCAGCAGTTTCGAATGAACATGTCTTTGGCTTCCATCGTGGATGGATGCCAATCTAGACGAGGGCCATTCGCGCGTCTGTCCTTCGCTTGAGGGACAGCGCCACACGAGACGCCGGCAAAGCGCTCTGCGATGACGTGGTTCCAAGTGGGGAAATGGGGCGCCAGAAACCAAAATGGGCTACGCGATTTCTCACGTAACCCATTGATTTATTTGGCGGAGTGGACGGGGCTCGAACCCGCGACCCCCGGCGTGACAGGCCGGTATTCTAACCAACTGAACTACCACTCCTGGTAGATGGCGTTCGTTCTTGCGAACCAAGTGCCAACCACTTGTTGCCTACTTGCCTTGCGGCTTGTTTGGCGACCCTACGGGGATTCGAACCCCGGTACTCACCGTGAAAGGGTGATGTCCTAGGCCTCTAGACGATAGGGTCATAACCTGGACTTAAAGAGCCTTCCATTGTAGCAGCGACAGAGCTTGTTTTTTCTGCCGATGCCGCGATGAAAACCTCTTCGCGACTTCAATCCTTGGTGGAGGTAAGCGGGATCGAACCGCTGACCTCTTGCATGCCATGCAAGCGCTCTCCCAGCTGAGCTATACCCCCACAGGGTTTGCTGACCGCTCTTTGCGACTTGTCGCTCAGTGCATTTCAGCAAGCCTCAAATTATAGGCGATTTTTTCAGGCGTTCTGCAAACGCTGCAGAACAACGTCACGATTTTGCAGTTCGAGCACCGCATCGAGCGACGGCGTCTGGGCCGTGCCCATCACCAGCACGCGCACCGGCATGGCCAGTTGCGCCATCTTCAGGCCGTGCGCGGCGAGCACTTCCTTGATGGCCGCCGAGAGGCTGGCCTTGTCCCAGGCACAGGCCGTGAGCTTCTCCGCCAGCGTGGCCAGCACGGGCCGCACGGCGTCGGTGACGTGTTGCGCGTGCTCGTCGGCGTTGGGCGTGATGTCGGCGTAGAAAGCCTTGGCCCACTGGGCCAGCGCCACGGTGGTGTCGCAGCGGTCCTTGAACAGGCCGCAGATGCGCGGCAGGCGCGCGTCGGTCGTGATGCCCTGCTGCTGCAGGTGCGCGGCCACCAGCGACGCAAGCGCGTCGTCGGCCATGGCCTTGAGGTGCTGCGCGTTGACCCACCTGAGTTTGGCTTCGTCGAACTGCGCGGCGCTGCGGCCCAGGTGGTCGAGGTTGAACCACTCGAGAAACTGCGCGCGGCTGAAGATCTCATCGTCGCCGTGGCTCCAGCCCAGGCGCGCGAGGTAGTTCACCATGGCGTCGGGCAGATAGCCTTCGTCGCGGTACTGCGTGACGGGCTTGGCGCCGTTGCGCTTGCTCATCTTCTCGCCCTGCTCGTTGAGCACGGTGGGCAGGTGGGCGTACACCGGCGGCTCCTTGCCGAGCGCGCGGAAGATGTTGATCTGGCGCGGCGTGTTGTTCACGTGGTCGTCGCCACGGATCACGTGGCTGATGGCCATGTCGATGTCGTCCACCACCACGCAGAAGTTGTAGGTGGGCGTGCCATCGGGCCGGGCGATCACGAGGTCGTCGAGTTCGTCGTTGGCGATTTCGATGCGGCCTTTGACCTTGTCGTCCCAGGCCACCACGCCACCCTGCGGGTTCTTGAAGCGCAGCACGGGCTTCACGCCTTCGGGCACGGGCGGCAGGGTCTTGCCGGGCTCGGGCCGCCAGGTGCCGTCGTAGCGCGGCTTCTCCTTCGCGGCCATCTGTTTTTCGCGCAGGGCATCGAGTTCGGCCACGCTCATGTAGCAGGGGTAGACCAGGCCGCCCGCCACCATCTCGGCGAGCACCGCCTTGTAGCGGTCCATGCGCTGCATCTGATAGAACGGCCCTTCGTCGTGGTCCAGGCCGAGCCACTTCATGCCTTCGATGATCACGTCCACCGCGGCTTGCGAGGAGCGTTCGAGGTCGGTGTCTTCGATGCGCAGGATGAAGGCGCCGCCGGTGGAGCGCGCGAACGCCCAGGGGTAGAGCGCGGAGCGGATGTTGCCCAAGTGGATGAAACCGGTGGGCGACGGGGCGAAGCGGGTGCGGATGGGTGCGGACATGTCAGAAGGAAGAAAGACCACGGTCAAGGTCGGCCTGGATATCGCCCAGGTGCTCCAGCCCCACGGCCACTCGGATCAGCCCCTGCACCACGCCCGCCGTCTGGCGCTGCGCTTCGGTCAGGCGGCCGTGCGAGGTGCTGGCGGGGTGGGCGATCAGCGTCTTGGTGTCGCCGAGGTTGGTGGAGAGCGACATCACCTGCAGCGAGTCGAGCACGTGGAAGGCGCGCTGGCGGGCTTGCTCGGGGTCGGCGCCCTTCACTTCGAAGGACAGCACGGCACCGCCGCAACCCGATTGCTGCGCCATCGCCAGCGCGTGCTGCGGATGGCTGGCGAGCCCGGGGTAGTAGACGCGGGCGACCGACGGGTGAGCCTCCAGCCACTGCGCCAGGGCCAGGGCGTTGGCCGACTGGGCGCGCATGCGGATGTCGAGCGTTTCCAAGCCCTTGAGCACGACCCAGGCGTTGAAGGGCGCGAGCGTCATGCCCGCGCTCTTGAGCACCGGCAGGAAGGTCTTGGTCACCAGTTCCTGGCTGGCGCACAGGGCGCCAGCCATCACGCGGCCCTGGCCGTCGAGGTACTTGGTGCCCGAATGCATGACGATGTCGGCGCCCAGCGCCATCGGGCGCTGCAGCGCTGGCGTGGCGAAGCAGTTGTCCACGCACAGCAGCGCACCGGCGGCGTGCGCGATGTCGGCCAGCGCGCGGATGTCGCAGACCTCGGTCAGCGGATTGGTCGGCGTCTCGGCGAACATCAGGCGGGTGTTGGGCTTGACGGCCGCCTTCCAGGCTGCCACGTCGGTCTGCGACACGAAGCTGGACTCGACGCCGAACTTGGCGAGGTCCGAGCCGATCAGCTTGATGGTGGAGCCGAACATGGAGTGCGAGCACACCACGTGGTCGCCGGCCTTGAGCAGGCCCATGCACATCATGAGGATGGCCGACATGCCCGAGGCGGTGGAGATGCAGGCCTCGGCGCCTTCGAGCGCGGCCAGGCGCTGTTCGAAGCTGGCCACCGTGGGGTTGCCATAGCGGCCGTAAGTGAAGCCTTCTTCGTCGCCCGCGAAGCGGCGCGCGGCGGCTTCGGCGCTGGGCTGCACGTAGCCGCTGGTGAGGTACAGGGCTTCGGAGTTTTCGCCGTACGGGCTGCGTTCGACGGCTTCGCGCACGGCGAGCGTGTCGCGGTGCAGGTCAGGTTTCTTGGCGTTCATGAAGATGGGGCGTCAGACGACCTGGGCATTGGGCAAGGCGAGGCGCGAGGTGTCTTCCTCGCCCTCTTCGCTCTGGTCGCGGCCGGCGTTGAGGCGGGCGATGTCGGCCGGCGTGATGTCGCCGGTGACGTACACGCCGTCGAAGCACGAGGCATCGAAACCATCGAGCTTGGGGTTGAGCGAGCCGATGGCCTGCTTCATCGCGTCCACGTCCTGGTAGATCAGCGCGTCGCAGCCGATGATCTCGCGCACCTCGTCGACCGTGCGGCCGTGGGCCACGAGCTCGTCGGGCGTGGGCATGTCGATGCCGTAGACGTTGGGGTAGCGCACGGGCGGCGCGGCGCTGGCCAGGTAGACCTTGCGCGCACCGGCGTCGCGCGCCATCTGCACGATTTCGCGGCTGGTGGTGCCACGCACGATGGAGTCGTCCACCAGCAGCACGTTGCGGCCCTTGAATTCGCTGCCGATCACGTTGAGCTTCTGGCGCACCGATTTCTTGCGCACGCCCTGCCCCGGCATGATGAAGGTGCGGCCCACGTAGCGGTTCTTCACGAAGCCTTCGCGGTACGGCAGGCCCAGCAGCTGGGCCAGCTCCATGGCACTCGGGCGCGAGGATTCGGGAATCGGGATCACCACGTCGATTTCGTTGGGCGGCACGGTGGAGACCACGCGCTTGGCCAGCGTCACGCCCAGGTTCAGCCGCGCCTGGTAGACCGAGATGCCGTCCATCACCGAGTCGGGCCGGGCCAGGTAGACGAATTCGAAGATGCAGGGGTTGTGGCTGACCTTGTCGGCGCACTGCTCGAACTGCATCTGGCCTTCGAGGTCGACGAACACCGCTTCACCGGGCTGCAGGTCGCGGTCGAACTCGAAACCGTTGCCCTCCAGCGTGACGGACTCGCTGGCCACCATCACGCCACCGTCCTTGTTGCGGCCCAGGCACAGCGGGCGGATGCCATGGGGATCGCGGAAGGCCAGCAGGCCATGGCCGGCGATCAGCGCCACCACGGCGTAGGAGCCCTTCACACGCCGGTGCACGCCGCGCACGGCGGCGAACACGTCGGCCGGCTTGAGGGTGGTGCCGCGCGTGACCTTCTCCAGTTCATGCGCCAGCACGTTGAGCAGCACCTCGGAGTCGCTTTCGGTGTTGACGTGGCGGTGGTCGGTCTGGAAAAGCTCCTGGGCCAGCGCCTTGGCGTTGGTCAGGTTGCCGTTGTGCACCAGCACCAGGCCGAAGGGTGCGTTCACGTAGAAGGGCTGCGCCTCTTCCTCGCTGAAGGCATTGCCGGCGGTGGGGTAGCGCACCTGGCCCAGGCCGCACAGGCCGGGCAAGGCGCGCATGTTGCGGGTGCGGAAGATGTCGCGCACCATGCCCTTGGCCTTGTGCATGAAGAACTTGCGACCCTGCTGGGTCACGATGCCGGCGGCATCCTGGCCTCGGTGTTGCAACAGCAACAGCGCGTCGTAGATAAGCTGATTGACTGGCGTCTTGCTGACCACGCCCACGATTCCACACATGATTGAATCCTCAGGAAAACTAACGGATATATCGGGCCACGGCCTCGGGCAACAAGGGCTTGATCTCGTGCAGCGAGGCCGACAGCACGGAAGCGGTGGCCGACTCGCGCCACCACGCGGCCCCCTCCATCTGCGTCATGCTCACCACGAGCGCCACCGCCAGCAGGATCACCCCGCCGCGCAAGAGGCCGAACGCGCCTCCGAGCACCCGGTCCACCGGTCGCAGGCCGACCGAGGCCACCAATTTCTGCACCAGCCAGGCCCCCAGGCCGGCGGCGAAAGCCACCACCACGAACACCAGGACAAAGCCGACCGCCACCCGCATCGGCGGCGACAGACCGTCCATCGGCAACCAGGCCCCGGCCTCCTCGGCGAAGGCCTGCGCCAGCACGAACGCCGCCACCCAGCCTGCCACCGACAACACCTCGTACACCAGACCGCGCCACAACCCCAGCAGCACCGACAGCAGCAGCACCGTGAGCAGCACCCAGTCGGTCAATGCCATCAGCGCGTCACCCCACCCGACGTCACAGCGTCAGGACGGCAGCGGGCAACCCCAGGGCCTTGACCCGGGCGGCAGCCTTCTCGGCGTCCGCGCGGTTTTCAAACGGTCCTACGCGCACCCGGATGCGCTTGCCATCAGGTGTCTGCGCCTCGTGCACATAGGTCTTGAGCCCAGCGCCCTCGAGCTTCAGACGCACGGCGCGCGCGCCGGCCGCTTCGGAGAACGCCCCGACCTGCACCACAAGGCGCTCGGCCGTGGCGGCCGGCTTGGCGGACGCACTGGCGGGCGCGGTGGCCGGCTTGCCTTCGAGCAGCGCGCGGGCCCGGTCTGCCTCGGCGGGTTTGGCAGGTGCAGGTGCGGGTACCGGCGCTGCAGCCACAGGCGCCGGGGCCGGCGCCGGGGCCGCAGCGGCGGGGGCCGGTTTGGGGGCGGCTTCGACCACTTCCTCGCGGGCACCCAGGCCCTCACGCACCGGCAGCGGTGCGCTGGCGGCGGCGGCAGGCGGCTTGGTGGCGGCGGGCTTGGCGACCGGCGCGGGCGTGCCCTTGGCCGGGATCTCGATGGGAATGTCGACGGGGATCGGGCGGGGCTGCGTGTCGAACAGCAGCGGGAAGCCGACCACGCCCAGCAGCACGAGCACGCTGGCGCCGATCAGGCGATGGCGGGCGCGGCGGCGCACGGCCTCGATGCTCTGCGGCGGGGGGGGCGAGGCGTTGCCCTGGGAACCTGAACGGGATTTGAACATCGGGGGGACCGTGGCGATAAAAGGCTAGGCGGACAGGTGTTTCGCCGACATTCGGGGCACGCCGTCCTGCAATACGCCACCCACGGTGTAGAACGATCCGAAGACCACGATTCTATCAGCGGGGTCCGCGGCGGACACCGCGGCCCGCAGGGCGTCCATGGGGTCGGTGTGCCTTCCCGCCACCCGGCCCTTGCACTGGGGATGGGCCTCCAGCTGCTCGGCCAGGGCGGCGGCCGAACTGGCGCGCGGCAGGGGCAGGTTGGTGAGGTGCCAGCGGTCGATCAGCGGCGCGATGCGGTCCAGCATGGCGCCCAGGTCCTTGTCGGCCATGGCGCCGAACACGGCGTGCGTGGTGGGGTGGAAGCCCATGGCGTCGAGGTTGGCGGCGAGCGCGGCCACCGAATGCGGGTTGTGCGCCACGTCCAGCACCAGGGTGGGCGTGCCGGGCACGATCTGGAAGCGCCCGGGCAGCTCCACCAGGGCCAGGCCGTTGCGCACCGCCTGCGCCGTCACCGGCAGCCGCCCGCGCAGGGCCTCCACCGCCGCCAGCACGCCCGAGGCGTTGACCAGCTGGTTCGCGCCGCGCAGCGCCGGGTAGGCCAGGCCGGCGTAGCGCCGCCCGCCGTGCGAGGGGTGCATGGCCCAGCCCCATTGCTGCTGGTCGCCCGCGAAATGGAAGTCCTTGCCCAGGCGCCAGAGCTCGGCGCCGATCTCCAGCGCGCGGTCCAGGATGCTCTGCGGCGGCACCGGGTCGCTCACCACCACCGGGCGGCCGGTGCGCATGATGCCGGCCTTCTCGAAGCCGATGGCCTCGCGGTCGTTGCCCAGCAGGGCCATGTGGTCGAGGGCGATGCTGGTGATGACCGCGCAATCGGCGTCGATGATGTTCACCGCGTCCAGCCGGCCGCCCAGGCCCACCTCGAGAATCGCCACGTCCAGCCCGCTGCGCGAGAGCGTGCGCAGGATGGCGAGCGTGGTGATTTCGAAGTAGCTCAGGCTGATCTCGCCGCCCTCGTCGCCGGCCTGTCCCTTGCGGGCCACCTCCACCTCGGCGAAGGCCGGCACCAGGTCGTTGGCGGCCACCGCCTCGCCCGCGACGCGGCAGCGCTCCTCGAAATGCACCAGGTGGGGCGAGGTGTAGACACCGGTGCGGTAGCCCGACTGCGTGTAGACGGCCTCCAGCATCGCGCAGGTGGAGCCCTTGCCGTTGGTGCCGGCGACCGTGATCACCGGGCAGTCCAGCGCCAGGCCCATGCGCTGGGCCACGCGCTGCACGCGGTCCAGCCCCATGTCGATGGTGACCGGGTGCAGGCGTTCGGCATGGGCCAGCCAGTCGGCCAGGGTGGTGGGGTGATCGGGCACGGGAATGTCAAGCATGGGCAGGATTGTCCCATCGCCGTCCCGGACCCGGGGCCGCGGGGACATGGCGGACAATGCGGGCCATGATCACCGTTCACGGCATCCCCAACTGCGACACCGTCAAGAAGGCCCGCACCTGGCTGGCGGAACACGGCGTCGAGCACCACTTCCACGATTTCAAGAAGCAGGGCGTGCCCGAGGCCGCGCTCGACCGCTGGCTGGCCGCCGCCGGCTGGGAGACCGTGATCAACCGCAAGGGCACCACCTGGCGCCAGCTCGACGAGGCCACGCGCACCGGCGTGAACGACGGCGCGAGCGCCCGCGCCGTGGCGCTGGCGAACCCGAGCGTGATCAAGCGCCCGGTCGTGCAGTGGGGCGACGGTGCCATCACCGTGGGCTTCGACGCCGCCGCCTGGCAGCAGCGCCTCTGAGCCGGCGCGGCGCGCCCCGGCCCGCGGCCTAAAATCGCGGTTTCGCCTTTCGTCTTCGCTATACCTCCCCCTCCAACACCATGAGCACCACCCAATTCGACGGCGTGACCGTCAACACCCAGGCCAATGTGTACTTCGACGGCAAGTGCGTCAGCCACGGCATCACCCTCGCCGACGGCACGAAGAAGTCGGTCGGCGTGGTGCTGCCCGCCACCCTCACCTTCAACACCGGCGCGCCCGAGATCATGGAATGCGTGGCCGGCGGCTGCGAGTACCTGCTGGCGGGCACCACGGAGTGGAAGAAGTCGGGCCCTGGCGAGAAATTCAACGTGCCGGGCAACAGCAGCTTCCAGATCCGCGTGACCGAGCCCTACCACTACATCTGCCATTTCGGCTGATCGATCCTCGCTGCCGAAAGACCGAACGCCATGGCCACCATTCTTCAGAACCTCCCCACCCAACAGAAAGTCGGCATCGCCTTCTCCGGCGGCCTGGACACCTCCGCCGCGCTGCTGTGGATGAAGCAGAAGGGCGCGATCCCCTACGCCTACACCGCCAACCTGGGCCAGCCCGACGAGCCGGACTACGACGAGATCCCGCGCAAGGCCCTGGCCTACGGCGCCGAGAAGGCGCGCCTGATCGACTGCCGCACGCAGCTGGCGCACGAAGGCATTGCCGCGCTGCAGTGCGGCGCTTTCCACATCAGCACGGCCGGGGTGACCTACTTCAACACCACGCCGCTGGGCCGCGCGGTCACGGGCACCATGCTGGTGGCCGCGATGAAGGAGGACGACGTCCACATCTGGGGCGACGGCTCGACCTTCAAGGGCAACGACATCGAGCGCTTCTACCGCTACGGCCTGCTGACCAACCCGAGCCTGAAGATCTACAAGCCCTGGCTGGACCAGCTGTTCATCGACGAGCTGGGCGGCCGCGCCGAGATGAGCGCGTTCATGACGGCCAACGGCTTCGGCTACAAGATGAGTGCCGAGAAGGCCTACAGCACCGACAGCAACATGCTCGGCGCCACGCACGAGGCGAAGGACCTGGAGCACCTCAACAGCGGCATCCGCATCGTCAACCCGATCATGGGCGTGCCGTTCTGGCGCGAGGACTGCGCCGTGAAGGCCGAAGAGGTGACGGTGCGTTTCGAAGAGGGCCAGCCAGTGGCGCTCAATGGCGAGACGTTCGCGAACCCGGTGGACCTGATCCTGAAGGCCAACGAGATCGGCGGGCGCCATGGCCTGGGCATGAGCGACCAGATCGAGAACCGCATCATCGAGGCCAAGAGCCGCGGCATCTACGAGGCCCCGGGCCTGGCGCTGCTGCACATTGCCTACGAGCGCCTGGTGACCGGCATCCACAACGAGGACACGATCGAGCAGTACCGCATCAACGGTCTGCGCCTGGGCCGCTTGCTGTACCAGGGCCGCTGGTTCGATCCGCAGGCCATCATGTTGCGCGAGACGGCGCAGCGCTGGGTGGCGCGTGCGATCACGGGCGAGGTGACGGTGGAGCTGCGCCGGGGCAACGACTATTCGATCCTGAACACCGAGAGCGCGAACCTCACGTACGCGCCGGAGCGGCTGTCGATGGAGAAGGTGGAAGACGCGCCGTTCTCGCCGCTGGATCGCATCGGCCAGCTGACCATGCGCAATCTCGATATCACCGACACGCGGGCCAAGCTGGGCATCTATGCCCAGAGTGGTCTTCTGTCGCTCGGTGAAGGTTCGCAGATGCTGAAGCTCGAGGGCGAATAACCGCCTTTCTTGCAAAGACCTCTTCAGATCGGGGCGCCGCGGCGCTCTGCTCCGCGGGTGTCCCCCGAACCGGCTTCGCCGGTTCTCCTCCTTTACCCCGCTGCGCAGAGCGCCACGTCACCCCGATCTGAAGAGGTGCAGGCGCCACAGCGTTGGCGGGCCTTCGCGTGGGCAGGTCCGACGACGCCGGGTGGTTGGCGCAGCGAAGTAAAGGGGGAGAGGCGGCGAAGCCGACTCGGAGGACATTCGCGGAGCCGACCACCCGGCGGCGTCGGACCCGAAGAAAAGGCAGGCGCGAAACCTCAGACCACCACAGGCTCAGGCTCCAGCAAGATCCCGAACCGCTCATACACACTGGTCTGGATGGCCTTCGCCAGGGTCATCACCTCCCCCCCGGTCGCCCCACCCCGGTTCACCAGCACCAGCGCCTGCTTCTCGTAGACCCCGGCATTCCCCACGCCCCGGCCCTTCCAGCCACAGGCGTCGATCAGCCAGCCCGCCGCCAGCTTGATGCTGCCATCGGCCATCGGGTAATGCACCACCTTCGGGTCGCGCGCGATGATGTCCGCGCACTGCTCCACGCTCACCGTCGGGTTCTTGAAGAAACTGCCCGCGTTGCCGATCACCGCCGGGTCCGGCAGCTTGGCGCGCCGGATCGCACAGATCCAGTCGAAAATTTGCTGCGCGTCGGGCTGGGTCACGCCCGTTTCGCCCATCTTGCGCTCCAGGTCCGCATACCCCAGCACCGGTTTCCAGGGCTTGGGCAGCCAGAAGCGCACCCGCGTGATGAGGGCACGGCCCGCCAGGCCCAGGCCCTTCTCGCCCGCCGGCGTGTGCTTGAACACCGAGTCCCGGTAGCCGAAACCGCACTGCGCCGCGTTCAGGGTGAAGCTCTGCCCTGTGTGCAAGTCGATCGCATCCAGCTCGTGAAAACGGTCCTGCAGCTCCACGCCGTAGGCACCGATGTTCTGCACGGGCGAAGCACCCACACAACCGGGGATCAGAGCGAGGTTTTCCAGTCCCGGCCAACCCTGCGCCAGCGTCCAGGCCACGGTCTCGTGCCAGTTCTCGCCCGCACCGGCCTCCACCAGCCAGCCCCGGGCGGTTTCCTCCACCAGCCGGCGCCCGCGAATCTCCACTTTCAGCACCAGCGGCCTGATGTCGCCCGTCACCACCAGGTTGCTGCCGCCCCCCAGCACGAACGGCGGCGCGTCGCGTGTCAGCGCAGGCCATTCGGGGCCCGCCATGAGCGCGCGCAGATCCGCTTCGTCGCGCACACGGGCCAGCCGCAGCGCGCGCGCCACGATGCCAAAACTGTTGTATGGCTGGAGCGCCACGTTGTTCTCGACTACCATCCCCGGATTGTCTCACCCACCCTCAGGATTCATCAGCCATGCCTTCTTTTGACACCGTACTCGAAGCCGATTTCGTCGAAGTGAAAAACGCGGTGGACCAGGTCACGCGCGAGATCGGCACGCGCTTCGATTTCAAGGGGACCGGCGCCGCCATCGAACTCAAGGAAAAAGAGAAGGAAATCATCCTGCACGGCGACGCCGAGTTCCAGCTGCAGCAGATCGACGATGTGCTGCGCGGCAAGCTCACCAAACGCGGCGTGGACGCACGCTTCCTCGACGTCGGCAAGGTCGAAAAAGCCGGCGGCGACAAGGTCAAGCAGGTCGTCAAGGTGCGCAACGGCATCAGCACCGAAGACGGCAAGAAGATCCAGCAGGTCATCAAGGGCAGCAAGCTCAAGGTGCAGGGCGCGATCCAGGGCGATGCGGTGCGCGTGACCGGGGCCAAACGCGACGACCTGCAGACCGCCATGGCACTGATCCGCAGCGAGCTCAAGGACCTGCCGCTGTCCTTCAACAATTTCAGGGATTAAGTGAGCACCCCCTGCGCCGCCTTCGGCGTCACCCCCCTCCAGGGAGGCGGCGCTGGCGGCCCGGCAGAGCCGGTTCCGCGGCGCCTCTGGTCCAACAGCTTCGCGTTCGTGGCGGGCGTTCTTCTGGCGCTGCCCGCCCTGTCCCAGCAAGTCGCGCTGTCGGGTGTGGCCGGTGGCAAGGCGCTGGTGAACATCGATGGCGCCGCGCCGCGTTTCATGAGCCCCGGCCAGATCCAGCAAGGTGTGAAACTGCTGAGCCTGCAGGGCGAGGCGGCCGTGTTCGACATCAACGGCCAGCGCCTCACCCTGCGGGTGGGCGATGCGCCGGTCAGCCTGGGCCGGTCTTCATCGGGCCCGGATGGCGGTAGCGCCCAGCGCATCGTGCTCACCGCCGACGCCCAGGGTCACTTCATGCCCACTGGCCAGATCAACGGGCGCACCGTGCAGTTCATGGTGGACACTGGCGCGACGACGGTGATCCTCAGCGAATCCGATGCCAAACGCATCCAGCTGGACTACAGCAAGGGCCGCAAAGTGGGTGTGGCCACCGCCAATGGCCGCGTCGTTGGCCATCAGGTGCAACTGGAGTCGGTGCGCGTGGGCGATGCCCAGGTGTACAACATCGCGGCCATCGTGCTGCCGCAACCCATGACCTATGTGCTGCTGGGCAACAGCTTTCTCACGCGCTTCCAGATGCAGCGCCACAACGACCAGCTGACGCTGGAAAAACGCTATTAGAGCGTCACCCCCGCGGCGCTTCGCGCCACCCCCTCAAGGGGGCAACACCTGCGGCCCGGCAAAGCCGGTTCCGCGGTGTTTCTGGATCAAGAGGCCTGTGTTTGTGCGGCCGTCACCACGATCTCGATGCGCCAGGCCGGGTTGGCCAGCGCGGCCTGCACCGTGGCGCGCGGCGGCGCGGTGCCCGGCACCACCCACGCGTCCCACACCTCGTTCATGGCCGCGATGTCGCGGATGTCGGTGAGGTAGATCTGCGCGCGCAGGATGCGCGACTTGTCGCTGCCCGCTTCGAGCAGGCGCTGCTGCACCTGCTCCAGCACGTCCTGCGTCTGGCCCGCGATGTCGGTGTCGCCGCGCTCGGGCACCATGCCCGCGAGGTAGACCACGCCGTTGAACACGGCGGCCTCGCTGTAGCGCGCGGCCATGCCGATGCGGGTGATGTCCTTGTGCAGATCGCTCATTTCTTCTTCGCTCCGAGCTTGCTTTCCTTCCCGGCCAGCAGGCGGTTGATGTTTTCCGAATGCCGCCAGATCAGCAGCAGGCCCATGACGGCCAGGCTCAGCACCTGGACACCGGGCGCGTCCCAGGCCACGCGGTTGCCGAACAGGAAGTACGCGGGCGCGAAGACCGCCGTGACGATGGAGGCCAGCGACGAATAGCGGAAGAAGACCGCAATGATCAGCCAGGTCAGCAGCGAGGCCAGCCCCAGCCAGGGGTTGAAGGCCAGGATGACACCGGCCGCCGTGGCCACGCCCTTGCCACCCTGGAAGCGGAAGAACACCGGGTACAGATGGCCCAGGAAGGCCGCCAGCCCGACCAGCGCCACCGTGCCGTCGCCCAGGCCGTAGGGCTCACCCCACCACTTCACGGCCACCACGGGCAGCCAGCCCTTGAAGGCATCGAGCAGCAGGGTGATGACGGCCGCCGCCTTGTTGCCCGAGCGCAGCACGTTGGTGGCGCCCGGGTTCTTGCTGCCGTAGGTGCGCGGGTCGTTCAGCCCCATGAGGCGGCTCACCAGCACGGCGAAGGACAGCGAGCCGATCAGGTAGGCGGCCAGCGTGGCCAGCAAGGGGTAGGTCATGAAGAAAGCTCCTCGTTCTCGTGGGGCCACCGCGTCTGCGCGCGAAGCCGTGTCTGGGCGGCTATTCTGCCAGCGCGCAGTTCACCGGCTTGGCGCCCAGGGGACCAGCGAGCACCGCCGGATCGATGCCAACGAGGAAACCCCGGCGCCCGCCGTTGATCCAGATCTTCGGCAGGGTGAGCACCGTGGCTTCCACCCACACCGGCATGTCGCGCTTGAGGCCGAACGGCGAGGTGCCGCCCACGAAATAACCGCTGTGCCGGTTGGCGACCTCGGGCTTGCAGGGCTCGACCGACTTGGCGCCAATCTGCCGCGCGAGGTTCTTGGTGGAGACGGTGCGGTTGCCGTGCATCAGCACCGCCAGCGGCCTGGCCGCCTCGTCCTGCATGATCAGCGTCTTCACCACCGCGAAGGGGTCGAAGCCGAGCACCTGGGCGCTGTGCTGCGCGCCGCCGTGCTCCAGGTACTCGTAGGGGTGCTCGGTGAACACCACGCCGTGCGCCTTGAGCCAGGCGGTGGCGGGCGTTTCACTCACATGCGATTTTTTCGCCAACCTTCACCTCATTGCGCGGGATCGCGCGACTCCCAGCGGATGGCGTCGATCGCAGCCAGCAGTTCGGGCGAGAGTTTCGTGTCCCAGGCGTCCAGGCACTCGTCGAGCTGGGCCAGCGTGGTCACACCGATGATGGTGCTGGCCACGCGCCGGTTGGTGTAGCAGAAGGCCAGCGCGAGCTGCGAGGGCGTGAGGCCGTGCTCGCGCGCCAGCGCGTTGTAGCGGCGTGCGGTGTCCAGCGCCTCGGGGCGGCCCCAGCGTTGCTTGCGCATCGATTCGTAGATCGCCATGCGGCCGGCGTTGCCCACCAGGCCGGTTTCGTCGTACTTGCCGCTCAGCAGGCCGAAGCCCAGCGGCGAATACGCCAGCAGCGACACGTCCAGGCGGTGGCAGGTTTCATCGAGCCCGTTCTCGTAGCTGCGGTTGATCAGGCAATACGGGTTCTGCACCGTGGCCACGCGCGGCAGGCCGTGCTGCTCGGCCAGGCGCACGAACTCGTGCACGCCGTACGGGGTTTCGTTGGACAGGCCGACGGCCTTGACCTTGCCGGCCTTCACCAGCTCGGCCATCGCTTCAAGCTGCTCCAGCACCGAGGGCGCCGGCTTGTCCTTGGCCGGGTCGAAGTAGATTGCACCGAAGGCCGGCACGTTGCGCGCGGGCCAGTGGATCTGGTAGAGGTCGATCACCTCGGTCTGCAGGCGGCGCAGGCTGGCTTCGCAGGCCTCGATGATGCCGGCCTTGCTCATCTCCGGGCGCAGCCAGGGCATGCCGCGCGCCGGCCCTGCCACCTTGGTGGCCAGCACCACCTTGTCGCGCACGCCCGGGCGTTTGGCGAACCAGTTGCCCAGAATGGTTTCCGTCGAACCGCTGGTCTCGGCGCGCGCGGGCACCGAGTACATCTCGGCCGCGTCCAGGAAAGTGACCTCACGCTCCAGCGCGCGGTCCAGGATGC
>JAGKSX010000022.1 GCA_018993155.1 Hydrogenophaga sp.
ATGAAGGCCTCGACGTTCATGTCCGCTGCGTGGGTTCTAAGCCATCGGCCGATGTACCGGATCGAGGCGCAGCGCAGCGTCTCAGGGCTTTTTGGGTCGAGCGCGTAGCAGACGTATCGTTCCAGTTCGAATAGGTGCGTATCAGACCCGCTGGGGAAAGGCATGGCCAGAAGCAGGGGGTGCCGAAGCTTGAAGGGAAGGTCGGTGAACAGGGCTGGTGCCCTGGCGGGAATGCGGGATTCCGGATGTGCTGTTTCCATGCTGCTCTCCACAAGAACGTTGCGGTTCAAGCTGCGCAGCAGCCTTCGGAGAGCAACCAATAGGGCGGGGGAATTAATGCGATTTCCGCCCGCTTGCGAGCAACTTTAGGCCAGTCAAAGGAGCGCCGCAAGACCTCACTTCTCAGCCTTTCGCCGTGCGCTGTGTGTATGAGATATCTCTATGCGAGCAAACGGGCCGACTTTCATAGACAACAACCCAGCGGCTGCCGTTTGTCGGCTAGCTCGGCGGAGTTGCTGTCGCGCTGTCGCACTCCGCTGACCGGACGCATTTGACGATCGAAGGAGGCCGGTTCATACGATCGTGAAAACCGATCTTCATCTACAGCCATGACCCAACCCGCCCTTAGGATCGAATTACCGGCGCCCGGCTCATCGTGACGATGAACCGTCCCCAGACATGCAATGCTTTTTCCGACCGAGCGCTGCAGCATGACGTCGACAATCGGCGCTGATGGTGTCCGTGGCTTGCTAACATGGCCCGATCTGGTGGCAGAACGCCGCCGGCAACCCCCTTGGAAACAGCAGCCGCCATGACCCGTCCCGCCCGGTCCGCCCGACCGCTCGGCTCCCACCACCTGATGAAGCGCGAGCCCCTGATGGCCCGCCTCATGGAGGCGCGGCGACAGCGCTGCATGGTGGTGATCGGTCAGGCGGGCAGCGGCAAGACCAGCACCTTGCTGGCCTGGCGCAGGGAGCTGGTGGCGCTGGATTTCGACGTGGCCTTCCTGGCGCTCGCGACCGAGCACAACCAGCTCCAGCGCTTTCTGGGCGATTTGCTGGCGAGCATGGCCGGCTTAGACCCGGCGATCGTGGCCGAGGCCGGGCTGTTGACCGAGGGTGTGAGCACCGAGGCCGAGATCGAGCACTGGACCATCGCCCTGGTGCAGGGCATTGCGCTGCGACAGCGCGAGCTGGTGGTGATGCTCGACGACCTGCAGCACGTGCGCGACCCGCGCATCTTTCGTGCCATCCAGTGGCTGCTGGACTACGCACCGGCGCATTTCCATCTCGCCCTGAGTTCGCGCAGCGCGCTGCCGCTGTCCTTCGAGCGCATGCGCGCCAAGGCGCTGGTGACCGAGCTGGACATGCGCGACCTGCGTTTCAGCGCCGAAGAGTCCGAGCGCTACCTGCGCGAGCAGCTCGGCAGCATCGACCAGCACGACGCCCTCGCGCTGCACGAGCTCACCGATGGTTGGGTGGCTGGCCTGCAGTTGTTCGCGCTCGACCTGCGCACCCGGGAAGGTGGCAGCACCGCCGGTTACGCGCCGGTGCGCGTACGGGACGCGCAAGCCTTCGCCCGCTATTTCGAGCGCGAGGTGCTGGTGCGCCTGGCGCCGGAGGAGCTGGACATCTTGACCCGCGTGTCGGTCTGCAGCCGCTTCAGCGTGCCGCTGTGCGCCTCGCTCCTGAGCGACACCCAGCCCCTGCCGCGCGTGCGGGCCCGGCTCGCCCGGCTGGAGAAGGACAATTTCTTCATCACCCCGATCGCCAGCGGCGAGCGCGAGCCATGGTACCGCCTGCACCCCCTGCTGCGCGAGACCCTGCTCGCTCGCGTCGCGCAGTGGCCGGACGAGGATCGCCGGGCGCTGCACGTGGCCGCCTGCCGATGGTTCAACGCCCGGGGCGACGTGGAAGACGCGGTGTTCCACGCCGTGCAGGCCGGTGACATGGTGCAGGCGGTGGCCCTGGTGGAAGCCAGCGCGCACGACCTGCTCTCCAGCGGCGAGCTGTTGCAACTCGGGCAACTGCTGCACCACTTGCCGGCCGAGGCGATCGTTCGGCATTTCGACCTGCACCTGGCCCAGGCCTACCTGGCCATGTACGCCCGTGACTTCGACGCTTGCGAAGCCAGCCTGCGGCGCATGGAAGCACGCCGCGACACGCTCGATACCCGCCAGCGCTACGACCTGTTGCTGCTGCGCTGCGGTCTGGCGGTGCAGCAGGACCGGCTCGACACGGTGCTCGAGCGCCGCGAAGCCTTGCAAGCGATCCCGCCCGATGCCGAGGACCTGGCCTGGACCAGCCGTGCCAACCTGCTGGCCTGGTCCTACATCCACCAGGGTGCGTACGAGCAGGCGAGGCGTGTTCTCGAAGAGGCGCAGGGCCGCAGCGGCGCCCAACTCAGCGCCATGCTGGGCCGTTGCATGGTTGCGGTGAGCCTGGGGCGCCAGGGCCGTTATAGCGAGGCCGAGCACCTCGCGCGCGAGGTGCTGCGCAGCGCCGAGCAGCGCGACACGGGGCATGGCGGTGTGGGCTGTATGGCCGCGGCCGTGCTGGCCGACGTACTGTACGAGACCGACGAGGTCGAGACCGCGCAAGCCTTGCTGGAGCCGCGCATTACCGCGATCGCGCGGCTAACATTGCCGGGCTTCGTGCTGCATGCGCTCTCGACGCTGGCCAGCGGCCACCGGCTGGCCGGCCGCGCGGACCAGGCCTTGAGCAGCATCGAACGGCTGGAAGCATACGCGCTGCGTTACCGTTTCGACCGCGTGCTGGCCCAGGCGCTGGGCCTGCGCTTGCGGCACCACCTCGTGCTGGGCGAGATGGACGACGCGGTGAGGGCCGTGCAACGGTTGGAGCAACTTGCGCAAACACATTGCGGCGGTCGCTCGGTCACCGTGCGCATCGCCGACGGCCTTCAACGCGCCCAGATCGACATGGCGCTCTACCTGCAGGATTTCGCCACGGCGGCGCGGCTGTTGAAAGAGCGTTTTGCCTCAGGCCGGCGTAGGGGCGACAGGGCATCGGCCGCGCTGGAACTGCAGTGGGCGCTGGCGTGTTTCGGGTTGAATGAACCCGGCGAAGCGCTCCAGCACCTGCTGTCCGGTTTGCACACCGGCCACGCGTTCGGCCTGGTGCGCTCCATGCTCGACGTGTCTGCCGAGGTGCCGCGCATGCTGCGCGAGCGCCTTCCCCGAGAAAACCTGGAGCCGGTGCTAGCGTTCTATGTGGGGCGCCTGCTGGCGGCTGCCGAGCGGCCGCGCGTGGCGCTGCCGGGTGGGGCAGGGCAGCCGTCTGCCTCGCGCGCTGTGCTGGCCCTGCTGAGCGAGCGCGAGCACGAGGTGTTGACGCTGGTGGCGCAGGCCATGCCCAACAAGAAGATCGCGCTCCTGCTCGACGTGTCGCTCGACACCGTCAAGTTCCACCTCAAGAACATCTACGGCAAGCTGGGCGTGAGTGCCCGGGGTCAGGCCGTGGCGCGTTTGCGCGATCTCGACGCCACGCGCTGAGCCGCTGGCGCCATCCCGGGGACACCCCCGCGCACCTACACCAAAGGGGTAGTGTGTCGGGCTGCCCGGGTGGCGATCATGCGGTCCTCGCACACGGACAGGGCCGCTGTCCCGCTGGCGAAGTCCCACAACTCGGAATTGGAGACAAACGATGAATCGCATTGCAAAAGCGGGCGTTGCCCTGTTGCTTGGCGTCGCGGCCAGCCTGGCGTTGGCCTTTCCAGACAAACCGGTGCGCATCGTGCTGCCCTACCCGGCGGGCGGCCCGACCGACGCCGTGGCGCGTACGGTGGCCGAGCGGCTCAGCGCCACCTGGGGGCAACCGGTCATCGTGGAAAACCGCCCGGGCGCCAACGGCGCGATCGGCACCGAGCTCGTGGCGAAAAGCCCGGCGGACGGCTACACCTTGCTGCTGCACTCGCCGATCATGCTGTCCACCGAGATGACGCGGCCCACGGTGCGCTACCGCACGCTGAAGGATTTCAGGCCCGTTTCGCAGCTGTTCACGACGGCGGTGTTTCTGATGGCGAGCAACCTGAACACGCAGGGCGACCTGAAAGCGGTGGTGGCAACGCCGTCGGCGCGCGCCGGTGAACTGAACTACGGCACGCACGGCCCGGGCACCACCGGCCACTACATGGGCCGCCGCCTGGAGCGCACGGTGGGCGCAGAGATGACGCACGTGCCCTTCACGGGCGACGCCACCATCCTCGCGGCCCTGCTGGGCGGGCACATCAAGCTGGGCATTCTGAGCGGTACCGGTGCGAAGAAGGCGCTGGAATCGGGCAAGGTGCGCGGCCTGGCGGTGGCCAGCGCCGAGCGCTCGCCCCTGATGCCGGAAATCCCCACGTTCCGGGAACAGGGCTTCCAGGGCTTCGACCGCGACAGCTGGGGCATGTTGCTCGCGCCCACCGGCACACCCGACGCGGTCGTGAACCAGATCGCCCGCGAGGTGGACCGCATCGTCAGGCAGACCGAGGTGGCGCAGCAGTTCCTCGGCTTCGGCCTGAGCGCCAAGGGCGGCACGGCGGCCGATGCGCTGCACGTGGTCCAGGGCGACTTCGCCTACTGGAGCCGGCTGATCGAAGAGTTCGGCGTGCTCGCGCAGTGAGCTTTCGGCGCCACCCGCGGCATGGACCGCGCGGGGTGCCTCTTCCTCTGAAAGAAACCAAGATGTACGGAATCACCGGGCATGGCACCTACGTGCCCCGCCTTCGCATGCGCCGCGAAACCATCGCCGCCGCCCACCGCTGGATGGCGCCCGGCCTGGCGGCGGGCGCGAAAGGCCAGCGCGCCTTCTGCAGCTGGGACGAAGACAGCACCACCATGGCCGTGGAAGCCGCGCGCAAGGTGCTGGACGCGCAGGCGCGTTCCGCCGTGCGCTCGCTCACGGTCGCCACCACCCGCGCGGCCTTCGAAGACCTGCCGACCTCCAGCCTCGTGGCCAATGCCCTGGCACTGCCCGAGGCGCTCCGCGCGGCCGACCTGGGCCAGTCGCAGCGCGCTGGCGTGAGCGGCCTGCTGGCCCAGCTGCGCGCGGCCGATGGCCCCGCGCTCGTGATCGCCAGCGACCACCCCGGCGCCAAGGCAGCCAGCGCGCAGGAACTGAGCTACGGCGCGGGCGCGGCGGCCTTCTCGTTGGGCAGCGAGGGCGTGATCGCCCAGCTGATCGGGGCCCACAGCGTGTGGAACATGTTCGTCGACCACTTCCGCTCCAGCGAGTCGAAGCATGACTACTACTGGGAGGAGCGCTGGATCCGCGACGAGGGCTACGCCCGCATCGTGCCGGACGCCGTGGCCGCCGCGCTCAAGTCGGCCAACCTGGCGCCCGCGCAGGTGAAACACTTCATCTTCGCCTCGCCTCTCAAGGGCAGCGGTGCGATGGTCGCCAAGCGCTGCGGCATCGCGGTGGACACGCTCGACAGCACGCTCGACGAGCAGTGCGGGTATGCCGGCGCCGCCCACCCGGCCCTGATGCTGGCTGACGCGCTCGAACGCTGCCAGCCCGGCGAGGTGCTGGTGCTGGTCGGCTTCGGCCAGGGATGCGACGTGCTGGTGCTGCGCGCCACCGACGCGATCCAGACCTACCAGACACGCGGCAGCGTGCGCGCCGCTCTGGCAGACGCCCAGGTGCACGGCGACTATCTGCGCATGCTGTCGTACGACAAGGGCATCGAACTGGAATGGGGCATGCGCGCGGAGAAGCCGATCAAGACGGCGCTGAGCGAGCAACATCGGTCGGCCGACCAGCTAGGCGCGATGGTGGCTTGCAAGTGCACGCGCTGCGGCACCGTGCAGTTTCCGCGCCTGGCGTACTGCGTGGGAGAAGGCTGCGGTGCACCGGCCGCCGAGAGCGCGCCTGTGCCCCTGAGCGACGTGCCGTCGAAGCTGCTGACCTGCACCGCCGACTGGCTGTCCTACCACCCCGCGCCCCCGCTGCACGTGGGTTTCGTGCAGTTCGACAACGGCGCACGGGTGCTGATGGAGATCGTCGATGTCGGCGCGGCCGGGCTCGACGTAGGCACGCCGCTGCGCATGACCTACCGCATCAAGGACGTGGACACCGCACGCGGCTACACACGCTATTTCTGGAAAGCCACGCCCCTGGCGGCGTGAGGAGCAGTACCACCATGGCAACAGGTATCAAGGACAAGGTCGCCATCATCGGCATGGGCTGCTCGCGCTTCGGCGAGCGTTACGACGCGGGCACGCACGACTTGATGGCGGAAGCCTTCAACGAGGCGCTGCAGGACGCCGGCATCGAGCGCAAACAGATCGACGCCGCGTGGTTCGGCTCCTGCCTCGACCAGATCAACATCGGCAACTCGGCCATTCCTGCGTCGCTGGCGCTGCGGCTCGACGGCATTCCCGTGAGCCGTATGGAGAATATGTGCGCCACCGGCACCGAGGCGCTGCGCGGCGCGGCCTACGCCGTTGCCTCCGGCGCGGTCGACATCGCCTTGGCCATCGGCGCGGAGAAGCTCAAGGACACCGGCTACGGCGGCCTGCCGCCGACCTACAAGGGCACGTTCAACGACCTGTGGATGCCGCTGGGCTCGGCGCCCGCCGGCTTTGCGCAGCTGGCCGATGGCTACCGCACGCGCTACGGGATTTCGAAGGAAGAACTCAAGCGCGCCATTGCCCGCGTGTCCTGGAAGAGCCACCAGAACGGCGTGCTCAGCCCTAAGGCGCATCTGCGCAAGGCCGTCACCATGGAGCAGATCCTGGGCGCGCCGATGATCGCTGACCCTCTCGGCCTGTTCGACTGCTGCGGCGTGAGCGACGGCGCGGCCTGCGCCATCGTGACCACGCCCGAGATCGCCCGCGCGCTCGGCCGCAAGGACATGGTGACCATAAAAGCGATTCAGTTGAGCGTGAGCTCGGGCATCGAGTCGACCACCCACACCTGGGACGGCAGCCACGTGCGCAACACCCGCAACGCCGCCAGCCGCGCCTACGCCGAAGCCGGCGTGACCGACCCGCGCCAGCAGATCTCGCTGATGGAGGTGCACGACTGCTTCTCCATCACCGAGCTGGTCACCATGGAAGACCTGTTCATCTCCGAACCCGGCCGCGCCGTGCACGACGTGCTCGACGGTTTCTACGACCGCGAAGGCGGTGGTGTTCCCTGCCAGGTCGACGGCGGCCTCAAGTGCTTCGGCCACCCTATCGGCGCCTCGGGCCTGCGCATGGCCTACGAGGTCTACAACCAGCTGCAAGGCCGCGCGGGCGAACGCCAGTTGGCCAGCCCGAGCCTGGGCCTCACCCACAACCTGGGCGGTGTGCCGTACCAGGGCGTGGCCGCCGTGAGCCTGCTGGGCTTGCACTGAGTTTTCATATCTCTCGAACCGTTGAATGGACATGCACATGAAGTCGCTTGAAGGAAAAGTCATCATCGTGACCGGCGCGGGTGCCGGTGTGGGGCGCGGCATCGCGCGCGAGGCGGCGCGCCAGGGCGCGAAGGTCGTGGTGAACGATCTGGGCGTGAAGATCGATGGCTCCGAGGCCAGTGCCGGCCCCGCGCAGGAAACCGTGGAGCTGATCCAGGCCGAAGGTGGTGTGGCTGTTGCCAACACCGACAGCGTGGCCGACTGGAGCGGCGCCCAGCGCATCGTGCAGCAGGCCATGGACCTCTACGGCCGCGTGGACGGCGTGGTGAACAACGCCGGCAACCTGCGCGACGCACTGTTCCACAAGATGACCGAGGACGAGTTCGACGCCGTGATCCGTGTGCACCTCAAGGGCAGCTGGAACGTGGCGCGCGCGGCCGCACCACACTTCAAGGAACAGCAGAGCGGTGCCCTCGTGCACATGACCTCCACTTCGGGCCTGGTCGGCAATCTGGGCCAGGCCAACTACGCGGCGGCCAAGATGGGCATCGTCGGCCTGTCCAAATCCATCGCGGTGGACATGCAGAAGTTCGGCGTGCGCTCCAACTGCATCGCACCGTTCGCCTTCACCCGCATGGTCGGCAGCATCCCCACCGACACGCCCGAGAAGGCCGCGCGCATGAAGACGCTGATGAGCATGGAGTCCGACAAGATCGCGCCCTTCACGCTGGCGCTGCTGAGCGACGCGGCCAGAGATGTGACCGGGCAGATCTTCGGCGTGCGCAACAACGAGGTGTTCCTGTTCTCGCAACCGCGCCCGATCCGCACCATCCACGATGCGGCCGGCTGGACCGTGCAGGGCTGCATCGAGCGCGCCCTTCCTTCGTTCAAGCCGTCGATGTCGCCGCTGGAACTTTCGCGCGACGTGTTCGCCTGGGACCCGATGTAAATCGAGCGCCGCATGATCGACCTCCACACCTTGCTGCACCACCCCATTCCACAGGGGCGGCAAAAGCTCTCGCGCCACGCGGCCGCGCTGTACGCGCTGTCGGTCGGCCTGGGACAGGACCCGCTGGACACCCGGCAACTGGCCTACGTGGACCCGACCCGGGCCGATATGCCGATGCTGCCCTTCATGGCGGTCGTGCTCGCGCCCAATGGCCCGTGGATCGCGGACCCGGCGCTGGGCATCGACTACGGCAAAGTGGTGCACGGTGAACAGTCCATGCAGTTCGAGGCGCCACTGCCTACCGAAGGCGAGGTGGTCTCGACGCTGCGCGTGCTGAACGTGATCGACAAGGGCGAGAGCAAGGGCGCGCTCATGGTCACCGAAAAGGAACTGCGCGACGCGGTGTCGGGCCAGCGTTATGCGGTGCTGCGCAGCACGCTGTTCCTGCGTGGCAACGGCGGCTTCGGCGGACCCACGGGCCCGATCCCGCCGCTGGACGTGCTACCGGAGCGCGCGCCCGATCACACGCTGGACCTGCCGACGCGGCCCGAGCAGGCGCTGGTCTACCGCCTCAACGGCGACTTCAACCCGCTGCACGCCGACCCGGCGGTGGCGGCCAAGGCCGGCTACCCACGGCCCATTCTTCACGGCTTGTGCACCTTGGGCCTGTGCGGCCACGCGCTGCTGCGCACGCTGTGCGAGCACGATCCGGCACGTATGCTGTCACTCGGTGCGCGTTTCAGCGCCCCGGTGCTGCCCGGTGACACCGTGCGCGTGGAGATGTGGGACGACGGCTCCTTTCGCGCGCGCGTGCTCGAACGCGACGTGCTCGTCATCAACAACGGCAACGCCAGGATCCGCCCCGCATGAACCTCGACCTAGACCCCACCCAGGCAGCCTTCCGCGAGGAAGTACGCACCTTCATCCGCGAGAGCCTGCCCGACGAGGTGCGCCAGCGCCTGCGTCGGGGCCACGCGCCGCGCAAGCAGGACTCGGTGATGTGGCAGCGCCTGCTCAACACCCGCGGCTGGGCCGCGCCGCACTGGCCCAAGGAATACGGTGGCGCCGGCCTGGACGTGCCGCGCCGCCTGATCCTGATCGACGAGCTCTACCGCGCGCCCGCACCCCAGCCGATCGGCTTCAACATCAACATGCTGGGCACGGTGCTGCTGCGCTACGGCACCGAGGAACAGAAGCGCTTCTTCCTGCCCAAGCTGGCCAACCTGGACCTCCTGTTCTGCCAGGGCTTCTCGGAGCCGGGGTCGGGCTCGGACCTGGCCTCGCTGCGCACCCGCGCCGAACGCGACGGCGATCACTACCGCGTCAACGGCCAGAAAATCTGGACCACGAACGCGCACGTGGCCGACTGGATCTTCGCGCTCGTGCGCACCGAGCAGGCTGCGCGCAAGCAGGATGGCATTTCCTTCCTGCTGATCGACATGAAGAGCCCCGGCATCACGGTGCGCCCGATCGTGTCGATCGACGGCCAGCACCACCTCAACGAAGTCTTCTTCGACGACGTGCGGGTGCCTGTGGGCAACTTGGTGGGCGAAGAGGGCCGGGGCTGGGACTGCGCCAAGTACCTGCTGGTCAACGAGCGCATCTCGGTCGCCAGCGTGGGCCAGTGCTGGGAGCGGCTGGACTATGCGCGCGAACTGGCCAGCCAGCAGAAGTCGAATGGCGAGCGCCTGGTGGACGACCCCAAATTCGCCGCCGAGCTGGCGGTGCTGGGAGCCGAGGTGCGCGCGCTGGAGCTCACCGCCTGGCGCTGCCTGCTCGACCCGGACATCGACCGCACGCTGCCGGGTTTTGCCTCGGTGCTCAAGCTCAAGGGCTCGGAGCTGATCCAGGACATCACCATGCTGCTCGCCCGCGTCTCCGGCCTGAGCGGGCTGGAGCGCCGCAGCAACGATGGCGATGCCGCCCTGCACGGCGACGCGGCCACCGTGTCGCGCTACTTCTTCCACCGTGCCACCTCCATCTACGGTGGATCGAGCGAGGTCCAGAAGGACATCCTGGCCAAGACCATCCTGGGTTGAACCACATGAACTTTCACATCAGCGAAGAACACCAGCTCCTGTCGGAGAGCCTGTCGCGCCTGTTGGGCGACCAGGTCGGCTTCGAGCAGCGACGCGCCATTGCCGCGTCGGCCGAAGGTTGGAGTGCCGAGGTCTGGCGCCAGTTGGCCGATCTGGGCGTGCTCGCGCTCGGCATTCCCGAGGCCTACGGCGGCCTGAGCGAGGCCGCGGCCGACCGCCTGCCGGTGGCCCAGACTCTGGGCCGTGCGCTGTCGCTCGAACCCTACCTGGCCACTGCGGTGCTGGGCAGCACCGCCGTGCTCCAGGCCGGCAGCGAGGCACAGAAAAACGCGCTGCTGCCCGCGCTGGCCAGCGGCGGTTTGCGCCTGGCCTGGGCGCACGACGAAAGCGGCGAGCGGCACAACCCGACGTGGGTGGACACCCGCGCCACGCACGAAGGCGCCAGCTGGCGGCTCGACGGCCACAAGGCGCTGGTGCTGCACGCGAACGCGGCCGGTCGTCTGGTGGTGAGCGCGCGCGTGGCAGGGCAGGGCGGTGCCACGCAAGGCATTGCTCTGTTCCTGGTCGACCCCGGCGCCGCCGGTGTGGCGTTGCGCCATTTCCGGCTCGTCGACGACACACCGGCGGCCGAGCTGACGCTGCAGGGCGCGGCCGCCGAGGCGCTCGGCGATCCCGCGGACGCAGCGCGCCAGGCCGCGGCCCTGCGGGCGGTGCTCGATGCCGGCACGGCGGCCGCCTGCGCCGGCATGGTCGGCGCCATGGAAGCCGCCTTCGAACTCACCACTGGCTACGTGAACACGCGCAAGCAGTTCGGCCGTCTTATCGGCGAATACCAGGCCCTGCGCCACCGGGTCGCTGAGATGCGGGTCGGCCTGGAGGTCTCGCGCACGATGGCTATGGCCGCCGCGCTGGCGGCCGACGGGGCCGGCTCGCCCGAGGCCACCACCGAACTGCTGCGCGCCAAGCTGGTCATTGGCCGGCAGGCCCGCATGGTGGGTCAAGCGGCCATACAGTCGCACGGGGGCATCGGCATGACCGAGGAATACGCGGTCGGCCATTGCCTGCGCCGCATCCACGTGCTCGACCAGCTCTTCGGCGATGCCGATGCGATGGCCGCGCGCCTGGCCCGCCTGGGCGCCTGACGACAACCACAGGAACCGAGTCTCACCATGTCTCTCACGCTCAGCCTTCAGCGCTCCATGCAGCTCACGCCGACGAAGACGGCGACCATCTTTGGCTCGCGCCGCCGAAGCTTCCAGGTCTACGGCGAACGGGTCGCCCGTCTGGCCGGTGCCCTGCGCGCGCTGGGCATGCAGCCGAACGAGCGCGTCGGCATCCTGGCGCTCAACTCTGATCGCTTCCTTGAATGCGTCATGGCCGTGTGGTGGGCTGGCGGTGTGCTGAACCCGGTGAACATCCGCTGGAGCGTGCCGGAGATCGTGTATTCGCTGGACGACTGCGACACGCGCATCCTGATCGTGGACGATGCCTTCGCGCCCCTGGCACCCCGGATCAGTGCCACCGCAAGGCACGCGCCGCTGTTCATCCATGCCGACGAAGACCAGACGCCCGTGGGCATGCACGCGTACGAAGCGCTGATCGACGCCCACGACGCCGTGGAAGACGCCGGACGCGGTGGTGACGACCTCGCCTGCATCATGTACACCGGTGGCACCACGGGCCACCCCAAGGGCGTGATGCAGTCGCACATGAACCTGTGGGCCGCGGCGGTGCAGCGCCTGGCGGAAACCCCCATCCTGCGCAACAGCACGGCGCTGCATGTCGTGCCGCTGTTCCACATTGCCGGGCTGGGCCGCATCGTCATGCAGTCCATTGCGGGCGAATGCCAGGCCGTGCTGCCGGGCTTCGACGCGCGCCAGGTGCTCGAGATCATCGAGCGCGACAAGGTCACCGACACCGTGATGGTGCCGACCATGATCCAGGCGGTGCTGAACCACCCCGATTTCCACAAGTTCGACCTCAGCAGCTTCAAGCGCCTAGGCTACGGCGCTTCGCCAAGCGCCAGCGTGATGGTCGAGCAGGCGGTGCGCCTGTTGCCCCATGTGGAGCTGTCCCATGCGTATGGGTTAACAGAGGCCTGCCCGGTGGTGTCCTCCAGCGGACCGGCGCACCACAGCGAAGCCGCGCGCAAGAGCGGCTTGTCGCGCTCGGCCGGCCTGCCGGCCTTCGGGGTGCTGGTGCGCATCGTCGACGCCGATGGCAACGAGGTGCCGCGCGGCGTGGTGGGCGAGATCACGGCGCGTGGCCCGAACATCATGCTGGGATACTGGAACAAACCGGAAGAGACCGCGAGGGCCCTGCGCGACGGCTGGCTGTTCACCGGCGACGGCGGTTACATGGATGCCGAGGGCAACCTCTTCATCGTCGACCGCATCAAGGACATGATCGTCAGCGGTGGCGAGAACGTCTACTCGGCCGAGGTTGAAAACGCCATAGCCCAGCACCCGGCCGTGGCGATGTGCGCCGTGATCGGCATCCCACACGAGAAGTGGGGCGAGGCGGTGCACGCCGTGGTGGTGCGCAAGCCTGGCACCGAGCTGGACGAGGAGGCCGTGCGCGCGCACTGTCGCAAGCTGATCGCCAGCTACAAATGCCCCAAGACGGTGGTGTTCCGCGACGAGCTGCCGTTGTCGAGCGCCGGCAAGATCTTGAAGCGCGACCTGCGTGAACCGTACTGGCCCCGCAAGGCTGCGGTATGAGCGAGGTGTGTGTGTCGGATCGCGCGTCGCAACGCAAGGACCGCTTGCGTTACCCGTGCGGCGAGGCCCCGGCACCGGGCAGCGCGCTGGAGGTCGCACCCGGCGTTCTCTGGCAGCGCATACCGCTGTACAACGGCCAGACCATCAATGCCTGGGCGCTGCGCGACGGCGAAGGCTGGACGGTGGTCGACACCGGCATGTCGACCGAGGCCGGGCTGGCGGTGTGGCAGCAACTGCTCGCGCCGGAGGGGCCGCTGCAAGGCCGACCGGTCACCCGCGTGATCGCCACCCACCTGCACGCGGACCACGTCGGCATGGCGGGCTGGCTATGCAGCAAGTTCGACTGCGAGCTCTGGATGACGCAGGGCGAATACCAGCAGGCCAACCTGATGCATGCCCGCGCGGCGCAACCCATGCCGGCGCAGGATCTGGCCTTCTATGAGCGCGCAGGCTGGGACGCGCAGGCACTCGCCACCGTGGCACCGATGGGCCGCTACATGTCGCCGCTGCCGGCGTGCTACCGCCGCATCCGCGAAGGCGAGCGCATCCGCATTGGCGAGGACGACTGGCAGGTGCTGATCGGCAACGGGCATTCCAGCGAGCACGCCTGCCTGTACTGTGCGCCGCGAGGGCTGTTCATCTCGGGCGACCAGGTGCTGCCGCTGATCTCGTCCAACGTGTCGGTCTGGCCGCTGGAGCCGGCCGCCAACCCCATGCAGGACTGGCTCGCCTCGCTGGAGAAGGTCAGCCAGGCCATTCCCGATGACGTGCTGGTGCTGCCCGCGCACGACGATCCCTTCCACGGTTTGCACGAGCGCCTGGCGCAACTGGCGCGCAAACGCCACCGCGCGCTGGACCAGTTGCGCGAGGCTTTGCAGCGGCGCGAGCTGCGCGTGGTCGACACCTTTGACGCGGTGTTCGGGCGATCGAGCTTTGCCAACGCCTTCGTGCAACAGCTCGCCACCGGCGAGGCGGTGGCCTACCTCAACTACCTGATCGACCGGGGTGAGGCCTGTGCGCGCGAGGACGAGCGCGGCATCGCCTGGTATGGCGGTGCCGAGCCACATGTCTTGCAGAAGGCCTGACGCATGAACACCCCGAACACCATGGACCTGCGCGAAGCCACGCTGCGCATCGGCGAACACGGCGTGGCCGAGTTCACGCACCAGCGGCCGCAAGCGTGCAACGCGCTGAGCATGGCGATGCGGCAGGACTACCGGGACATGCTGGAGCGTGTCGAGAACGACCGAGCTATTCGCGCCCTGATCATCACCGGCTCGGGCGGCAGTTTCTGCGCCGGTGGCGACGTGAAGGGCATGGCCGCAATGCAGTCGGCCGAGGGCGCGGGGCCGAGCGGCGAGGCCCGCAGCCGCATCGGCGCCGACCACCATCGCTGGCTCGACCGTCTGCGCTCGCTGGACGTGCCGGTGATCGCTGCGGTGGACGGCCCGGCCTTCGGTGCCGGCGCGTCGCTCGCGCTCATGGCCGACTTTGTGCTGGCCTCAAACCGCGCCACCTTCTGCATGGTGTTCGCCCGCATGGGCATGGTGCCGGACTTCGGCGCCTTCCACACCTTGCCCCGCCTGGTCGGGCTGGCCAGGGCCAAGGAACTCATGCTGACCGCGCGGCGCTTCGGCGCGGAAGAAGCGCGGGACATGGGCATCGTCTACGCGGTGCACGGGCCGGAGCAACTGCTGGACGAAGCGCGCCGGCTGGCCACGCGCTTGGCGAACGGCCCGCGCGATGCCATGGGCATGATCAAGAACACGCTCAACCGCAGCTTCGACAGCGACTACCGCACCCTGGCGGAGATCGAAGCGCACCAGCAGGCCGTGGCCATGTCACTGCCGTACCACGCGGACGCGGTGCAGCGCTTCGTGCGCAAGGAGCCGCCGGCGTACGACTGGGACCGGGCTTAGCGCATCACCCCGTCATCAGCGTCGCCGCCACCGCCTGCAAGGTTTTCAGGTAGTCGTCGCGGTTGCGCTGCATGCGCTCGTGCGGACCGGCCAGCGCCAGGCCGACCGGTAGCTCGTCGATCCAACCCGCCACCGCCAGGCCGTCCACGCCCTCGGTGCCTTCGCCCACGGACTCCGCCCAGCCTTGCTGGCGGCTTTTCGCCACGGCATTGCGGAAGCGCTTGGGGTCGGTGATGGAGCGCGGCGTGAACGCCTTCAGGCTCATCTTGTCGATGGTGGCCGCGAGGTCTTCGTCGGCCTGCAAGCCCAGCAAAGCCTTGCCCATGGCCGAGGCGCTGAGGCCGATCCGATCGCCCACCTCCACCACGTAGCGCAAGGACTGCCGGCTCGCCTGCGCGGCCACCACCTTGGCGGCGTTGTGGTCGAGCACGCCGAAGAACGCGCTCTCGCCCGTCTTCTCGGCCAGCTGCTCCACCGCTTCGCGGGCGACGGTGGTGAGGGGGTCGCTCTCGTTGATGCGCTGCGCGGTTTCCCACAGGCGCGCCGTGGGATAGTAGCGCAGCGTGCGGGGCGTGCGCATGAGATAGCCGACCGCGTGCAGCGTGTGCAGCAGGTCCAGGCTGCTGCTGTCGGGCACGGACAGCAGGCGCGCCACTTCCGAGTTGGACAAGGGGCGTTTCTCGCGCGAGAAGATTTCGAAGACGGTGAGCGTGCGCGTCGCGCCGGTGACCAGGGCAGGCATGGGTTCCTCCAAACGAAACGCGTAGTGTCCTCAATTTTGGCGGAGCCTCGGCTCAGGCGCGGTCGAAGAAGGCCTGCCGGGCGCGCTCGGGCACCGACATGCCGGTGGCGTTGGCCTTCTGCAGGACGCCCCAGAAGTAGCGGTAGGTGGCGCGGTCGTGCAGCTCGCCCTGGTACTGGATCGGGCCCCAGTCGGCCGCCTGGGCGGCGAGCAGGATCTCCGCGCCGTCGTGCACCTCCCGGAAATCGGGCTGCATGGCCTGCACGATCGGGGCGATCTGGGCCGGGTAGATGCTCCACATGCGCTGGAACCCGAACGCGTGGCGCGCGCGCGAGGCATCGCCGCTGATGACCTCGGCGTCCTTGAGGTTCAGGCACACGTTGTGCGCCGGCACGACACCGTTGGCCAGGGCGGCGGCCGACACCTCGGCCTTGGCGCGCGCCAGCAAAGGATGCTCGAACTGGCCCGGGCTGCGCATGGCCGATGCCGGGATCGCGCCGTGGTGGCCGCTCACGAAATCCATCAGGCCGAAGTCGAGCACCTCGAGGTGGGGCAGGGCGGCGATCGCGTGCACGTCGCGCAAGGCGCCATGGGTTTCGATCAACACGTGGATGGGCACAGGGGTGCTGCGACCGGATTGGCGGGCGGTGCTTTGCACGTATTCGATCACCTCGGCCACTTGCTGGGTCGCCGTGGCCTTGGGGATGGTGACGTAGGCAAGGCGTTGCGCGGCACCGCCGACGACGATCTCCACGTCCTGCCGCCAGGCCGGGTGCGATGGGTCGTGGATGCGCACACCGAGCTTGCCGTGGCGGTTCAGGGGTGACGCGATCACGCGCGCCACCATCTCGGCGTGGGCTCGCTCCTCACCGGCACGCGCGCCGTCTTCGCAGTCGCAGGTGATGTCGAACACGGGGCCCATTTCGTCCTGCAGCGCCAGGGCTTTGACGATCAGCTTTTCGCTGCCGGCGAAGTGCTCGCAGGCGGCGAGCGCGGGGAAGGTTTTTTCGCCGGAGAAGAGGGCGTCCTTGGGGTGCACGATGGTGGTCATGGTCTTGTGTTCAGAGGTTGGGGGTGGCTGCGCCGCGCTTGGGCAGGGCGATGGTGAAGTCCAGATCAAGCACGGTCTCGGGGGCGTGCTTCTGGCCGACGGCGGGAAAAACGATCTGGCTGGCGCTCTCGAGGTTCTTCGCACCGACCATGCGCAACCGCACGCCGCCCACGGACGCGCCGCTCCCGGCATCGAAGGTGTCGAGCACGGTGGTGGCGCAGCAAATCGTGTCGCCCGCGAAGGTGGGCGACACATGGCTGCCGCCGTGGATGGCGAGGATGGCCAGCGCGTTCTCGGTGCCGTCGTAGGCCAGGGCCTTGCACACCGAGATGATGTGCCCGCCGTAGACCAGGCGCTGGCCCATGGGCGAGCGCGCCATGCCGTGCGCATCGAAGTGGGCCTTGGCGGTGTTCTGGTACAGGCGCGTGGCCAGGCTGTGGTCGCTATGGTTGATGGCCATCGCGGCGGGGTGGTCGATGCGCTCGCCGACGGCGTAGTCCTCCCACAGATCGGTGACGCCGGTGGACTGCGTCACCAGGGCCGCGCGGTGGTCGAAGCGCTCGGCCGCGAGCGCGGCCAGGGCGGCGGTGTCCACTTGCGCTTGCAGCGTCGGAATCACCGTCTCGCCGCACGCGGCGGTGGCGTCGCGCTTGTGCACCATCACCCAGCGCACCCAGCTCAACACGGTCTGGCCGTGCTGGTTGCGCGCGGTCGAGCGCACGTAGACCACCCCGGACCGGCGGTTGGAGTTTTCCTTGAGGCCGATCACATCGCTCTGCACGCTGAGCGTTTCGCCGTTGAAGACCGGCTGGTTGAAGCGCATCTCCGCATAGCCGAGGTTGGCGACGGCGTTGAGCGAGAGGTCGGGCACGGTCTTGCCGAAGGCGGTGTTGAACACCAGCAGGTCGTCGAGCGGGCGTCCGCGCTGGCCGGCGGCGCGCGCCACGGGATCGGCGCTGTGCAGGCAGGCGCGGCTGCCGGTGAGCGCGATGTAGAGACTCTGGTCCGCGTCGGTCAGCGTGCGCGGCGTGGCGTGCACGAAGCGCTGGCCGAGGCGGAAGTCTTCGAAGTAGTTGCCGGTGCGCGTCTTGCTGCTGCTCATTGCGGCACCTTGCCGAGCAGGGCGTCGGAAATGATGCGCTGCTGGATCTCCGAGGTACCCTCGAAGATCTTGGTGAGCCGCGCGTCGCGCCAGTGACGCTCCACCGCGAAGTGCGTGGTGTAGCCCGCGCCGCCGTGGATCTGGAGGCCTTCGCTGGTCACCTGCTCGGCCATCTCGGTGGCGAAGAGCTTGACCATCGCGGCCTGCGTGTCGCAGCGCTGGCCCTGGTCGATCTGTTCGCACACCGAATACATCAGCGCGCGCGAGGCTTCGATCTGCGTCGCCATGGTCGCGAGCTTAAAGCGGATGGCCTGGAATTCGCCGATGGAGCGGCCGAACTGGTTGCGCTCTTTCGCGTAGACCAGCGAGTCTTCCAGCGCGCCCTGGGCCAGGCCGATGGCGCGCGCCGCCGTGTGGGCGCGCGCGGTTTCCAGGCCGGCGGTGGCGAGGTAGAAGCCGCGCCCTTCCTCGCCGATCATGTGCGTGGCCGGCACGCGGCATTTGTCGAACGCAAGTTCCCAGGTGGTCCAGCCGAAGTAGCCGATCTTGGGGATGGTGCTGCCCTTGCAGTTCTCGGGCAGCTGGCCGCGCGGCTTCTCGACCATGAAGGCCGACAGGCCCTTGTGGCGCGCCTTCGGATCCACCTTGGGGCCGGTGCGCGCGATCACCACGATGAAGTCGGCCTGGTCGGCGAAGGTGCACCAGTACTTGCTGCCGGTGATTTCCCAATGGTCGCCGTTGCGCACCGCGCGGCAGGTGATGTTGGCCACGTCGGAGCCCGCGTTGGCTTCGGACAGCGAGAACGCACCGAGGTATTCACCGCGCGCCATGCGCGGCAGGTATTCCTTCTTTTGCTCGTGCGTGAGGTGCTTGAGCGCGCCGATCAGCCCGTTGCCGCGCGCGATCAGGCTGGCCACGCTCATCCAGCCGCGCGAGAGTTCCTCGGCGACCATGCAGTATTCGGTGGCGCCCAGGCCCAGGCCGCCGTATTCCTCGGGAATCAGGATCGAGAAGTAGCCGAGCTCGGCCATCTCGTCGATCAACTCGCGCGGGATCATGCCCTTCTCGGGGTCCAGTTTGTTGGCGATCGGCAGCACGCGTTTCATGGTGAATTCGCGGGCCGATTCCTTGATGAGCTTGCGCTCCTCGGTGAGGATTTGCATAAGGGTTCTCCAGAAATTCGTGTTCAGGCGATGGCGCCTTCGCGGCGCAACCGGGCGATGTCGTCGTCTGCCAGGCCCAGGGCGTGCAGCACGCTGTCGGTATGTTCGCCCAGCAGGGGCGCGCGGCGTTGCACGCCACCGGGCGTTTCGCTGAGCTTGATGGGCACGCCGGCGATGCGCACGGGTGCGGGACATCCCGGGTGCTCCACCTCGACCAGCATCTCACGCCGCGCGAAGTGCGGGTCGTCGAAGATGTCGCGCGCGGTGTAGACGGGCCCGAAGGGCACGTGGCCACCCAGCGCTTCGGCCAACTCGGCCTTGGTGCGCGTGCGGGTGAAGGCCTCGACCGTTTCGATCACCTCGTTCGCGTGCGCCACGCGCGACTGGTTGGTGGCGTAGCGCGGGTCGGAGGCCATCTCGGGGCGGCCGATGATGCGGGCGAGCTCGGCCCAGAGCTTCTCGTTCGCGCAGGCGATCGACACCCAGCCATCCCGTGCCGGGAACAGGCCGAAGGGACAGAGCAGCGGATGCCGGTTGCCCTCGGGACCGGGTGTGCGGTCTTCGTAGGACTGCTGGTACACGATGCGCTCGCACAGCGCGAGCACGCCGTCGGCCATGGCCACGTCGACGAACTGGCCCTGGCCGGTGCGCTGTGCATGATGCACCGCCGAGAGAATGCCGATGCCCAGCATCAGGCCCGGTACGATGTCGCCCACGCCCGGGCCGATCTTGGTGGGCGCACCACCTTGCGGGCCGGTGATGCCCATGATGCCGCCCATGGCCTGCGCGACCACGTCGTAGGCCGGCCAGTCCGCGTACGGGCTTTCACCCGTGCGCGGATCGCCGAAGCCGCGGATGGTGGCATAGACCAGTCGCGGGTTGAGCGCGCGCAGGCTTTCGTAGCCCAGGCCCAGGCGCTCCATCACACCGGCACGGAAGTTCTCCACGATCACGTCGGCATCGCGCACCAGGCGCATCAGCAATGTGCGCGCTTCGGGGTGCTTGAGATCCAGCGCGATCGACGACTTGTTGCGGTTGACGCTCTGGAAGTAGCCGCCGAAGGCGCGCAGCGTGTCGTCGGGGTGGAAGGGGCCGGAGCTGCGGATGCCGTCGCCCGCGAGCGACTCGACCTTGATCACCTGCGCGCCCTGGTCCGCGAGCACCTGGGTGCAGATCGGGCCGGCGAGCATCTGCGACAGGTCGATCACCCGCAGACCGGACAAAGCGCCTTGTGGCTGCATGGCTGCGTGCTCCTCAGTCCACTTTCGCGCCCGAGCGCTGGATGGCGGTCTTCCACTTGCTGCGCTCGGCGACCACGAAATCGCCGAACTTTGCGCCGCCCAGCGCCAGTGGCAGGCCACCCATGCGGCCCAGCGACTCGACCACGGCGGGGTCTTGCAGGGCCTGCGCCACTTCGGTCTGCCAGCGCTCGACGATGGCAGCCGGTGTTTTCGCGGGGAAGAACAGGCCAATCCACGAGGTCGACTCCGCGCCAGGGTAACCGGCTTCGCCGATGGTCTGCACCTGCGGCAGGGCTGGCAAGCGCGTGGGGCCGGTGACGGCCAGCGCGCGCAGCTTGCCGGCCTGGATGTGGCCCAGCGTGGTGATCGGGTAGTCGACGCTGATGTCGACCTGGCCGCCGAGCAGATCGTTGATCGACGGTGCGCTGCCCTTGTACGGGATGTGCACGAACTTCACGCCGGCTTCGGCCTGCAGCAGCTCGCCCGCCAGGTGCGTGCCGGTGCCGTTGCCGGCCGACGAGAACAGCACCTTGCCCGGGTTCTGCTTCGCAAAGGCGACCAGCTCGGTGATGTTGCGGTACGGGCGGCTGGCGTTCGCCACCACGATGTTGGGGATGGACATGAGCGCGTGCACCGGCACGAAATCCTTCGCCGGGTCGAAGGGCAGGGACTTGTAGAGGTACTGGTTGGTCGCCTGCGTGCCCTGTGTGCCCAGCAGCAGCGTGTAGCCGTTGGGTTCGGCGCGGGCGACGGCTTCCGCTGCGAGGTTGCCGCCTGCGCCCGCGCGGTTCTCGACGATCACGGACTGCCCCAGGCGTTCGCCCACTTTGAGCGCGATCAAACGCCCGAGCTGATCGGTGATGCCGCCGGCCGGTCCGGGCACCACGATGGTGAGGGGCTTGGTCGGGTACGCGGTTTGCGCCAGTGCGCCGGGCAGTTGCGCGAGCAATGCAAAGCCGGCAGACAAGGCCAGTGCCACGCGCCTGGCGCGCTGGTTTTTCAGAGAGGAACAGGTCGGTTTCATGGTGTCTCCAGAGGGTTGCTTCGACGGTGGGGCCGGGTGGCAGGTAAAGAAACTTCTCGAAATCGCTTGGATTTTGAATCCGAGATGGCGTATAGTAATCCGCAATCTCGGATGAAGCGAAGTTTTTTTTGAAGCCCACCATGTCCAGCCTCATGCCCGTCGTCGGTCGCACGCTGTCTGTTTTTGAGGTCTTCGCTCGCGAGCGGCGCGAGCTGAGCAACCTCGAAATCGCGCGCTTGCTCGGCGTGCCCGAGAGCAGTTGCTCGGACCTGCTGCACACCTTGCACACCATGGGTTACCTGCGCCGCAGCCCGGGGTCGCGCCGCTTCTATCCGAGCGGGCGGCTGCACGAAGTTGCGCGGCAGGTGAAGGAGAACGACTCGTTCACGCTGCTGGCGCGCGAAGCCGTCGACCAGCTCGCCCAGCGCACCAACGAAAGCGCCTTCTTCGGCGTGCTCGACCGGCATGCCGCCAAGGTCGCCGCGGCCCAGCCCAGCCGTTTGCGCCTGCGCTACATCCTGGACGAGGGCGAGCGCGTGGCGCTGCATGCCTCGGCCCTGGGCAAGGCGCTGTTGGGCGCGCTGCCGCCCGATGCGCTGGCGGCGGAACTCGACCATTTGCGGCTGCGCGCCGTCACCTCCGACACCGTGCTGCGACCGGACACGCTGAGCGAACAGCTCGCGCGCGGCCGTGAAGCCGGTTGGTACGAAACCCGCGGCGAAGGCATCGAGGGCGTGCGCGCCCTGGCCGTGTCCGGCTGGCTCAACGGGCAGCCGGTCGCGCTGTCCCTGGCCGGTCCTATCGCGCGCATGGACCGCCACCAAGAGATCTACCTGCAGGCGCTGCAAGAAGCACGCAGCGCACTGCTGGCCGATGACGAAACCACCACTTGACACAGGAGAACCACATATGGACCTCGGATTGAAAGACCGCGTCGCGATCGTGACCGGCTCGGCGCGCGGCATCGGCGCGGAGACGGCGCGCACGCTGGCGCAAGAAGGCATGGCGGTGGTGATCACCGACCTGGACGGTGACGCTGCGCAGGAAACTGCCAAAGGCATCATGGCCCAGGGCGGCCGCGCGATTGCCACGGCGTGCGACGTGCGCAACGAACAGCAGGTGAAGGCCATGGTGGCCGCCGGCCACGAGGCCTTTGGCCGCATCGACGTGCTGGTGAACAACGCCGGCCTGGTCAAAGACCGCACGCTGCTCAAGATGGACGAGGCCGATTGGGACCTCGTGCTCGACGTGACTCTGAAGGGTGCGTTCCACTGCTGCCGCGCCGCGCTGCCGCACATGATCGAAAAAGGCTGGGGCCGCGTGATCAACATCAGCTCGCGCGCGCTGTTCGGCAACCCGGGCCAGGCCAACTACTCGACCGCCAAGGCCGGCATCGTCGGCTTCACCAGCGCCATGTCATACGAGGTTGCGCGCAAGGGCGTGACGGTCAACGCCATCGCGCCAGGCTACATCGAAACCGAGTACATCAAGAGCCTGCCGAACTTCGACACCATCCAGGCCAACGTGCTGGCCAAGAACCAGGTGAGCTTCCCGGGCCAGCCCAGCGACGTCGGCGACGCGGTGGCCTTCATCGCCTCCGAGCGCGCGCGCTACATCACAGGCACCACGCTCTTCGTCACCGGAGGCCGCTATGGTTGATGCGGTCGACGTCGACGGCTTGAACGCGGATCAGATCCTGATGCGCGACAACATCCGTCGCTACCTGAAGGAACAAGTCTCGCCCCTGATCCGCCAGGCGGAAGCCGACAAGCGCTTCCCGTACGAGGTGCTCACCGGCCTAAGCGAGTTCGGTTACCTCGGCGGCACCTTGCCTGAAGAGGTCGGCGGCCTGGGCCTGGACTTCCCCACCTGGGCCGTGATGATGGAAGAGGTCGGCTACTGCTGGCTCTCGCTGCGCGTGATGGTCAACACGCTCAACATCGTGTCGGGGCTCATCAACGCGTACGGCAGCGAATACCAGAAGGAGCGCTTCATGCGCCCGCTGCTGCGCAATCAGCGCAAGACCTTCGTCTCCATCTCCGAGCCCGATGTGGGCTCCAACGTGGCCGAGATCAAGACGCGTGCCGACAAGCGCGGTGATCGCTATGTGCTCAACGGCGCCAAGCTGTGGATCACCGGCGGCCAGTTCGCCGACTTCGGCGTGGTGGTGGCCCGCACCTTCAGCGAGAGCAGCAACGGCGAGCTCTCGCTGTTCCTGGTCGAGCGCGACCAGATCCCGCAGGCCGCGTGGAAGACCGAGCCGGTGGAAACCATGTTCGTGCGCCCCACCGGCACCTCCGCCTTCACCTTCGAGAACGCCGAGATCCCGGCCGTCAACCTGCTCGGGCAGGAAGGGCAGGGCCTGCGCCAGATCCTGATCGGCCTGAACTTCGGCCGGCTCAACGTGGCCATGGGCGCGATCGGCGCTGCGCAATGCGCGCTGGACCTGTCCACGCAGTACGCACGCGACCGCAAGCAGTTCGGCAAACCTATCGGTTCCTTCCAGCTGGTGCAGAAGCACATCGTCGACATGACGATGCGCGTGCAGGCCTCGCGCGCGCTCGGCTACCGCGCCGCGCGCGCCATGCAGCAAGGCACCGCGCGCACCGAATGCTCGATCGCCAAGCTCTACGCCACCGAGTCCGCCTTCGAAGTGGCCAACCTCGCGCTGCAGGTGCACGGCGGCATCGGTTACGCGACCGAGCTGCCGATCGAGCGCATCTTCCGCGACACCCGCGGCGGGATGATTCCCGAAGGCACGACCGAGATCCAGACGCTGATCATCGGCCGCGAAATTCTGGGCATTTCCGCCCTTGTCTGACTTCACGAGACCGCACACCATGTCCACTGCTTCTTCTTCCGTCGTCAACGACGTCGCCCAGGCTTCCATCTACTGGGAAGACCTGCCCGTCGGCACCACTTACACCACCTCGTCGCGCACCATCACGGAAGCCGACGTGGCCGCCTTCGCGGCCCTCACCGGCGACTTCAACCGCCTGCACGTCGACGCCGAGTACGCCAAGGCTTCGACGCACGGCCAGCGCATCGCGCACGGCATGCTGGTCGCCTCCTTCATGGCGGGCCTGACCTCGCGCTCCATCCCCAACCAGCTGATGGAAAACGCGCTCTTCGGCGTGCTGGAGAACACGGTGAAGTTCCCGCGCGCGACCTACATCAACGACACCATCCGCGTCGAGATCGAGGTGGTGGAGCAGAAGCCCACCAGCAAGCCCGAGCGCGGCCTGATCAAGTTCGTGCGCAAGGCGGTGAATCAGCGCGGAGAGGTGTGCTGCGAACTCGGCGCCACCTGCCTGCTCAAGCGCCGCGCACCGGCCGCCGCGTGATGGACCGCGAGGGCACCGTGTTCCAGGACCTTTCACACCTGGTGCTGCCACGCTCGATCGTGGTGGTCGGCGCGTCGGACAAGCCCGACAGCATCGGCGCGCGCACCATCGAGAACCTCACGACCTATTCCACCTGGAAGGGCGAACTCACGCTGGTCAACCCAGGACGCCAGACTGCGGCCGGCATGCCGTGCCTGCCCTCGGTGCTCGACCTGAAGACCGTGCCCGACGTGGCCATCGTCTCCGTGCGTGCCGAGCACGTCGTGCAGTCGCTGAACGAATGCGGCGAGCGCGGCATTCCCTTCGCAATCGTCTTCACCTCGGGCTTTGGCGAAATGGGCGAAGCGGGCCACGCGGTCGAAGCGCAAATGCGCGAGATCGTCGCGCGCACCGGTCTGCGCATCTACGGCCCCAACTGCCCGGGCCTGAACAACATCAACGCCGGTCTCGGCATGAGTTTCTCGCCGGCCTATCGCATCGACCGCATGCCGGGCCCCATCGGCGTGGCCACACAGGGCGGTGGCGTGGGCCGCAGCTTCATGCAGAGCGCCATGGCGCGCGGCGTGGGCACCGGCCTGTGGTTCTCGGGCGGCAACGAAGCCGACCTGCAGGTCAGCGACTACATTCACTACATGGCCGACGCGGACGACATCCGCGTGATCTACACCGTGCTCGAAGGCGTCCGCGACGGTCCGCGCTTCATGGCGGCTGCGCTGCAGGCTGCGCGCCGCGGCAAGCCCATCGTGGCACTGAAGGTGGGCAAGTCCGACTACGGCGCGAAAGCCGCTGCCTCGCACACGGCTGCCATCGCCGGCTCCGCCGAGATCAACAGCGCGGTGTTTCGCGAGCTGGGCGTGGTGGAGGTGGACGACATTGGCGAGGCGGTGGACGTGGCCACACTGTTGGCGCGCGGACAGCCCACCGGGCGCGAAAAGATCGCGGTGTATTGCTTCTCGGGCGGCAGCGGCGCGCTGACATCCGACCGCATCGGCATCGAAGGGCTGGAGATGTCCGAGCTGGCGCCGGCCACGCTGGACAAGCTCAAGAAAGTCTTGCCGCCCTACGCGCCGCTGGGCAACCCGGTGGACGTGACTGGCGAGGTGCTGGCCGACGCGAACATTGCGCACGCCACCATCGAGGCCACGGTGAAGGACCCCAACACCCAGGTGGTGCTGGTGCCGATCCCGGTCGAGTACGGCAAGACCACACAGCTGCTGGCCGAATGCATGGTGAAAGCACAGGTCGGCGAGAAAACACCGATCGTGCCGATCTGGATGAGCGACCGCGAGGGCGAAGGTCACCGCCTCATGGTCGAGGGCGGCCTCGCGCCGATCCGTTCGGTGCGCAACGCGGTGCTGGCGGTGAAGCGCCATGTCGGTTACGGCCGCTGGCTCGCGGGGCGCGACGCGGCCTGGCAGCCCTTGGGCCAGCCGCAGGCCGCTCCAGGCGAGCGCACCGCGATGAGCGAAGCCGCTGCCAAGAAGCTGTTGCAGGCGGCCGGTGTGAACGCGCCGGTCGGCACCGTGGTGCATTCGGCTGCCGAGGCGGCCGATGCCTTCGCGCAGATGGCGAGCAACCGCGTGGCCATGAAGGTCGTCAGTGCGCAGATCACGCACAAGACCGACGTGGGTGGCGTGCAGCTCGGCATCGAGAGCGCGTCGCAGGCCGAGGCCGCCTTTGAGGCGATCCGCCAGAACGTGTCGGCCCACCACCACCCTTCGGTGATCGAGGGTGTGCTCGTCGAGCCGATGCTGGATAAGCCTTTCGTCGAGGCTGTGGTCGGCATCCACCGCGACTCGGTGTTCGGCCATGTCTGCACCTTCGGCCTGGGGGGTGTGAGCATCGAGCTGTTCAAGGACGTGAGCCGACGCCTGCTGCCGCTCACGCCGGCCTCGGCGCGGGCGATGGTCATGGAAACACGTTGTCACGACCTGCTCGTGGGCCACCGGGGGCAGACCGCCTTCGACGTCGATGCCCTGGTGCAGACGCTGGTGCGCTTGAGCGACTTCGTCGTGCAACACGCCGAGCAGATAGAGGAACTGGAAATCAACCCCCTCGCGGTGCGTCCGCAAGGGCAGGGCGTGGCCGCGCTGGACGCGGTGCTCACCCATTCATCCAAGGAGAACTTCAAATGGTAAAGACAGAGATCGGCTACACCACCACCGACACCATCATGGTCCGGGGCAAGAACCTCTCGACCGAGATCATCGGGCAGTTCGACTTCATCGACATGATCTTCTTCACCACGCTGTCGCGCATGCCGACAGCGCAGGAGAAGACCATGGTCAACGCGCTGCTTGTGACCACCGCCGACCACGGCATTACGCCCAGTTCGCTGGCCGCGCGCCTGACCTACATCGGCGCGCCCGAGTCCTTGCAAGGCGCCGTGGCCACCGGCCTGCTGGGCGCGGGCAGCGTGTTTCTTGGCACCATGCAGAACGCCACCGAGATGCTGCTGCAGGGCGCGGCCGACCTGACGGACGACGCCACCGACGAACAACTGCGCGACACCGCGCGCGCGCTCATCCAACAGTACAAGCAGGAGCGCCGCTCCATTTTCGGCGTGGGCCATCCGATCCACGTCGACGGCGACCCTCGCGTGCCGACCTTGCGCGCGCTCTCGCAGGCCAACGGCTACTACGGCAAACACTGGCGCCTGATGGAGGCCATCAGCGATGTCTTCACGCGCGAGATGGGCAAGAAGCTGCCGCTCAACGCGGTGGGCGCCATCGGCTCCATCGTGGCGGCCATGGGGCTGGACCCGATGGTCGCGCGCGGCCTCGCCCTGGTCGGACGCTCGGCGGGCATCCTGGCCCACTGCATGGAAGAGAAACAGGCGCCGATGGCGCGCGAAGCCTGGGAGCATGTGCTGCGCGCCGATCCGCGCAACGTATTGCCATGAGCACGCCGACGGCCCCGCTCGACGGCCTGAAGGTCGTCGACTTCTCCGAGCTGCTGCCCGGGCCGTTCCTCTCGGACTGCCTGGTCGAGATGGGAGCGGAGGTGGTAAAGATCGAGCGGCCGCCGCACGGCGACAACGCCCGCGTCCTGGTGCCCGGTGTGTTCGCGGCGATGAACCGGGGCAAGCGCAGCGTCTTCCTCGATCTCAAGAACGATGCGCAACGCCGGCAGGCGCTCGCTTTGGTGGAAGAAGCGGACATCGTGCTGGAGGGCTACCGTCCCGGCGTGATGACCCGCCTGGGCCTGGACCACGAGACGGTGCGCAGGACCAACCCGCGCGTCATCTATGTGTCGCTCACGGGCTATGGCCAGACCGGTCCGCTCGCGGCGCTGGCGGGGCACGACCTCAACTACCTGGCCGCTTCTGGTGTCACGGCCTTGTCGGGCCGCGCCAGCGAGCCACCCGAACACGGCTACGGCATTCCCGTGGCCGACCTGTCGGGAGCCTTGTACGGTCTGGCCGCGACGCTGGCCGCGCTGCAACAGCGGCACCGCACCGGCCAAGGCCAGTGGCTGGACGTGTCCATCACCGACTGTCTGGTGCACATGATGAACCCGCGCATCGGCCAGTTCGTGGCCAAGGGACAGGCCGACCTGCAGGCCCAGCGCAACGAGGCCCTGCTGCGCCCAGGCTACGGCGTGTTCCAGACGGTTGACGGCGCGTCCCTCGCCATCGCGGCGGTGGAAGACCACTTCTGGACCCGGCTGGTGAAGCTGCTGGATCTGGAGGTTGAGGGTCTGGATGGCGCAACATTTGCCGAGCGCACCGCGCAGGCCGAGCACGTCAACCGGTGCCTGGCGGCGCGGATCGCCACGGTGGACGCCGCTACGCTGCGCACGCGTCTCACCGAGGCGGACATTCCCTGGTCCGACATGGTCGAACCTTCGCGGCTGGCCGAGCACGCGCAGCTGCGCGCCAGAGGCAAGCTGAAGACGCACGCCACGCCGTCGGGCGAGATGACGCTGAGCCGGTTTCCCGTGCATCTGGAAGGCATGGTGGGGTAATGGAGCCGGCATGGGATGGGCCCGTGACCCGCTGGGTCGGACCGCCGCCGTTTGCCTCTTTGATGGCGTCGTCAACGATCGAGAAGCGGACCCGTCCCCGTAGGGAAAGCCCCGCGCGCCGAGCACGCGCCAAGCCGCGGGCCGGGGTTGAAGCCAGAGCGCGCCGTCCCATTGCCGAGCGCGTGGCGACCGCGCCTGCTGTGGGGGTGGCACCTGCCCCGGCCAAACGCGTGAGCCCGCCCCAACCACAAGCACGGCCGCCTACAACGGCGCAGGTGCTGGAAGCATCGCTGCGCCAAGACTTGCGGGACGGCCACTGGCGCGCCGCCGTCCGCCGTCTGTACATGCTCGAGCATTGCGACCGGGAGCGCGCCTTGAAGCTGCGCCATGACGTGGAGGTTTTCGCCAAGCGCCTGCTACCGCGGGAGGAGGAACGGCTGCGCACGAACGCCCGCGCGTGGGCGGCTCAGGTTGCGCTAGGGTGAGGCGTTGTGGTGGGGAGCACCGCGCCCCCCATCTGCTCCCGCTTGCGTTGCTTTCGCAGCCCAATCATCGACAGCGGTAAGTTGAAACAGGTTTTTCGCTAGTTGGCGCTACTCCGTTATGTCTCAAGTGATCTTGGCGTGGCCGAGAGGATTCCATCCTCGCCAACGATTCGACTGCCAATGATGGTGGCCCAAAAAACAGAGCGGTCTTTGCGCACGCGCCGGCCTTCTTCCTCAGTCCTTCCATGCAAGCATGCTCGCGCCAGTTTCCGTTGCGGCAGACCATGAGCCACGTCTTGGGGGCGAAAGAACATGCTGTAGGAATTGCCCATCACCTCCTCAGCTTGGTACCCCTTGAGCCGCATTGCACCTGGGCTCCATGACTCGATGCGCCCATCCGGATCCAACATGTAGATTGCGTAGTCCTCGGTTGCCTCAACGACAAGCTGGAACCGATCCGCCCTCTTGATGAGCAATAGAGCGACGTTTTCGGCAGGCCATAAGCGCAAGCAATGTCATTTCGGGACTCTATTCAAGCAGTCGAGTGCCACGTGACTTGAAATGATTGCCCTGACGGTGATATCCGAGAACCACGGCAATGGATTGGTGGCCCGTCATGGCCATCGTGTCAGCGAGCGAGACGTTTTGCGCGGCCGCTTCGGTGACGAAACCAGCGCGCAAAGAGTGCGCAGAAAATGCCCCCTCAACCCCTGCCAATAAACATCGCGCCTGAACGATGTCGCGCACGGCCGCGGCCGACAGCGGACCACCGAGGTGGCCGCCTTTGAGCACCCGGCGGAAGAGGGCGCCTTCGCGGATCCCACTCACCGACAACCACTCTTCCAGCGCAGCACCAGCTTGCCCAATCACGGGTTTGTGGTTCTCGGGCCGATCAACGCCACTTTGATTGGTCTTTGAGAAGGCCAGCTCGTAAGAAAACTCCCCAGGCCCGGTGTTCTTCAAAAACTTCATGTCGGCCGCAGCCACCTCGGAGCGCCGGCGCCCACCACTGGCCCAGGCGAAGAGGAGGAGGGCGCGATCGCGCTTGCCTTTCAATGAGTCGTCGCAGGTGGCAAGGACAAGCTGCAGCGGATCCTTGGTCAGCGCGTCCTTCTTTTTGGGCAGCTCACCGCGCTTGGCGTAGGCCTTGCGCGTGCGCGAAAGCAGCTCGCGCACCTTGGGGTCCTGACAGGGGTTTTTCACGTCGCGCATCTGGTGCGCTTTGGACAGCACGGCCAGGCGGTGCACCAGCGTGTTGTGCGCCATCGGTCCCGTCTTTCCTTTGTAGCCGGCCTGAACCAGGGCGGCGTCGATCTGGGGTGGGAGTTCATGCACCAGGCCCTTGGGGCTGCTGCGCTGCGCGTGGTCGACGATGAACTGCAGCACGCAAGCCGCGGGCAACGGAAGGCTGATCTGCGCGCCGTAGCGGAGGCCGTACCAGGCAGCCCAGTAGCGCAGCGCGCTGCGGTAGCTCAGCTGCGTGTTGAGCGATTCACCTTCGCGCAGCAGGTCGGCCACGGCCTGCGCCGTCACATCGCTCAGCTCGTGCGGCTGCAGGGCGGGGGTTTTCTGGAGGACGGGCAGGCGCATGCTCAGGGCACGATGATGATTTGATATTTATCACACATACTATGTATGATTTGATATGAAAAAGGCCAATAAGTCACGATAACAATCTCTTATCGTTGGTAATTTAACCACCGAAGCAGGGCGATGCAAATGAAAAGTTCGAGCGTCTCCGAAGACGACATCCGCCGACCGCGCGGCGCGAATCGTGGCGTCCAGCGCGAAGACGTCTGGGCCGCGGCCGATGCGGTGCTGCTCGCGGGAGAAAAACCCACGATCGAGCGGGTGCGCCAGCACCTGGGCAGCGGCTCGCCCAACACCGTTGGGCCACTCCTGGAGCAGTGGTTCAAGCACCTGGGCCGGCGCATCCAGGACCCGGGTGCCTTCGCGGCCCCCGCCGGCGTGCCCGACCCGGTGCTGCAGGCCGCTCAGCACTTCTGGGAGACCGCCCTCGCCCAGACGAGGGGGGATTTCGACGAGCGGCTGCGCGACGGCCTGGCGGACGCCGTGGCCAACGTGGAGTCCGAGAAGGAGCGCGCCGAGATCGCTGGCGCGGCTGCTTTTGAGGCCAGCACCAAGGCGACCAAGCTGAAGGCCGAGCTGGCCGAACAGGGCGCGCATCTCCAGCAAGTCCATGCGGAGCTCGCGGCCGAGCGCGCGCGACTCCAGGAAGTCCGTGCAGCGTTGGCCCTCGAGCAGGATCGGTTTGCCGATGAGCGCCAGCGCGCCGCCGAAGATCTGGCTGAAACCAAGCGTCAGCTCGCGGCCGCCGTCGAGCGCGCCGATGCCGCGGACCGTCGCGTGGCCTTGGAGCTCGATCGAGAGCGCAATGCTCGCGCAAAGGCCGAGCGTCAAGCAGAAACACTTCAAAAAGCCGTCACCGCTGCGCGCGAAGCTCAGGACAACTCTCAGGAACAAGGGCGGCTGCAATTGGTAGCAGCAAACCAACGCGAAGAAGCCTTGCAGACACGCCTAGCCCTGGCAGAGGCCGAGTTGGTGGCTCGGCAACGACTGGAAGACCTACGCGCCATTGACGATGCCAAGAGCGCGGAAGTCACCGCCGCTGCGGTCGAGGTCGCGGGGCTGCGTGCGTCTCTGGAGCGCCTGACGTCTCTCATCGACGCCACAGGTATGCGAGAACCGCCGCCGCGCAAAAGGTCAGCCAAACCTTCACCACGCGCTGGTAGCTCGAATTCATAGTCAAAGCTTGTGAGCCGGCGCGGGCTCGACATCCCGCATTTGGAATTCTGTTCCCAATGATGCGGGACGGCAGCACACCCGCGCAACAATCAACCCACTGCTGGCCAACGCTGCAGGCACTAGTTCCGAGAGTTTCTTGCTCGCAGTTCCACCTGCACGATGTCAAAGGCGTCCTTCTTGGCGCGCAGATATGCCCCGTGCTGTTTGACAAAGCTTCCCTCGATGTTCTTGAACACCTGAGCACTAGAGATATCGTGGACAGGACCGATACCCTGCGGGACGTCCTTTAACGTGATTGGATTGACCGGCGCCACGCCCATTCCCGAGCGGTTGCTCTTCCCCTGAAGCTGCAGAGCGCACATTCGCTCCAGCGTCTCATAGTTGCAAGCGATCGTCATATCCATGCGGACATCTCGACGTGACGCGGTCTTCTCTAGCGTTGCCATCCACTCGGTGGCAAAGTCGGCATCGCTTTTGGAGACAAGTAGTTTGCCCTTGGCGGTATCGCCTCTCGCCATCCGAAGGCACCGCTCCATCACAGCTCCGACGATCTGCGCGCGAAGCGGCTCCTGCCTGGCGCCGTCGTTGTTGCACAAAGCAAGAAGCGACAGCGCAGCGGCGGCTGCCGTAGGTGCATTGCCCTGCTTGACCAAGCCGAGCATGACCTCGCTCAGATACTCGCGATCGAAGGCTCCTTGGGTTCCCTTTCGCGTCGCATGGTGCAAGATGATCGCGCTCCACACATCCATCGCGATCGGGTCGCGTGACAGCGTGTGCTCAGTGATCTGGTGAATGATGCTTGGGAACGAAGCAAAGAACTCGAGGTAGCCAAGTGCAATAGGCCCTGCGGCCCCTTGCAATGTTGTGTACCAGTCCAAGATAAAGCCTTGGTCAGGTGCCAGCACTAGAAAAGCGGCCACGTCGTCCGTCAGGCTACTTGAGTATTCCGCATGCGAGGCCGGTGAAGGTTTGACCAAGCGCATCCGTTCTGCAACCAGAAACTCCTGGAATGACCGGTGGGCAAAGAAGAGCACGCCCGACTCCTTTTCCTCCGTCAGCGTCGAAACGATGTATTCGTTGCGCTTGCCCTCATCGTCGGCGCTATTGCCATTCGGAAGATCTCGGAAAAGGATCGCCGGCAGCTCACGACGGTAAAAACTGCCCTGTGTCCCGTCAGGCTTGCGCCACGCCCACCAAGCAAGCTCCCGTTGGAACTGCAGCCGGGCGTCCAAAGCGATGGAGCGCCGCGCAGGCTTGAGCACCGTGTCACGCTGCACCATGTTGCTGATGAAGTGCTCGTACAGGCGGTGTTCATTGAAGCCACGCAGGTCGAATTGGGGGTCGGCGGCTACATCTGCGACTAGTTGCACGTGCACTGGGCGTCGTAACAAGTCTGCAGGTACCAGCGCGAAAATTTCGTCGCGGCGCGTCTCTACAAAGTCCGGCTGGTATGCGAAACGCTTACTCTCCACATGCTTGATCTGGTTGACGCGCAGGCTAGATGTAAGCAGTCGGGACGATTCTTGTTCGTCGAAGAAGGCAATTTTCCACTCGGGCCAAGCCTGATAGTCCGAGCTAGCGACGAGCTGGTCTCCGACCCGAACCAGCCCACGAAACACCAGTTCGCGCTCATCTGAGGGAAGGGCGTTAGGCCGACCAAGGAGCAGCACCTTGGCTTTGCCGACTAAAAGTTTGTTGAACTCGCGGAAGTTGTTGAGGAAGTCTGCCGCTGTCATGGCGTGCTTCATCTCGTCAAACCCGTCCAAGATGATGAACAGCCGGCCTTGCTTGTTTAGGTACTCCAGCGTCGGGTACTGGTAGCCGACACAAGGAAAACGCGACGTGAACTCCTTTCCAAAAAGCCCTTCGAGCTGGGTTTCATGCACGATCTCCCCCAGACGTAGCAGGATGGGAATGCGGGCAGTGGGATCTTGTAGGTTGATCCGAGCGAAATGGGCGGCGAGTCGCCTGGCAAAGCTGGATTTACCTTGACCGTACCCGCCCAGGATGGCTCGGCTAGGGCCGCCGTCATTCTGCAGCCAGTCCTCGACTACCGCGATGGCGGGATCTGAGAAGCCTTCGAGCCGTGCTTCGACGTACTCGGTCTGCTCCGTGGGACGTAGTTCTGCCAAGTGCGTGATGTAGGGCCTGAGGCCAAAGACAGACTCGGCCAACTCGTCGTAGGTCTGGTGCGAGGCGTGACGCCAATCGTCGATGAACTCCTGCGCATCCGTAGATACGCCACAGCTGCTAACAATAAGCATCCGATCCACTCGTCCCTTGTCACGCATAACCTCGTATTGCGGATAGATCTGAGAGGACACATAACTCTTGTCGAGCCTCCTACTGTAGTCTTTGCATTCCACGGCCCAAACTTCCGTTTTACCAAAGTCTTCACGTGTGAATCGGATGTCTGGGCTGCTGCCGGTTTCACAGACACCTTGTTAAGGTGGAAGATGAAACCGGAGGTGGTTCATGGAGAGAAGAAGGACATTCAGCCGAGAGTTCAAGCTCGAGGCGGTCAAACTGGTCACCGAGCGTGGTGTGGCTGTGGCCCAGGCGGCCAAGGACCTGGACGTACACGAGAACGTGTTGCGCAAATGGGTTCGTGAGCTGCGTGATGAGCCGCAGGAGGCGTTCCCTGGCAATGGCAAGCAGAGGGCCCAGGATGCCGAGATAGCCCGGCTGCGCAAGGAAGTGGCCAAGCTCAAGATGGAGCGCGACATCCTGAAAAAAGCCGCGGCCTACTTCGCGAAGGAGTCGATGTGAAGTTCGGCTTCGTGGCGAAACACCGAGGGGCCTGGCCGGTCAATCTGATGTGCGAGGCGCTCGGTGTCTCGCGAGGTGGCTTCTACGCGTGGCTCACGCGGCCCAGGAGCCGACGCAGCCTTAGCGACGAGGCGCTGAGCACCCAGGTACGCCAGAGCTTCGTGCGCAGTGACCGCACCTACGGCGCACGCCGCGTGTGGCACGACGTGCTGGAGCAAGGCCAAGCTTGTGGGCTGCACCGCATCGAGCGGCTCATGCGCGAGCAGGCGCTGCGTGCCCGGCCCCGTCGTCGTGGGCTACCCAAGGACCGGGGGGAGCGCAGCGCGGTGGCTGACAACGTGCTGGACCGTCAGTTCCAGGCTGATGGGCCAAACCAGAAGTGGGTGGCCGACTTCACCTACATCTGGACGGCCGAGGGGTGGCTGTACGTGGCGGCGGTGCTGGACCTGTACTCGCGGCGCATCGTGGGCTGGTCGATGCAGGAGAGCATGACCTCGCAGCTCGTGGTGGACGCGCTGATGATGGCCGTGTGGCGCCGGGGCAAACCTGTGGCGCTGCTGCACCACTCGGACCAAGGCAGCCAGTACACCAGCGAGCACTTCCAGAAGCTGCTGAACGAACAGGGCATCACTTGCAGCATGAGCAGGGCCGGTGAGGTCTGGGACAACTCGGCTATGGAGAGCTTCTTCAGCTCGCTCAAGACCGAGCGCACGGCCAGGAAGGTGTACCGAACGCGAGGGCAGGCCCGTTCAGACGTGTTCGACTACATCGAACGCTTCTACAACCCGACACGCCGGCATTCGACGCTCGGGTATCTCAGTCCCGTACAGTTCGAGAAAGCTCAAGAAGCTTAGGTCGGTGTCAACGGAACCGGCAGCAGCCCAGCCACCCGTTCTGCCATTAGAAGACGAGACTGAAGTGCCCTTACGTCGCGCTTGAGCGCGGCTATGTCAGAGCGCTGGCTTGCATTGGTCTTGCGAAGTGCGTCTAACTCTGCCTTCAGCTCCTTGCGAGCCACGCGAGCAATCTCAGCTTTGAGGGAGTTCGCAAAAGTGTTCATGCCGCATAGTACGACATGTATTGCTCTTAGTGGCCTCGCTCCAGTTGACCAAGGCTCTCACTGAATCTGCTTCGACGCATGCAGATTGTGATGGAGACAGACTTCGGCCTCGGTGTTTTGGGGGCGCGCGCGATGTGACAGCTATGAAGATTGAAACCGCCTTCTGAGCACTGATACGCAACTCATGCCGCTAAGGGGTGAGGAGTACCAGCGGGCCCTATGCGGTGTTGCATGCAAGAAGTACTCCCCGAGCGAGGTCTCCTATGGAGAAATCCATCACGCTCGGAGCCAGTCTGAACGTTTTATGGCGAAAAGGTGCTTTCGGGCGAGTTAGAAAGGCATGCTGTGTGCTCGCCTAGGGAAGGTCTGCACAACGCTCGCCGCCATGGGCCCTGATGCGCGATGTTTCAGATGGCGAGAGATGCGGCGCGATTCGGGCCATTTCAGGGTCAGTTTGCGACTCAGCGGCGGCCTCTCGGGCCCCTTTGGGCGCACTCATCCCCGGGCCTCTTGCAAAAGCGTTCGACGCACCATCCACAAGTTGCTCAATGCGAACAG
>JAGKSX010000113.1 GCA_018993155.1 Hydrogenophaga sp.
GCGCGAAACGCAGACGGGCCGGTGGCCCGGCGAGGCTTCGCAACGCGGCGCATGGCCTTTTTGGCCGCAACCCGAAGGGAATGGGTTGAAAACAGCGCCACTCTTCGTTGCACTCCTAGGCCAGACATCCAGTCTGGCCGTCGTCGCGCGCCTCGATTGGCGCTGTTTTCAACCCACTCGCACTTGAAAAAAATAGTGTGAATAGGCCCTAGTTCAGCCAGCTGGCGAGCTTGGGCGCATCGCCCACCGCCAGCCGCACGGTGAAGGACTCGGTGGGCCAGTCCAGCGGCAGGCGCAGCAGGCGCTTGTCGCGCGAGACCAGCGCGGTCAGCCTGGCGCGCCGCGCGCGCAGGGGGGGCAGTTCGTCGAGCTTGTGGAGGCGCCAGGCCTCGGCCTCGCCGCCGCGCTGCTCGGGCGCGAACTCCACGCCCAGCCACTCGTCGTTCGCGGCCATGCCGGCGGCCTCGGCCGCGCCGCCGCGCAGCACGGTCTTGAGCACCACGCCGCCCCCGGTCTCGCTCACGCGCAGGCCGAGTTGCTGCGCCAGCGGCGCCTTGTCGTGCGAGACCTTCACACCGTGGTCTTGCAGCAGCGAGGGCAGGGGCAGCTCGTCGGTGCTGTGCACCCAGGCTGCGATCTCGCCTTCGTAACTGCGTTGGCCCAGGCGCTTGAGCGCACGCAGCACGTCGGCCTCGCGCATCGGGCCGCCTTCGCAGCGCTGCCAGAGTTCGCGCATCACCGCGTCGAGCGAGCCGTGGCCTTCGGTGCGCAGCGTGAGGTCCAGGCACAGCGCCACCAGCGAGCCCTTGGTGTAGTAGCTCACCGTCGCGTTGGGCGTGTTCTCGTTCATGCGGTAGTACTTCACCCAGGCATCGAAGCTGGCCTCGGCGACGGTCTGCACCAGGCGGCCCGGCGTCTGCTGCACCTGGTTGAGGGTCTTGGCCACCAGCTGCAGGTAGGTCGCGTCGTCGATCAGCCCGGCGCGGCGCAGCATGAGATCGTCGTAGTAGCTGGTGAAACCTTCGAAGAACCAGAGCAGCTCGGTGTGGTTCTCGCGGTCGTAGTCGTAGCGCGCGAACTCGGCCGGGCGCAGGCGCTTGACGTTCCAGGTGTGGAAGTACTCGTGGCTGATCAGGCCCAGCAGCGTGGTGTAGCCGTCCGTGGCCTTGAGGGGGGCGGGCTTTTCGCCCGGCGCGGGGGCGCGCGGCAGGTCGGCGCGCTGGCAGATCAGCGCGGTGGAGTTGCGGTGCTCCAGGCCGCCGTAGCCGTCGGCGCTGGCGTACAGCATGAACACGTAGCGCGAGAAAGGCGGGGGCTGCTGGCCGTGCCAGAAGGCGATCTGCGTCTCGCAGATCCTGCGGGTGTCTTCGATCAGGCGCTCGCCATCCATCCACTCGCCCGCACCGGCCACCACGAAGCGGTGCTCCACCCCGCCGGCGGTGAAGCTGGCGCTCCAGAAGCGGCCCATTTCCACCGGGCAGTCGGCGAGCTCGTCGTAACCCTCGGCGAGGTAGTGGCCGAAGCCCTGGGCGTCCACGGTCTGCGGCGTCAGGCCGGTGGCGACCTGCCAGCCGGCGGTGGCCTCGCTGGTCAACAGCTCCAGCGCGTGCGGCGTGTCCTCCTGGCCGAGCACGCGCAGGCACAGGCTGGTGGCGTTGAAGAAACCGCGCGAGGCGTCGAGGAAGGCGGTGCGCACCGAGGCGTCGAAGGCATACACCTCATACCGCAGTTCCAGTGGCTCGCCGGCCTCGGCCTGGGCCTGCCAGCGGTGTTTGTCGAGCTGCCTGAGGGCGACGGGTTGCCCGTTCTGCCAGGCGCGCAGTTGTTGCAGGTTCTGCGAGAACTCGCGCACCAGGTAGCTGCCCGGTATCCACACCGGCAGGGCCACGCGCTGGTTCTTCGCGGGCTGCTCGATGCGCAGCGTCACGGCGAACAGGTGGGCGTGCGCGCTGAGCACCGAGACGGTGTAGCGCACGCCTGCGTTGCGCGCGGCCTTGGCCGCCCTGGCGCGGGTGCTCAAGGCTTGGCTTCCGCGAGCTGTTTCTCGATCTGCTCGGCACCGATGGCGCCGGGCACGCGCGTGCCGTTGGCGAAGATGATGGTCGGGGTGCCGGTGATGCGGGCCTTCTTCCCGAACTCGAAGTTGCGCGCCACGGCGGCCGCGTCGCAAGTCGCCGAAGGCGGGGTCACGTCGCGCACCATCCAGTCGATGAAGGTCTTGCCCTTGTCCTTGGCGCACCAGATGTTGCGCGACTTCTCACCCGAGTCGGCGCTCAGGATCGGGTACAGGAACACGTGCACCGTCACGTTGTCGATCTTCATCAGGTCGCGTTCGAAGCGCTTGCAGTAGCCGCAGTTGGGGTCCTCGAACACCGCCAGCTTGCGCTTGCCGTTGCCGCGCACGATGGTGAAGGCGTCTTTCAGCGGCAGGTCCTTGAAGGCAATGGCGGTGAGCTTGTCCATGCGTTGCTCGGTCAGGTCCACGCGGGCCTTGGTGTCGATCATCGAACCCTGGATCAGGTAGTTGCCCTCGGCGTCGGTGTAGAACAGCTCGCTCTGGTTGACGCGCACCTCGTAGATGCCCGGCATGGGCGTCTTGCTGACCTCGTCGATGGCCGGCAGGTTGGGCAGGCGCTCGGCCAGGTTCTTGCGGATGGTGGCTTCCTGGGCGATGGCGGCCATCGACAGGGCGGCCAAGGCCGCGATCAGGAGGGATTTGAAGAGTTTCATCGTGGGAGCCTTGGAGGGCGTGCGGGATTCGAAAGGGTGAAAAGGGGCTTCAGAGGTGCGGCTGGCCCATGGCCTGGCGGGCGATCCAGCGCTTGAGCGGGCCGCTGCGGTCGAAGCCGTTCAGGCCCCAGTTGCGCAGCGCCTGCACACGGGAGTCGCCATGGGCGAACAGGCCGAACAGGCCGTCGGTGACCCAGCCCATGGCGCCCACTTCGGCGGCGCGCGCGCGCTCGTAGCGGCGCAGCAGCTTGAGGTCGCCCAGCTCGCGCCAGTACTCGCGCTGCTGCAGCACGCGCGCCAGCTCGGCGGCGTCGGCCAGGCCCACGTTCAGGCCCTGGCCCGCCAGCGGGTGCATGGCGTGCGCCGCGTCGCCGGCCAGCGCCACGCCGCCCTGGGCGGTGCGGGCGATCCAGCGTTGGGCGCGCGAGAGTTCGAGGGGCCAGGCCTGGGCGGGGCTTTCCATGTGCATGTGGCCCAGGGCCTGGGCGCAGCGCGCCTGCACGGCCTGGGTGAAGGTGGTCGGGTCGGCTTGCAGCCAGGCGTCGGCCTGCTGTGCAGGGACAGACCAGACCAGCGCCACGGAGTTCCCGAACGCGCCGCCCAGGGGCAGCAGGGCCATCACCTCGCCGTTGGAAAACCACTGCCGGGCGATGCCGCCGTGCGGCTGGTCGCAGCGCAGCCGCGCGGCCACCGCCTTGTGCGGGTAGGGGCGCACGTCGAATTCCAGGCCCAGCTCCGCGCGCGTCTGGCTGCGCTTGCCCTCGCACACCACCGTCAGGGCGGCGTTGGGCGCTTCGCTCACGCGCTCGATGCCGCCCTGGAAACCGATCGCGTCGGACAGGCGCTGCTCCAGCGCGGGCACGTCCACGATCCAGGTCAGCGCGTCCGCGCCCTGGTCGTCGGCCGAGAACTGCAGCTCGCCGCCGTCGTCGCCCCACACCTGCATGGCGCTCACCGGGGTGATGGGGGGCACGCGGTCGTCCTGCGGGTCGGCCTCGGGCCAGGCGCGCACCGAGCGCAGCACGTCGCGCGAGGCGGCGTTGATCGCGTAGGCGCGCACGTCGGGGGTGTCCTGCGGGCCGCGTGGCGCGCCGACCAGGGCCACGCGCAGGCGGTCGCGGGCCAGCAGCAGGGCCAGGGTCTGGCCCACTACGCCGGCCCCTCGGATGGCGACGTCGAAACGCCGGGCGGAGCCGGTGCGGGGGGCAGGGGAGTTCATGAGGGGGATTCTAGGAGCAGGGCACAATCCGGGCCTTCCCCCGGGCGATACCCGGTACTCCCATCCTGACCATCCACCATGAGTGCTGAACCCCTTGCCGCCGACGTGCAGGCCACCATCGCCCAGCTCTGGGTCTACCCGGTCAAGTCCTGCGCTGGCATTTCGCTGACCGAGGCCGAGCTGACCGACACCGGCCTGCTGTACGACCGCGCCTGGATGGTGGTGGACGCGGACGGCGAGTTCGTGACCCAGCGCGAGCTGCCCCGCATGGCGCTCATCCAGACCGCTTTCAAGATGGGCCAGCTGGTGCTGCGCGCCCCCGGCATGCTCGCGCTGCACCTGGCGCTGGACGCGGCCGAAGGCCCGCTCAAGGTGCGCGTGTGGGACGACGAGGTGCAGGCCTATGACATGGGCGATCTGGCCGCGCAGTGGTTCAGCGATTTCCTCGGGCAGCCCCTGCGCCTGGCGCGCTTCGACCCCGAGGTGCGGCGCGTGTGCAGTCTGAAGTGGACCGGGGGCCGCGAGGCCGTCACGCAGTTCGCCGACGGTTTCAGCCTGCTGGTGACCAGCACCGCGTCGCTGGACGAACTCAACAGCCGCCTGGGCGCGGCCGGCCACGGGTCGGTGGAGATGCTGCGTTTCCGGCCCAACGTCGTGCTGGCCGGCGTCGAAGCGCACGACGAAGACCGCGTGGGCGCGATGCGCATCGGCACCGGGGACGGCGCGTCCGCGCTGATCGAACCGGTCAAGCCCTGCGGGCGCTGTCCCATTCCCAACATCGACCCCGCGACCGCCACCTCCAGCCCCGAGGTGAACGACACGCTGCAGGTCTACCGGCAGGACCCGCGCCTCAACGGCGCCATCACCTTCGGCATGAACGCCATCGTTCTCGAAGGCGACGGGCAGGTGCTGCGGGTCGGTCAGCCTGTGAGCGCCGACTGGAAATTCGACTGAACTCAGCCCTGGGCTGATCGTGGCGGGGCGGCCTGCTCGTTCGCGTAGCGCGCCAGCGTGGCCGCCAGTTCGCCCAGGTCGCGCTGCACCGTGGCAAAACTGGCATTGCGCTCCCGGGTGATCTCGTCCATGTACACCGGGCGGCGGACCTCGATCTGCAGGCTGTGGCGCCGCTGCGCGGGCTGGCCGATGCGCGCGATCAGCTGCACGCCCTTGTACGGGTCGTTGCGGGCCACCGTGTAGCCGCGCGAGCGCAGTTCGCGCTCCACCAGGTCGACAAACGCCGGGTCGCAGGTGGTGCCGTCGCGGTCGCCGAGCACGAAGTCAGCCAGTGGGCGGGTGCTGCGGATCTGGAGCCGCTCGTAGGCGTTGTCGGGCATGGAGTGCAGGTTCAGGTGCCAGAGCGCGCCGAAGCGGTCCATGGTCTCGTCGATGCATTGCGACAGGGCCGCGTGGTACGGGCGGTAGCAGTGGGCGATGCGCGCCTGCACCTCCGCCACGGTGAGCCGGCGGCGGTAGATCGGCGTGCTGGCGTCGATGTTGCGCCACACCAGGCCGAACCCCAGGCGGGTCTTCTCGCTCGGGTTCAGCGGCGCCGGCCATGGGCCGTCGAGCAGGTCCGGGTCGAGGTCGTCCTCCGAGCGGTTGCAATCGATGTAGGTGCGGGGAAAGTGGGCCGCCAGCAGGCTGCCGCCCACCGAGGGCACCGCCGCCCACAGCGCGTCCACATGGGTGTCCTCGCCGCGCCGCAGCAGCGCCCGCGGCACGGCGTGGTCGTAGTCCGCCGGGTAGTTGGTGCCGCTGTGGGGCGAGTCGCACACCAGGGGCACGGGCGTGGCGACGGGGCGGTGCAGCGTGAACGGCGGCGCGTCGATCGGCATGCGTCAGTCCACCGAAATCTTGGCCATCTTGGCCACGCGCTCATAGCGCTCCATGGCCTGCTGGATCTGCTGGGCAAACGCCTCGGGTGTGCCGGGGATCAGCGTGGAGCCCGAGGCTTCCATCTGCTTGATGAACTCAGGGTGCTTCATGCCTTTGTGGATGGCGGCGTTGAGTCTGGCCACCACCTCGGGTGGCGTGCCTGCCGGCGCGACCACGCCGAACCAGCCGCCACCGCCCATCTGGGGGAATCCAAGTTCGCCGTAGGTGGGCACCTCCGGCAGCGAGGGCGAGCGCTTCTCGCTCAGCACCGCCAGCGCGCGCAGCTTGCCGGACTGGATGTTCGGCAGGGCCGACGGCAGGTTGTCCGTGATGGCGGTCACCTGGCCCGCCATGGCGTCGGTCATGGCCTGCCCGGCGCCCTTGTAAGGCACGTGCAACAGGTTCATCTTGGACAGGGCCATGAAGTGCTCGATGTTGGCGTGGCCCAGGGAGCCGATGCCTGGCGAGGCGAAGCTGTACTTGCCCGGGTTGGCCTGGGCCAGGGCGATGAACGCCTTCATGTCCTTGGCCGGCGTGGCGGGATGCACCGCGAAGACGCTGGGCGTGGTCGCCACGTTGGTGATGGGCGCGAAGTCCTTCACCGGGTTGTAGCGCAGCTTGTTGCCATAGACCGCCGGGTTGCTGCCGTGCGTGCTGACGGTGGCCATGCCCAGGGTGTAGCCATCGGCCGGCGCGCGGGCGACGAATTCCATGCCCGTCGAGCCACCGGCGCCTGCCTTGTTCTCCACCACGATGGACTGGCCGAGCTCGCGACCGCCGTATTCGGCCACCAGGCGCGCGGCCAGGTCGGTCGAGCCGCCGGGGGCGAAGGGCACGATCAGCTTGATCGGCCGGTTGGGGTAGGCGGTCTGGGCCTGGGCGGCAGCGCCCAGAACGAGCGCGGTGGTCAGGGTCAGCGCGGTGCGCAGCAGGGTTCGGGTGGTCATGTGAGGTCTCCTCCTCGAAGATGGGAGTCGAAGGGTAGGAAATCCGACCAAGGCGGGCAAACGACATTTTCGCCGTGTGCGATGACATGATGTAATCAGCCGCATGCGCATCCGAAGCCCGTCCCTGGTGGAACTGCACGCCTTCCTGGGCGTGGCCCGCCATGGCAACTTCCACCGTGCGGCCGACGAGCTTTGCGTGACCCAGGCGGCGGTGAGCCGCGCGGTGGCCCGGCTCGAGAAACACCTGGGTGTCCAGCTGCTGGATCGCGCGGCCAGCGGCGTGCGCCTGACACCGGCCGGCGCCGAACTGCGCCGCCAGGTGGAGGGACCCGTGGCCGCGCTGGAGGCCGCGGCGGGCCAGGTCAGGGCCCTGCCCGAAGCCCTGCGGCTGCGCCTGTCCGTGGTGCCCAGCCTGGGCAATCTCTGGCTGATGCCGCGCCTGGAGGATTTCCGGCACCGCCACCCCGAGGTCGACATCGAGTTCCGCCAGTACCACCACGACGAGGACTTCACGCGCGCGGACGTGGACCTGTGGGTGGCGCTCAAGGCGCGGGCCGGCAAGCACTGGCCCCGCCAGGTGGCGGCGCAATACCTCATCGGCCGCGAGATCGTGGCTGTGTGCGCGCCCGCGCTGGCGCAAGGCATCGACGGCGTGGACGCGCTGCTGAAGCTGCCCCTGCTGTACCACAGCAACTACCGCGACAACTGGGCCCTGTGGGCCGACGCCGTGGGCGGGCAGCTGCCGCCGCACTGGCGGGGGACGGGCTTCGACCTGGTCATGAACCTGATCGAAGCGGCCCGCGCGGGCATGGGCGTGGCGGTGGTCCAGCGCTGCATGGTGCAGGCCGAACTGGCCACCGGTCGCCTGGTCACCCCCGTGCCTGGCAGCGCCAACACCGGGCGGGGCTACTACCTGTGCCGCTCGCGTGCGACCGCCGGCTCCCGCGCGGTGGAGGCTTTCTCGCTCTGGGTGCGTGAACAGGCCCGGCGCGCGGGCGGCTGAGCGTTCGGGACGCTTCAGGGCGAGATATTCACCCATCAGTACAATCGACACCCGTTTCCCCTTGGCAGGACGAGGACAACGTCCTTACGTAACCCGGTACCTTCACCTCGGTTCGCAGCACTGCCAGACAGGCGCTGCACAGCGCCACAGGGGTTGATTCATAAGGAATTTCCATGAGCCTCCAATGCGGCATCGTGGGCCTGCCCAACGTCGGCAAGTCCACCCTTTTCAACGCGCTGACCAAGGCCGGCATCGCGGCCGAGAACTACCCCTTCTGCACCATCGAGCCCAACACCGGTGTGGTGGAGGTGCCCGACCCGCGCCTGCAGCAGCTCGCCGAGATCGTCAAGCCCGAGCGCATCGTGCCGGCCATCGTGGAGTTCGTGGACATCGCCGGCCTCGTGGCGGGTGCAAGCACCGGTGAAGGCCTGGGCAACAAGTTCCTCGCGCACATCCGCGAGACCGACGCCATCGTCAATGTGGTGCGCTGCTTCGAAGACCCGAACGTGATCCACGTCGCCAACAAGGTCGACCCGATCGCCGACATCGAGGTCATCCAGACCGAGCTCTGCCTGGCCGATCTGGCCGCGGTGGAAAAGGCCCTGCACCGCGTGAGCAAGACCGCGCGCTCGGGCGACAAGGAGTCGATCAAGCAGGTCGCCATCCTCGAGAAGTGCCAGGCCGCGCTCAACGACACCCAGCCGGTGCGCACCATCGACTTCAGCAAGGAAGAGCAGGCGCAGCTCAAGCAGTTCTTCCTGATCACCGCCAAGCCGGCGATGTTCGTGGCCAACGTGTCGGAAGACGGCTTCGAGAACAACCCGCTGCTCGACCGCCTCAAGGAGTTTGCGCAGAAGCAGAACGCGCCCGTGGTCGCCATCTGCGCCAAGATCGAAGCCGAACTCTCCGAGATGGACGACGCCGACCGCCTCGAATTCCTCAAGGAACTGGGGCAGGAGGAACCGGGCCTGAACCGCCTGATCCGCGCGGCCTACCAGCTGCTCGGTTTGCAGACCTACTTCACCGCCGGTGTGAAAGAGGTGCGCGCCTGGACCATCCACGTGGGCGACACCGGCCCGCAGGCCGCTGGCGTGATCCACACCGACTTCGAGAAGGGCTACATCCGCGCCCAGACCATCGGCTTCGACGACTACATCGCCTTCAAGGGCGAGCAGGGCGCGAAGGACGCGGGCAAGATGCGCGCCGAAGGCAAGGACTACGTCGTCAAGGACGGCGACGTGATGAACTTCCTGTTCAGCAGCTGAAGCGACGGCTCACACCGAAGAACACCCACCCGGCGCAAGCCCGGTGGGTTTTTTGTTGTCGCCAGCGGTCCTGAAAATGCGAGTCCTACAGCCCACCCGCGCCACCGGGCTATAGGACCTGGGGAATCCCCGATCCGAGTCATGTTGAGCTCTAGTCCTTCATAGGACTACAGTGCCTCAACCCCTGACGAGACGGAGACAAACCCCATGACAGCCCGAGTTGAAATCCTCGCATCCGCGCAGCGGGCGCTGCCCAAAATCGCCTTTCGCGGTGCCAGCAAGATCTATGGTGGCAGCGGCCGCGCCCGCAACCAGACCCTGGCCCTGGACAGCCTGGACCTGGACATCGCCCCGGCCGAAATCGTGACCGTGCTCGGCCCCACGGGCTGCGGCAAATCGTCCACGCTGAACATGATCGCCGGCTTCGAGCAGCCCAGCACGGGCACGCTGACGCTGGACGGCCAGCGGATCGAAGGCCCCGGGCCGGACCGGGCCGTCGTGTTCCAGCAGCCCTCGCTCTTCCCCTGGCTCAACGTGTTCGACAACGTGACCCTGGGCGTGAAGTGCCGGGGCGTGCCGCGCGAGACCTATTCGGCGCGGGCGATGCACCTGCTGCGCGAGGTTGGCCTGACCGGCTTCGAGCGCCACTACCCCTACCAGCTCTCGGGTGGCATGCAGCAGCGTGTGCAGATCGCCCGCGCGCTGGTGTCCGAGCCCAAGGTGCTGTTGCTGGACGAGCCCTTCGGGGCGCTGGACTACCAGACCCGGATTCAGATGCAGGAATTGCTGCTGCGCCTGTGGCAGGAGTACCGCCCGACGATCTTTTTCATCACCCACGACGTCAGCGAAGCCATCTTCGTCGCCGACCGCGTGCTGGTGATGACGCGCCGCCCCGGCCGCGTGAAGCTGTCGGTGCGCGTCGAAGCCGACAAGCCGCGCACCGCCGATTTCCTGAGCACGCCGTACTTCATCGACCTGCAGCGCGAGCTGCTGCACGCCGTGCAGGAGGAAGTCCAGGCCAGCAAGCAGACCGCGCCACCGCAGGCCATGGCTGCCTGAGCCTGCGTCGCACCGCCCCATCCACCCACGAGGAGACACCCATGAGGACTTTCATCCGACAGCTTTTGGCCGCCGCGGCCTGTGCCTTCGCGGCGGGCACGGCCCCCGCCCAGACACCCGCCGCTCCGCTGAAATTCAAATGGGGCCTGCCATCGGCCGACTACTACGCGGTCTATGTCGCCAAGGACCACGGTCTGTTCAAGGAAGCGGGGCTGGACCCTGAGTTCTTCTTCTTTGCCTCGGGCGCACCGCTGCTGGCTGGCCTCAAGAGCGACAGCCTTGACGTGATCACCACCGGCCTGGCCACGGTCTTCGCGCTCGGCCAGAACATCCCGCTCAAGATGCTCTATTGGGAGCTCGACCACGCGGCCGCCGAGGCCCTGGTGGTCGACCCCAAGGCCGGCATCCACAGCGCCGAAGACCTGCCCAAGGCCAAGGCCATCGGCGCGCCCTCGGGCACTTGCGCCCAGGTCTCGCTGGTGCTGATGGCCCGCAAGCTGGGCACCAAGATGAGCGACCTCAGCGTGGTCAACATCGCCCCGCCGCTCTACGGCAACGCGTTCGCCAGCGGGGCGATCCAGGCCGGCATCGCGTGGTCACCGTTCTCCCAGTCGCTCTCGCAGCAGGGCTACAAGGTCGCCGGCTGGGCCACCGACTACACCCCGCACGGCGGCGTCTGCCCGGGCATGACGGCGGCGCGCCCCGCGTTTCTGGAGAAGAACCCGGACGCGGGTCTGCGCCTGGTGCAAGTCAAGGCCAAGGCCATGGACATGATCGCGAAGAACCCCAACCTGGCGATCGACGCGCTGGTGAAGAACGTGGGCATCTCGCGCGAGGTGGCCAAGGCCGCCTACGAGCGCGAGTTCGCCCGCATCCCGAGTTTCGAGCAGCAGATCGACCCGAAGTCGCCGTTCTCCATGACCGCACCCGGCCAGGGGCTGGCGCTGAAGTTCCAGGTGGCCAGCGAAGCCCTGGCGGCGGCTGGCTCCATTCCCGCGCCGCTCTCGCCCAAGGTGATCGCCGATGCGATCGACCCCAGCCACCTGCAGCGCTACATGAGGGGTGAACGCAAATGAGTATCCGCAACGCCTCCGCCGAAACCGGCGTGGAACACGCCGCACGCCAGCGCCACACCGGTCTGATGAAGATGCCTCGCACCATGCCCCTGGTTGTCTATTCCATCGCCGCCGTGCTCGGCCTGCTGCTGCTGTGGACCGCCGTCACGGTCTCCGGCCTGGTCGGCCCGGGCTACCTCCCCACGCCGCAGGGCATGGCCACCGAGTTCGCCGCGCTGCTGCAGGACGGCTACAAGGGCAAGTCGCTGTGGGCCCACATCGAGGCCAGCCTGTTCCGCACCGTCGTCGGTTTCCTGATCGGTGTGGCGATCGGCATCCCGCTGGGCTTGCTCAGCGGCTACAGCAAGGTGGTCGGCGCGATGTTCTCGCCCATCATGGCCTTCGTGCGGCCCATCCCGCCGATCGCCTTCATTCCCATGGCCGTGCTGTACTTCGGCCTGGGCGAGACCGGCAAGATCGTGCTGATCCTGTTCACCGCCTTCAACTACGCGTTCGTCAACGCCCACGCCGGTGCCGCCGGTGTGCCGCTGGCCTACTTCCGCGCCGCGCAATCCATCGGCCTGAGCCGCTCGCAGACATTCTTCCGCGTCGTGCTGCCGGCCGCGGTGCCGCAGATCTTCACCGGCCTGAAGGTCGCCATGGCGCTGAGCTGGGCGGTGGTCGTGGCCGCCGAACTGGTGGGTGCGCAGGCCGGCCTCGGTTTCATGATCTCGGACGCGGCGCAGCTCTTCCGCATTCCGGTCGTCTTCATCGGTATCGCCCTCATCGGCGTGATCGGCCTGGTCCTCAACGCGCTGCTCACCGGCGCCGAAGACAAGCTCGTGCACTGGAAGGGACGCTGAAGCCATGAGCACCGTGCACTCCTACCTGTCTTCGCTCTCGCTGCACATCGCGGGCGAGTGGCGCGGCATCAGCGGCCGCGACACCCTGCCGGTCATCAACCCGGCCACCGGTGCCGAGCTCGGCCGTCTGCCCATGGCCACCGAGCGCGATATCGACGACGCTCTGGCCGCCGCGCAGGCTGCCTTCCCCGCGTGGTCGCAGGCCAGCGCATGGGAGCGCGATCGCATCCTCCAGCGCGCCGCGGTCCTGATCCACGAACGGCGCGATGCCATCGCGCACAGCCTCACGCTGGAGAATGGCAAGCCACTGGCGGACGCGCAGGGCGAGATCGACCGCGTGATCGAAACCATCACCTGGTGCGCCGAAGAAGGCAAGCGGGCCTACGGCCGCGTGCTGCCCCCGCGTTCGCACCGCCTGACGCAGACCACGCTCAAGCGCGCCATCGGGCCGGTGGCCGCCTTCGTGCCCTGGAACTTTCCCATGGTGCTGGCGGCGCGCAAGGTCGCCGCGGCGCTGGCCGCCGGTTGCACCGTGGTGCTCAAGCCCGCCGAAGAAACCCCGGCCAGCTGCATCGAACTCGTGCGCGCCTTCCTGGACGCGGGCTTGCCCCCGGGCGCGCTGAGCCTGCTGTTCGGCGTGCCGGCACAGGTCTCGCAGCGCCTGATCGCATCGCCCGTCATCCGCAAGATCTCGTTCACCGGTTCGGTTGCGGTCGGTCGGCTGCTCGCCACCCAGGCGGCCCAGCAACTCAAGCCGGCCACCATGGAGCTGGGTGGCCATGCCCCGGTCGTGGTGTTCGACGACGTCGATGTCGACAAGGTTGCCGCCGCCTGTGCCGCCTTCAAGTTCCGCAACGCGGGCCAGGTCTGCCTCTCGCCCAGCCGCTTCTACGTGCACGACAGCATCGCCGAGCGTTTCGCCCAGCGGCTCGCGGCGCACGCCCAGGCCTTGCAGGTCGGCGACGGCCTCACACCCGGCGTGCAGATGGGGCCTCTGAACAACGAGCGGCGCCTGCAGGCCGCGCAAGCCCTGGTGGACGATGCCCGCGCCGCCGGCGCCCGCGTGCTCACCGGTGGGCAGCGCATCGGCACCCAGGGCTTCTTCTTCCAGCCAACCGTGCTCACGCAATTGCCCGCCTCGGCCCGGTTGCTGAAGGAAGAGCCGTTCTGCCCGGTGGCACCTGTCATGTCCTTCGCCACGCTGGACGAGGTCATCGCCCTGGCCAACGACAGCGACATGGGCCTGGCCGCCTACGCCTTCACCAACCGGCTGGACCGCGCGGCGGAGTTCTCCGAGCGCGTCGAGGCCGGCTGGATCGGCATCAACAGCTTCACCCCCGCGCTGGCCGATGCCCCCATCGCCGGCATGAAGGACAGCGGCCTCGGCATGGAAGGCGGACCCGAAGGGCTGGATGCCTACCTGCACAGCCGCTTCGTCAGCCAGTCCAGCCTCGCGACCTGACGCCCCCCAAATTCACACGAACCGCATCCAGGAGACCCACGCCATGACCACCGACAACGTGCACCCGCTTCGCTTCTCGGGCTACAAGAACCGCGACATCCCGGGGCCGGACACCGAACTCACCAGCACCGACCCGGGCACGCCCATGGGCGAATACATGCGCCGCTTCTGGCAGCCCGTGTGCCTGTCCGAGGAACTCAAGGACCTGCCCAAGGCGATCCGCATCATGGGCGAGAACCTGGTGGCCTTCCGCTCCAAGCGCGGCGAGATCGGTGTCATGCACCGCCACTGCGCGCACCGCGGTGCGTCGCTGGAGTACGGCATCATCACCCACGACGGCATCCGCTGCTGCTACCACGGCTGGTCCTACCGCATCGACGGCACCCTCATCGAGGCGCCCTGCGAGCACGACGACACCCGCCTGAAACAGACGGTCTGCCAGGGTGCCTACCCGGCGTTCGAGCGCAACGGCCTGGTGTTCGCCTACATGGGCCCGCCCGACCAGCAGCCGCCGTTCCCCGAGTTCGACAGCTACACCTTTCCCGGCGACAACAAGCTGGTGGCGTTCTCGAACATCTACCCCTGCAACTGGCTGCAGGTGTACGAGAACATCATGGACCACATGCACACGGCCGTGCTGCACAACAAGATGGTCGCCGAAGGCGTGGACGACAGCACTGCCGCCGGGCTCTCGCTCGAAGGCTTTGGCGACATGCCCGTGATGCAGTGGGAAGCCACGCGCAGCGGCAACGGCTGCGTGTTCGTCGCCGGCCGGCGCCTGCCTGGCAACAAGGTGTGGCTGCGCATCACCGAGATGGTGTTCCCCAACTACCTGCAGATCGGCTCGCTGTTGCCCACCGCCGCGCGCGAGCGCCACGGCAACTCCGGTTGCACCCGCTGGAACGTGCCCATCGACGACCACCACATGATGATCCTCGGCTACCGCCACTTCAACAGCACGGTGGACCCCGACGGCATGGGCAGCGAGGCCGATTGCGGCGTCGACAAGATCGACTTCCTGGACGGGCAGACCGGCAACCGCAGCTACGAGGAAGGCCAGCGCGCTCCTGGCGACTGGGAGGCCATCGTCAGCCAGCGCAAGGTGGCCATCCACGGCTCGGAGCACCCGGGTTCGTCCGACGTCGGCGTGTACCTGTGCCGCCGCCTGCTGCGCGACCTCCTGCGTGGCAAGACCCAGCCCGACCCGCTGTACGAAGAGCTGGTGGCAAAGGGCCGCACCTTGCCCCTGTATTCGCAGGACAGCGTGCTCGACATCCCCGAGCTGCCGGCCGCCGAGGACCGCAAGCAGATCCTCGCTCTGGGCAAGAAGCTCATGGAGATCAACCGCGCTGCCGATGGCCAGGCCGATGCCGCTGCGCGCGATGCGTACATCCGCCGCGAGCTCGATCGCCTCGATGGCCGGGCCGTGGTGATCGAGAACACCCCCGAGACCGTCTGAGCACGGGCACACGGAAGACCACGATGAAACTGCGCGTCCGCTCTGTGACCTGGGAAGCCGAGGGCATCCTCTCGTTCGAACTCGTGCACCCCGAAGGCCTGCCGCTGCCGGTCTTCGAGGCCGGCGCGCACATCGACGTCCGCATCCCCGGCGGCCTGTCGCGCCGCTACTCGCTGTGCAACACGCCGGGCGAGCGCACGCACTACCGCATCGCGGTGCTGCGTGTGCCCGAAAGCCGGGGCGGCTCGCGGGCCATGCACGAGCGCGTGCATGCCGGCGATTTCATCGAGGCCTCCGAGCCGCGCAATTTCTTCCCGCTCGACGACAGCGCCGGCCACGCCCTGCTGCTGGCCGGGGGCATCGGCGTCACACCCTTGCTGGCCATGGTGGAGCGGCTGCAGGCCAGCGGTCGCCCGTTCGCCATGCACTACTGCACCACATCGCCCGAACGCACGGCCTTTGCCGGGCGCCTCCAGCCGCTGGCGGCGCAGGGCATCGTCACCCACCACCACGACCGGGGCGACCCGCGCAACGGCCTGGACATTGCCCGGCTGCTGCGCGACCCCGCGCCGGGCACCCACCTCTACTACTGCGGGCCGGCCGGCTTCATGAAAGCCGTGAAGGCCGCCTCGGCGCACTGGCCCGCCGGCACCGTGCACTTCGAGTACTTCGGTGCCGAACCGCAGGCCGCCCCCGTGAACGTGGGCGCCTGCGCCGACACCGTGCCGGTGCACCTGCTGCGCTCCGGACGCACCGTGCAAGTCTCGCCCGTGCAGACCCTGCTGCAGGCGCTGCGCGACGCCGGCGTGGAGTGCGAAAGCTCGTGCGAGGCCGGCGTGTGCGGCACCTGCCGGGTGGACTACAGCGAGGGCGAGCCCGAGCACAACGACCTGATCCTCAACGAGGAAGAGCGTGCCCGCAGCGTGTTGCTCTGTTGCGGGCGCGCTCGCACACCGCTGAGCCTGGATCTCTGACGAGCTCAGCCCATCACAACGACCCCGAAGGTGAGGAACCTGCCATGAACAACGCCGCCGTGAACGCCGCCCAGAACGTGTTCCAGGTGCTCCAGATGCCCGACCGCAGCGGCCGCCCGAAGTACCAGCGACTGGCCGACGTGCTGGTCGAAGCCATCCGCCAGGGCATCTGGCGCCCCGGCGACCGACTGCCACCGGAAGAGGAACTTACCCAGCTCACCCCCTTCAGCCTGGGCACGGTGCAGCGCGCGCTGCGCGATCTGTCGGAGCAAGGCCTGGTGGTGCGCCAGCACGGCCTGGGCAGCTTCGTCGCCGACCCACCGCGCGAACTGCAGGACCCCTGGCATTGCCGCTTCGTCAACGACGAGGGCGAGGTGCTGCCCATCTATTCGCAGGCCATCGCCCGTGTGAGCGTGTTCGAACGCGGCCCCTGGAGCACCTACCTTGGCCCGCAGGCCGACGTGATCCGCGTCGACCGCGTGATCATCGTCAACGACGAGTTCCGCATCTTCAGCCGCTTCTACGGCGACCGCAAGGTGCTCAAACGCCTGTGGGAAATGCCCATGGACGAACTCAACGGCGCCAACTTCAAGAAGGTCATCGTGCGGCAATGCCGCCTGCCGATCACCGAGGTGACGCACTTCGTGCGCATGCAGCCCTACGATGACGAGGCCTGCATCCGCATGGGCCTGGCCGCGGGCACCAGCGGCATGTTCATGTACGCCGTGGCCTTTGCCGGCAAGGAGCGCTGCGTGTACTACCAGGAGTTCTCCGTCGCCCCCAACGCGCACTCGCTCAAGTTCCCGGAAACCACGGTGTCCTCGGTTTGACCGAGCACACCGCCCCCTCATTGACCACCCAATGGAAACACCCATGAAAACCTCTCCCAAGAACCTTCTGGTCATCATGTCCGACGAGCACTCGCCCAAGGCCCTGGGCTGTTACGGCAGCGAGATCGTGAAGACCCCGAACCTCGACGGGCTGGCCGCGCGCGGCACGCGTTTCTCGTCGGCCTACTGCGCCAGCCCCGTGTGCATCCCGGCGCGCGCGTCCTTTGCCGTGGGCAAGTACATCCACCAGATCGGCTACTGGGACAACGCCGACGCCTACGACGGGGCGATCCCCAGCTGGCACCACAAGCTGCGTGACCGGGGGCACGACGTGGTGTCCATCGGCAAGCTGCACTTCCGCACGCCCGAGGAAGACCATGGCTTCAGCTCCGAGGTGATCCCCATGCACATCATCGAGGGCAAGGGCGACCTCATGGGTCTGGTGCGCAGCGAGCTGCCGGTGCGCAAGGGCGCCTACAAGATGGCGCATTACGCCGGCCCCGGTGAGAGCCAGTACACCTTCTACGACCGCGAGATCACCGCCCGTGCCCAGGTCTGGCTGCGCGAAGCCGCGAAGCGCGAGGCCGACAAACCCTGGGTGCTGTTCGTCTCGCTCGTGGCGCCGCACTTTCCGCTCACCGCGCCGCCGGAGCACTACTACCCCTACTACAACCAGAACCTGCCCATGCCCAAGCTGTACGAGCAGCACGAACGGCCCACGCACCCCTACCTGGTGGACTACGCACGCAGCTTCAACTACGACGACTACTTCAGCCGCGACGCCGTCAAGCGCGCCATCGCCGGCTACTACGGCCTGTGCAGCTTCCTTGACGAAAACATCGGCAAGATCCTGCGCACGCTGGAAGACGCGGGCCTGGCTGACGACACGCGCGTGATGTACACCTCCGACCACGGCGACAACATGGGCGCGCGCGGCCTGTGGGGAAAGTCCACCATGTTCGAGGAAACCGCCGGCGTGCCGCTCATCATCGCGGGCGACGGCATTGCCCAAGGCCAGTCGGTGGCCACGCCGGTCAGCCACGTGGACGTGTACCCCTTCATCCTGGATGCCGTGGGCAACCAGGAAACGGCCCTGCGCGAAGGCTTCCCGGGCACCACCCTCTTCGACCTGGCCGATGGGGAAGTGCCCGACCGCAACGTGCTGGTGGAATACCACGGCATGGGCTCCACCACTGGCGCCCTCATGATCCGCCACGGTCGCTACAAGTACGTGCACTACATCGGCTACCCGGCCCAGCTGTTCGATCTGGAGACCGACCCGGAGGAACTCAGCGACCTCGCCGCGAACGCCAGGTACGCCAGCGTGCTCGACGAATGCCGCGAGCGTCTCTTGCGCATCTGCGACCCTGATGAGGTCGACCAGCGTGCGAAGCAGCGCCAGGCCGAACTGCTGGCGCAGAACGGGGGGCGTGAAGCGGTCATTGCCCGTGGCGACCTGGGCTTCACACCGGCACCCGGTGCCGTCATTGCCTTCGACTGAACCTCGCCGGACATGCCATGAACCAAGAAGACCACTATGACTACATCGTCGTCGGCGCCGGTTCGGCCGGTGCCGCGCTCGCCACGCGCCTGGCCGAGCGGCAGGCGGGCCGGGTGCTGCTTGTCGAAGCCGGCGCCTCGCGCGAACGCGACTTCTGGGTGCGAGCCCCCATCGGCATCGCCAAGGTGGTCGGTGACCCGCGCTACGTCTGGCAGTTCCGAACGCAGGAACAGCAGGCCCTGGTCGGCCAGTCGGTCTATTGGCCGCGCGGCCGCATGCTGGGGGGCAGCAGCGGGGTGAACGGCACGATCTACGTGCGCGGCGAAGCCGAGGAGTACGACCACTGGCGCGGCCAGGGCTGCGCTGGCTGGGGCTACCGCGAACTGCTGCCGTACTTCAAGCGCCTGGAAAACACCACGCTAGGCGACCCCGTGTGCCGGGGCCGCGAAGGCCCGGTGACCATCAGCTCGCTCGGGGCAATGCCCGACGCCTTGTCGGATGCCTTCCACGCCGCCTGCGTCTCGGCCGGCATCCCTGCCAACGAGGACTACAACGGCCGCCAGTACGAAGGCGTGGGTTACCTGCAGCTCAACACCCGCCACGGTCAGCGCTGCGACACCGCCACCGCCTACCTGCGCGGCCGCCCCGCCAGCAACCTGCGCGTGGCCACCGAGATCCAGGTCACGCGGGTGCTGTTCGAAGGCACGCGCGCCGTGGGCATCGAATACCTGCGCGAGGGCGTTCGCGGCATCGCGAAAGCCGCGCGCGAGGTCATCCTTTCGGCCGGCCCGATCAAGTCGCCGCAGTTGCTCGAGCTCTCGGGCATCGGCCAAGGCGAGCGCCTGCAGGCCATGGGCATCCCTGTCGTGAGCGACCTGCCGGGCGTCGGCGAAAACCTGATCGACCACGTGCAGACCCGCGTCACCTTCGAGGCCAACCGGCCGCTCGGCCTGAACCAGGTCGTGGGCCACCCGTGGCGGCAGACCCTGCTGGGTCTGCGCTACCTCACCACCCGCAAAGGCCTCATGGCCACGCCGGCCTTCACCATCCATGCGCTGGCGCGCACCGAGCGCGACCGCCGCCTGGGCCGCCAGCGGCCGAGCGTGAAGATCCAGCTCGCCCAGCTCAGCGGCAACACCCGCTTCGAGATGACCACCGGCGGCACGCCCGGCGCCATGCTCGACCCGTACCCCGGCTTCTCGATCGGCTGCTTCCAGCTGCGCCCGCAATCGCGCGGCCAGGTGCATCTGGCCAGCCCCGACGCCCTGGCCGATCCCCACATCGACCCGCGCTACCTCGCCGAACGCGAAGATCAGGAAGACGTGGTGGCCTCGGTGCGGCTGGCGCGCGAGGTCGCGGCGCAAGGCGCACTGGCCAGCTTCATCGTGCGCGAGACCCGGCCCAGCGCCCAGGCGCGCACCGACGAGGAACTGCTCGACTACGTCAAGCAGTCCGCCGCCACCTCGTTCCACCCGGTGGGCACCTGCCGCATGGGCGTCGACGACCTCGCCGTGGTCGATCCTCAGCTTCGCGTGCGAGGTGTGCAGGCGCTGCGGGTGATCGACTCGTCGATCATGCCGACCATGCCTGCGTCCAACACCAACGCGCCCTCGATCATGATCGGGGAAAAGGGCGCGGACCTCGTGCTGCAGCGCTGAACGCGTGGACACGCTTGCCGCACTCGCGGCCTCCCTCTGGCCCGGTCCCGCCTGGGTGCTGGGTCTGGCCGTCGCCATCTCGTTCGGCGCGGGCGTGGTGCGGGGCTTCTCGGGCTTCGGCTACTCGGCGCTCGTCGTGGCAGGCCTGTCGCCCTTCGTCCTGCCCGGTCCGCTGGTGGTCGCGGTGCTGATGCTGGAAGTGGTCGCCTCCGCGGGCAGCGTGCGCCAGGTGTTGCCCGACGTGCACCGCGGCTGGCATCGCTCGCTGCTGACGGGCAACCTGCTGTTCGTGCCGGTGGGGCTGGCCGGCCTGGCCTGGCTGGACCCGGCCGTGGTCCGCGTGCTGCTCAGCGCCCTGGTGCTCGTGGGCGCCACCAGTGTGCGCTTCACGCTGGGGCACCGGCTGGCGCCCACGCCTGGGCTGCGCCACCTTGCCGGCGTGAGTTCGGGCCTGCTCAACGGCTTCGCGGCTTCGGGTGGCATCGTGGCCGCGCTGCTCATGACCGCCAGCGGCCTGCATCCCCGGCTGCTGCGCGCCACCATGATCAGCGTGCTGCTCTGGATCAGCGCCTACGCCCTGGTGTGGAGCGGGCTTGCCGCCTGGGCGGGCGAGCCGTCGCTGCTGGGCGCGCAGGCCGTGGGCTGGGCCTTGCTGCTCTGGCCCACCATGGCGCTGGGCATGCGCATGGGCAGCCGCGCCTTCGTCCACGCCAGGGCGGACCGGCAGGCCATGCTCGTGCTCGACACGCTGATCGTGGTGGCCCTCGGCGCCCTGGTCACGGCCTGGGTGCGCTTGCCCGCGCCCTGAACGGCCGGGCCTCAGTCCGGCGGCAGCGCCCGGCCGCGCCAGTGGCGAACATTGAAGGGGAACACCGGGCGGTGGTCCTTCATCGCCAGGGCGGCGTCCGGCGTCGCACCCAGATCGCCCCACCCGCTGCCGTCGCCCCAGTGCCGGAAGCCGTGCTGGAGCACGCCGTGGCTTTCGCCGGGAATGCCCAGCGCCGTGGTCTCGTAGACGCCCTCCCGGGCGGGGTTGCCGTTGGTCTCGATCGTGAACCAGGAAGAGAACTCAGTGGACATGGCACAACCTTTATCAAACAGGTAGGGGCCACCTTAAGACAGAACAGTGCCTGTGGACTGTTCGCTGGGAGACACTCGTTATACTGCGCGGGTTGTACTACCAAAGTACGACCGGAAGTGGCATTCCGAATTTGAGACTCACCTGGATAGCTGCCGCGTTCCCGCGCTGCGGCTATCTTCATCTGCGCCGCTTTTATGGTGGCCCGGATGGGGAGCCGCAAGGCTCGCCGGTGTTGAGTTTCAAGCCGGTATGCCACACCCGTTCGGGCCACCGCCACCCCTTACCCGAGGTGGTGTGTGGTTGAGTGATCGCATACCAAGGGATCTCATCCATGCAACAGGAAAACACCGTGTTCACCCGCCCGCTCCGTCTGGGGCTGCTCGTCGATGCCGAAAGCTTCAGCGGTGCGCACGCGCCGCGCATGCTCACGCGGGTCAAGCAACTGGGCCGGCCCATCATCCGCCGTGCTTATGGCGACTGGACCACTTCGCAGCTCGCGCTGTGGAAGGGGGCGCTGCACACTCTGGCCATCCGCCCCTGCCAGCAGTTCCACTACCGCCATGGCCGCAACGCCTCCGACGCCGCGCTCATCATGGACGCCATGGAGATGCTGCATGAACGGCGCGTGGATGGCCTGTGCCTTGCCTCTACCGACAGCGATTTCACCGGCCTGGCCGCGCGCTACCAGGAGGCCGGCCTCCTGGTCTTCGGCTTTGGCACGAGCAACGCCGCCGCACCCTTCAAAGAAAGCGGCGTGCGATGCGTTCTTCTGTCTGGACACACCCGAAGAGCGCGTAGAGTCGGCGCAATGACCGAAGCATCGACCCGACCCGAACCCCAGCGCCTGGCCAAACGCCTGGCGGCACAAATTTCCTGCTCGCGCCGCGACGCCGAGCTCTACATCGCGGGCGGCTGGGTGCGGGTCGATGGCGCCGTGGTGGAAGAACCCATGGCGCGCGTGCGCGACGAGCAGGCCGTGGTGCTCGATTCCCAGGCTCGGCTGGAGCCGCTGGTGCCGGTCACGCTGGTCTGGCACAAGCCTGCGGGCCAGGCCTTGCCTGAAGAGCCTTTCCTGCCCGATGAAATCGCCGTGCGGTGGTTTGCATCAGGTGCGCGCTCCCAGGGCGACCGCTCGGGCGTGCGCCCACTCAAGGCGCATGGCCACAAGCTGCTGCCGGTCTCGCCTCTGGAGGTGCTCGCCAGCGGCCTGATGGTGTTCACGCAGAACCCGGGCGTGGCGCGCAAGATCACCGATGCCTCCTCGCCGCTGGAACACGAGTGGCTGGTGGAGGTGCAGGACGATCCCGAACTCGACGACGGCGCGCGGCGCGAGGCGGTGCTGCAGTCCCTGGGCAAGGCGCTGTTCTTCGACGGCTGGGCGGTGCCCGCAGCGCGCGCGAGCTGGCAGAGCGAGCGGCGCCTGAGGCTGGCGATCAAGGGCACGCTGCCGGGGCAGGTGGCGCACCTAGCCGAGCGCGCCGGCCTGCGCCTGGCCTCGGTGCGGCGCCAGCGCCTGGGCCGCATCGGCCTGGACGGCCTGCCTTCAGGCCAGTGGCGCTACCTCGCCGCGCACGAGCGTTTCTGAAGCCACGCGGCCCACAGGCTCACGGCCATCGCCACCAGCATCACGGCCAGGCCGACCTGGTGCAGGTTCATCATGCCGCCCTGGGCGATCATCACGCCGCCCAGCGCCGCACCCAGGGCCTGCCCGCCATACAAGGCCGACGTGTTGAGCGCCACGGTGGCCGGTGCCAGCTCGGGTGAGATCTGCACCAGCCGCGCTTGCTGCGCCGAGTTGCACGAGAAGCAGCCCAGCGCCCAGGGGATGAGCACGAAGGCCTGGGCCCAGACGCCGTAGCGGCCCAGCGGCCAGAGCAGCAGGCTCAGCACGATGGCGCCCAGCGTGATCAGCACGGCCCGGGGCGCGCCGATGCGGTCGATGGAGCGCGTGACCGCGACATTGCCCGCCAGGCCGAAGACGCCGAACCACAGGAAGATCAGCGACAGCAGTCCGCCGCCCGCGCCCAGGGTCTGCGCGAAGTAGGGGGCGAAGTAGGAAAACAGCGTGAACTGCCCGAAGGAGAAGAGCAGCGTCACCGCCACGGCGGTCATCAGCGGGGCCGAGCCCAGGGTGCGGCCCCAGGCTTCGCGCGACAGCGCGGCCGGTTTGATGCCGTCGGGCATCTCGCGCCACACCCAGGCGCCGCTGAGGAACGAGGTCAGCGCCACCAGCCCGAAGGCCCAGCGCCAGTTGAGTTCGCTGCTGATCCAGGCCGACAGCGGCATGCCCAGCACCGAGGCCAGCGACCAGCCCAGGAAGATGAAGGTGATGGCGCGCCCGCGCATCGCCGGGCCGACCAGCAGGCCCACGCTGGCCGCCGCCTGCGGCGTGAAAATGGCCGGCGCGATGACGGCCAGCACGCGCAACGGCATCAGGCTGGCGTAGTTGGGTGCCAGCGCGCAGGCCAGCAGCAGCACGCCGTACCAGATCAGCGAGATCGTGAGCAGGCGGCGCCGGTCCCAGCCCGCGACCAGGCTGGCGAACAGCGGCGCGCCCAGGCCCATCAGGATGGCCGCGGCCGTGATGAGCTGGCCAGCCTGCGGGATCGACACGCCCAGCGACTGGCTGATGTCGTTGAGCGTGCCGGGCACCACCATCACGCCGGTGCCGATCACGAAGTTGCCCACCATCAGGGCCCAGAGGGCGCGTGGCAGGCGGTTGCTGGCAACGGTCATGGGTGCAGGGTTCCAGGGAAGAACCACAACAGCGCGGCCGTCATGGTGAGGTACCGGGCGAACTTGCCGATGGCCATGTAGGCCAGGCAGGGCCAGAAGGGGAATTTCAGCCAGCCAGCCACCGCGCACAGCGGGTCGCCCACCACCGGCAGCCAGGACATCAGGCAGGCCTTGGGGCCGAAGCGCTCCAGCCATTGCAGCGCGCGCAGATCGACATGATTGCCGCGCGCACGGTCCACCACCTTGTGCGTGCCCAGTCCCATGAGCCAGCTCACGGCGCCGCCGGCGGTGTTGCCGGCGGTGGCCACCAGGATGGCCGGCCAGAAGAGATGCGGGTTGAGCTTGATGAGGCCGAACACCGCGGGCTCCGAGCCCAGGGGCAGGAGCGTGGCCGAAATGAAGGACACCACCAGCACCGTGCTCAGGCCGAACTCGGGCAGGGCCAGCAGTTCCATCAGGTAGGTGATCCAGTCGGGCATTGGGCGGTGTGTTCGGGGGCGGGAAGACCGGCGATCGGGAAGTCGGATGGCGGGCGAAAAAAGAGGGGCGATATATCGCCTGCTGAAAAAACAGGCAGATACAATCGCCTTCCTTCGCCCCCCGCGTCAGCGGGGATCGCGGCAGATCCACCACTCGACACCGATTCTCCCACCGCCATGCAACTCGGGGCTTTCACCCTGCCCAATGCCCTGTTCGTCGCGCCCATGGCGGGGGTGACGGACCGGCCATTCCGCAAGCTGTGCAAGCGCCTGGGCGCGGGCTACGCGGTCAGCGAGATGGTGACCTCGCGCCCCGATCTGCAGGACAGCCTCAAGACCTCGCGCCGCGCCAACCACGAAGGCGAGGCCGCGCCGATCTCGGTGCAGATCGCCGGCACCGACGCGCAGATGATGGCCGACGCCGCGCGCTACAACATCGACCGCGGCGCGCAGATCATCGACATCAACATGGGCTGCCCGGCCAAGAAGGTCTGCAACAAGTGGGCCGGCTCGGCGCTGATGCAGGACGAGGCGCTGGCCATCGAGATCGTGCAGGCCGTGGTGGCCGCCTGCGAGCCGCACCGCGTGCCCGTCACGCTCAAGATGCGCACTGGCTGGTGCGCCAGCGTGCGCAACGCCCCCACGCTCGCGCTGGCCGCCGAAGCCTCGGGTGTGCAGATGCTCACCGTGCACGGCCGCACGCGCGAGCAGGGCTACAAGGGCCAGGCCGAGCACGACACCGTGGCCCACATCAAGAGCCGCGTGCGCATTCCGGTGGTGGCCAACGGCGACATCGACAGCCCCGAGCAGGCACGCGAGGTGCTGCGCCGCACCGGGGCCGACGCCATCATGGTCGGCCGCGCCGCCCAGGGCCGGCCCTGGATCTTCCGCGAGATCGCCCACTTCCTCGCCACCGGCGAACACCTGCCGCCGCCCGACCTGGCCGATGTGCGGATCTGGCTGCTCGACCACCTGCACGACCACTACGACCTGTACGGCGAATCCACCGGTGTGCGCAGCGCGCGCAAGCACCTGGGCTGGTACGCGCAATCGCTGCCGCTGCCCCCCGGCGCGGCGGCGGTGTTCCGTTCGCGCGTCAACGCCGTCACCACGGTCGAGGCGCAGCTGCGCTGCGTGAGCGAGAGCCTGGACGAGTGGTCGTCCGGCGAAACCACAACAACAACCCCGAGCGACAACTGGAAACTGGCCGCATGAAACAGAACAAATTGCACGACTGTGTGCGTGCCAGCATGGAAGACTTCTTCCGCGACCTCAACGGCACCGACCCCGCCAATCTGCACGACATGCTGGTCAAGGCAGTGGAAAAGCCCTTGCTCGAAGTGGTGATGGAGCAGGCGCAGAACAACCAGTCGCGCGCCGCGCAATGGCTGGGGCTGAACCGCAACACATTGCGCAAGAAGCTGCTCGAACACAAGCTGATTGATTGATGGAACACCCCCGCCGCGCTTCGCGCGACCCCCTCAAGGGGGCGTTTCACGCGATGCGTGCCACGCACCGGCGGTGCATGGACAATTGATTTCAAACCTTCCCAAGACCTCTCTATGCGCGCACTCATCTCCGTCTCCGACAAGACCGGCATCGTCGAACTCGCCCAGGCCCTGCACGGCCTCGGCGTGGCCCTGATCTCCACCGGCGGCACCGCCAAGCTGCTGGCCGAGAAAGGCCTGCCAGTGACCGAGGTGGCCGAGGTGACGGGCTTTCCCGAGATGCTCGACGGCCGCGTGAAGACGCTGCACCCCAAGGTGCACGGCGGCCTGCTGGCGCGCCGCGACCTGCCCGAGCACATGGCCGCGCTCAAGACGCATGGCATCGACACCATCGACCTCCTGATCGTCAACCTCTATCCCTTCGAGTCCACGGTGGCCAAGGCCGGTTGCACGCTGGAAGACGCGATCGAGAACATCGACATCGGCGGCCCGGCCATGGTGCGCAGCGCCGCGAAGAACTGGAAGGACGTGGCGGTGCTGACCGACGCGGCCCAGTACCCGGCCGTGATCGACGAACTCAAGGCCGGCGGCAAGCTCAGCGACAAGACGCGTTTCGCGCTCTCGGTCGCCGCGTTCAACCGCATCAGCAACTACGACGCCGCCATCAGCGACTACCTCTCGTCCATCGAGTTCGAGGAAGGCGCCAGCGTGCCCCGCCGCAGCGAGTACCCGGCCCAGAGCAACGGCCGCTTCGTCAAGCTGCAGGACCTGCGCTACGGCGAGAACCCGCACCAGAGCGCCGCGTTCTACCGCGACCTGTACCCGGCACCGGGCTCGCTGGTCACGGCCAGGCAGCTGCAGGGCAAGGAACTCAGCTACAACAACATTGCCGACGCCGATGCGGCCTGGGAATGTGTCAAGAGCTTCGAGGCGCCAGCCTGTGTGATCGTCAAGCACGCCAACCCCTGCGGCGTGGCCGTGGGCAAGGACGCGCTGGAGGCCTACGGCAAGGCTTTCCAGACCGACCCCACCAGCGCCTTCGGCGGCATCATCGCGCTCAACCGCGTGCTCGATGGCGCGGGTGCGCAGGCGATCAGCAAGCAGTTCGTCGAGGTGCTGATGGCGCCCGGCTACACGCCCGAGGCGCTGGAGGTCTTCAAGGCCAAGGCCAATGTGCGTGTGCTCGAAATCGCGCTGCCCCCGGGCGGCGCCAGCGCCTGGGACAAGGGCCTGAACCTCAGCGATGTGAAGCGCGTGGGCTCAGGCCTGCTGATCCAGAGCGCCGACAACCACGTGCTGCAACGCAGCAACCTCAAGGTGGTCACCAAGCTGCAGCCGACCGAACAGCAGATCGAAGACCTGCTGTTCGCCTGGAAGGTGGCGAAGTTCGTGAAGTCCAACGCGATCGTGTTCTGCAAGGACGGCATGACCATGGGCGTGGGCGCGGGCCAGATGAGCCGCCTGGACTCGGCGCGCATCGCCAGCATCAAGGCCGGACACGCCAAGCTCTCGCTGCAGGGCACGGCGGTGGCCAGCGACGCCTTCTTCCCGTTCCGCGACGGCCTGGACGTGGTGGTGGACGCGGGCGCGAGCTGCGTGATCCAGCCGGGTGGGTCGATGCGCGATCAGGAAGTGATCGATGCGGCGGACGAGCGCGGTGTGGTGATGGTGTATTCGGGCGTGCGCCACTTCCGCCATTAAAAACCACCCCTGCGCCGGCGCTTCGCGTCCCCACCCCTAAGGGGGCGCCGCTGGCGGCCCGGCAGAGCCGGTTCCGCGGCGGCCTTGAGCAAACCCCTGGCTCGTCAGAGCTTCTTGAACACGTCGCGTGCGGCACCCACGGTGTCCGCGATGTCCTGGGCGGAGTGCGCCGCGCTCACGAAACCGGCTTCGTACAGGGCCGGTGCGATATAGACACCGCGCTCCAGCAGGCCGTGGAACAGCGTGTTGAAACGCGGGCCATCAGTGGTCATCACCTTGGCGTAGTTCTGCGGCAGTTCGTCGAACAGGAAGAAGCCGAACATGCCGCCCTCGCTGTCGCCGCTCAGTGCCACGCCCTCGGCGGCGGCGGCGCCCTTGAGGCCATCGACCAGCGAGCGCGTGGTGGCCGCGAGCTTGTCGTAGAAACCGGGTTGGCGGATCTCCTTGAGCGTGGCCAGGCCGCAGGCCGTGGCCACGGGGTTGCCCGAGAGCGTGCCGGCCTGGTACACGCCGCCCAGCGGCGCGAGCTGTTCCATCACCGCGCGCTTGGCGCCGAAGGCTGCCAGCGGCATGCCGCCGCCGATCACCTTGCCCATCACCGTCATGTCGGGCTCGAAGCCGGGAATGAGTTGGGCGTACACGCTTTGTGCGCCGCCGAGCGCCACGCGGAAGCCGGTCATGACTTCGTCGAAGGCGAGCAGGGCGCCGTGCTGCGTGCACAGCTCGCGGCAGCGCTTCATGAACGGCACGCTGGCGCGCACGAAGTTCATGTTGCCCGCGATCGGCTCGATGATGAGGCAGGCCAGTTCAGCGCCGTGCTCGGCGAACGCGGCCTCGAGTTGCTCGAGGTTGTTGTATTCGAGCACGAGGGTGTGCTGCACCACCTCGGGCGGCACACCGGAGCTGGTGGGGTTGCCGAAGGTGGCCAGGCCCGAGCCGGCCTTGACCAGCAGGGCGTCGGCATGGCCGTGGTAGCAGCCCTCGAACTTGATGATCTTCTTGCGGCCGGTCGCGCCGCGCGCCAGGCGGATGGTGCTCATGCCGGCCTCGGTGCCCGAGCTCACCAGCCGCACCATGTCGATGCTGGGCACCAGCTCGACGATGGCCTCGGCCAGCTCGACCTCGCGCTCTGTCGGCGCGCCGAACGAGAAACCCTCCAGCACGGCCTTCTGCACCGCCTCGACCACCGCCGGGTGGCCATGGCCCAGGATCATCGGACCCCAGGAGCCGATGTAGTCGATGTAACGCTGGCCGTTGGCGTCCCAGAAGTGGGCGCCCTGGGCGCGTTGCACGAAACGGGGCGTGCCGCCCACCGCGCGGAAGGCGCGCACGGGCGAGTTCACGCCGCCGGGGATCAGCGCCTTGGCGCGGTCGAACAGTTGCTGGTTGCGATCGGTGGTCATGGAGCGAAGGTCAATGTCTCGTGGTGTCGAGCGGGAAATCGTTGGCGTCGAGTGTGCTGTCGGGCGTGCCTTCAGTGGGGGCTTCCTCTTCCTCGCCCTCGTCATCGTGTGCCCAGAACAGGCGGTCGGGCACGGCATGGCCCATGCCGGGCTGGAAGCCCGCGTCCAGGCACTGGTCGAGGTAGGTGAGGGCTTCGGCGCAGGCCGCCTGCAGGTCGCTGCCACCCGCGATGAGCGCGCACAGCGCGGCCGAAAGGGTGTCGCCCGCGCCGGTGAAGGTGGCTTCGAAGCGCTCGTAGCGCGCCGTGGCCAGCACCGTCTCGGGCGTGGCAAGGTGGCTTTCCAGGTACTGGTCGGCCGCGTTGAACCCGGTCACCAGGGTGTAGGGCACGCCGTGCACGGCCGCCGCGCGCGCCACCTCGCGGGCGGTTGGCGGGCGATCGCCTTCCCATTCGGGCAGGAGCCACCGGCACAAGGTGCTGTGGTTGCCCACCAGCACCGTGGTCTGCGGCAGCAGCAGTTCGGCGCAGGCGTCCAGGTAGGTGTCGATCGCCATCTCGTCCCACCAGGAGAGGTCGGGCATGTAGGTGATGACCGGCACCTCGCTGTAGTCGGTCGTGATCTCCGCGATCACGCTCAGGTTTTCCGGGCTGCCCACGAAACCGACCTTGAAGGCCTGCACCGGCATGTCCTCCAGCGCGCAGCGCGCCTGGTCGGCCACCGCTTCTTCATCGAAGGCGCAGTGGTCGTGGATGTCGGAGGTGTCGCGGATGTAGGCGCCCGTGACAATGGGCAGCACGTGCGTCGACGCGCTCGACATGGCGGTGATGTCCGCGCTCAGGCCGCCCGCGCCGCTGGGATCGCTGGCGTTGAAGGTCAGCACGCACGGCAGGGAAATCTCGCCGGGCTTCTCGACCGTTTCGGGCGCGGAAGTTGCGGGTGTATCGGGCATGGGTACGGAGGGGGGGAAGGGTTGTGGCGCGGTCACCCGGGTGGTGCGTTGCGCAGGGCGCCAAACGTGATCGACAGCCGGTCCAACTGGCTTGCGGAGCGGCTTATGTCGCTCGATACAATGCTTGCATTCTAAGACAATGCCCCCTATAACCATGACCGAAACCAAGACTTGGATGTGCCTGATCTGCGGCTGGATTTACGACGAAGCCGCAGGTGCACCCGAGCATGGCGTGGCCGCCGGCACTCCCTGGGCTGAGGTGCCGATGAACTGGACCTGTCCCGAGTGCGGCGCCCGCAAAGAAGATTTTGAAATGGTGCAGATCTGAGGCGGGGGTCTGCGCGCTTGATGGTTTCCTGGCGAACCCGGTAGGGTATTTCTCCGGTCTCGCTTTCCTCGTTCTGTCCCACCCTCTGGAGCTAGTGAAACGTGAGCACAACGCCTGCCCTCAAAGTCCTGGTGGTTGACGACAGCAACACCATCCGCCGCAGCGCCGAGATTTTCCTCAAGCAGGGTGGACACGAAGTCCTGCTGGCCGACGACGGCTTCGACGCCCTGGCCAAGATCAACGACTACCAGCCCGATCTGGTGTTCTGCGACATCCTCATGCCGCGCCTCGACGGCTACCAGACCTGCGCCATCATCAAGCGCAACGCCCGCTTCGCCACCATCCCCGTGGTGATGCTGTCGTCCAAGGACGGCGTGTTCGACAAGGCGCGTGGGCGCATGGTCGGCTCGCAGGACTACCTCACCAAACCCTTTACCAAAGACCAGCTGCTGCAAGCCGTGCAGCAGTTCGGCGCCAACCTGACAGGAGCAGTGTGATGCCCATTCGGAAAATCCTCGTGGTGGACGACTCGAAAACCGAGCTGATGGTCCTGTCCGATCTGCTGGGAAAAAACGGCTACACCGTGAGCACCGCTGAGAACGCGGACGAGGCCTTCCGTCGGCTTGGCGAGGAAAAGCCCGACCTGATCCTGATGGACGTGGTGATGCCCGGTCAGAATGGGTTTCAACTCACGCGTGCCATCACGCGGGACCCTCAGTATTCGAGCATTCCCATCGTCATGTGCACGAGCAAAAATCTGGAGACCGACCGCGTCTGGGGCATGCGCCAGGGCGCACGCGACTACGTGACCAAACCGGTCGACGCGGAAGAGTTGCTGTCGAAGATTCGCGCGCTGGGTTGACCGCACCAACGACCTGAACCGCACCGAGCATGGCCAAACGTCAATCACTCAAGGAACTCCAGGAACGATTGGCCCAGCGTTTGACGGCCGCCAAGACCGAAGCCGTCACCGCCACCTGGTTGGCGGTCGAAGCCGGCGACCGGCGTTACCTGCTCCCTCTGGTGCAGTCCGGTGAAATCTTCCCCTGGTCCGCGCTGCAGCGCGTGCCCTACACCAAGCCCTGGTACGCCGGGGTCGCCAGCCTGCGCGGCGGCCTGCATGGCGTGATCGACCTGGCCCGCCTGGTCGGCTCGGCGGCCTCGGCGCTCCCTTCCCAGACCAGCGAACGCGTGACCTCCGAGTCGCGCCTGGTCAGCCTGCACACCGCGCTCGGCTTCAATGCCGTGATCTGGATCGACCGCCTGCTCGGTCTGCGCAATCCCTCCATGTTCACCGCGCTCGGGGCCAATCCCGAGGGCGCGCCTTCGTATTTCACCCGCTCGCTGGTCGATGCCCAGGGTCAGTCCTGGCAGGAGCTGGATCTGCAGATGCTGGTGGCCGAGCCCGAGTTTCTGGCGATCGCCGCCTGAAGGTTGAACCCGCGGACCGCATGGGGTCCATTCGTCATTCTGTTTTCAGTTGGAAGGTTTTTACATGGCTATGCTTGATCGATTCCAGGGTCTCTTCAAGAAAAAAGCCGGCGACGAACCCGACCTTTCCAATGCCACCGACCAGGAGGTCGCCGAACTCGCGGCGGCCCGCCTGGCGCCGACGCTTGCATCGGAAGGCCTCGTCGGCAACCCGATGGTGGACGAGGACAGCCCCGACGCCAGTGGCCAGGTGACCCTGCCGCTGTTGGGCAGCAAACCGGCCGAGCAGCACCAGCGCACGCTGGCCATCCTGCTGGCGCTCGGCCTGGTCGTTCTCGGTGGCGTGACACTGTATGCCCTGACCCAGACCGAAAAGGTCGGTCAGCAGGTGGCTGCCAGCGGCCAGGCCCTGATGCAGTCGCAGCGCTTGGCCAAGAGCGTGTCGCAGGCCCTGATCGGCAGCCCGGCCGCCTTCCCCGAGGTGCGCGACAGCTCGACCGTGATGGCCCGCACGCTGCGCGGCCTGCAGGGCGGCGACAGCGAGATGTCGCTCGACGCGTTGGGCGCCGAATATTCGGAAGACCTCGGCAAGATCCTGCCCAAGGTGGACCAGGCCGAGCGCAATGCGGCGGCGGTGCTGGCGCAGCAGAACATCCTGACGCAGGTGGGCAACGCCTTGCGCACCATCAACCGGCAGTCGTCGGACCTGCTGGAGATCGCCGAGACCGTGTCCTCGCTGAAGCTGCAGCAGAACGCGCCAGCCGCCGAGATTTCGGCCTCGGGCCAGCTGGTGATGCTGACCCAGCGCATCGGCAAGTCCGCCAACGAGTTCCTGACGATGGAGGGCGTGAGCCCCGAAGCGGTGTTCCTGCTCGGCAAGGACTTGAACACCTTCAAGGAAATCGCCGAGGGCCTGCTCAACGGCAGCGACGAACTGCGCCTGGCCGCCGCGCGCGACCCGCAGGTGCGCGAGCGCCTGGACGCCCTGCTCAAGCTGTACGAAGCCACGCGCGTCGAAGCCGGTGCGATTCTGGGCAACCTGCAGGGCCTGGTCTCGGCGCGTGAAGCGCAGGCCGGCATCATTGCCGACAGCGAACCCTTGCGCTTGAGCCTGGAGAAGCTGCAGGGCGACCTGTCGTCGCGCTCGGGCCTCGGTGGCGGCCAGTTGGCGGCCCTGGCGCTCTCGGCCCTGTTCGCCCTGCTGTGCGCGGGCGGCCTGGCCTATGTGCAGCTGCTCGACAGCCGCCAGCGCCAGTCGGTGGCGGAATCGCAGCGGCTCGCCGCCGAGTCGCTGGAGCAGGACGCCAAGCGCGTCAACGACGCCAACCAGGCGGCCATTCTTCGCCTGATGAACGAACTGCAGACGGTGGCCGAAGGCGATCTGACGCAGGAAGCCACCGTGACGGAGGACATCACCGGCGCCATCGCCGACTCGGTGAACTACACGGTGGAAGAACTGCGCTCGCTGGTGGGCAACGTGCAGGCCACGGCCACGCGCGTGGCCCAGACGACATCGGCGGTGGAAAGCACCTCGACCGAGCTGCTGGCGGCGTCCACCGAACAGCTGCGCGAGATCCGCGAAACCGGCCAGTCGGTGCTGGACATGGCGCAGCGCATCAACCAGGTGTCGGGCCAGGCGCAGGAGTCGGCCACGGTGGCCCGTGCGTCGCTGCAGGCCGCCGAGTCGGGCCTGCAGGCCGTGCAGGACGCCATTGGCGGTATGAACGCCATCCGCGACCAGATCCAGGAAACCTCCAAGCGCATCAAGCGGCTGGGTGAGTCGTCGCAGGAGATCGGTGAAATCACCGAACTGATCTCGGACATTACCGAGCAGACGAACGTGCTGGCCCTCAACGCCGCCATCCAGGCGGCGTCGGCCGGTGAAGCCGGCCGGGGCTTCTCGGTGGTGGCGGAAGAAGTGCAGCGGCTGGCCGAACGCTCCGCCGATGCCACGCGCCAGATCTCGGCGCTGGTGAAGGCGATTCAGACCGACACGCAGGACGCGGTAGCCGCCATGGAGCGCTCCACGCAGGGTGTGGTCGAAGGGGCCAAGCTGTCGGACAACGCCGGTACCGCGCTGTCGGAGATCGACCGCGTGTCGCGCCGCCTCGCCGAGCTGATTGAACAGATTTCCGCTGCCGCGTCCCGCGAAGCGGATTCGGCCAACGAGGTGGCCGGCAACATCCAGCACATCTTCGCGGTGACCGAACAGACCGGCGAAGGCACGCGCTCCACGGCGGCCCAGGTGCGCGAGCTCTCGGCCATGGCCGAGGAACTGCGCCAATCCGTGGCCCGATTCAAGATCGCCTGACGACCTCGCTCGGCGCCCGCGTCAACCCACTGGAAGAACATGCTCGACTCCGCCATCGACACCGACAGCCTGCCAGCGGACGCGCCGGTCGCCGACCTCGGCCCCCTGGCCTGGGTTTTCGAGGAACTGCGCAAATCGCTCGACGGCGCCAACAAGGCCATCAGGCGCTTCGTGCGCGAGACCGAACTGTCGCGCAACAACGACCTGGAGGCGGTGGACCCCGGTTCGCTGCGGCTGGCGCGCCAGCAGTTGCACCAGGCCGTGGGCGCCCTGGAGATGGTGGGGCTGACCTCGCCGGCCCAGGTGCTGCGGGCCATGGAAACCGCGGTGCAGCGTTTCGTGCAGCGCCCGAACACCTGCAACGAAGAGGCCGCGGGCAAGGTCGAGCGCGCGAGCTTCGCGCTGATCGAGTACCTGGAAGCGGTGCTCAACAACAAGCCGATCCAGCCGGTGGCGCTGTTCGCGCAGTACCGCGAGGTGCAGGAATTGGCCGCGGCCGAGCGCGTGCACCCGGCCGATCTGTGGCCGTTCGAACACCGGGGCAAGGAGGTCGGCGCGCCGGCCGACGTCGCCGCGCTCGAATCCAGCGCGGCGGTGCGCTCGCTGTTCGACCGTCTGGTGCTGCTGGTCGTGAAGACCCAGAGCGTGGCCGCCGCGCTTCAACTGGCCAAGCTCAGTGCGGGCCTGTCCGCCGGCGCCGCCGATGCGCGCTCGCGCACGTTCTGGCGCGTGGCCGCCGGTTATTTCGAGGCGGTGGCGCAGCGCCTGCTGCCGCCCGACGTCTACGTCAAGCGCGCGACCTCTCGCATCCTGCTGCAGTTCGTCAACCTCAGCCAGGGCAAGGCCCAGGTCTCCGAGACCCTGTTGCACGACCTGCTGTTCTTCTGTGCCCAGCCCACGTCGGTTTCCGCCACCACCACGCCCCACCTGGCGGCGGTGCGCGACGCCTTCGGCCTGGGCCAATTGCCGCCGGTGGACTACCACCAGGCCACGCTGGGCCGCTACGACCCGGCGGTGCTGGCCCAGGCGCGCAAGCGCATCCACGCGGCCAAGGAAGTCTGGTCGCTGTACTCCAGCGGCGACAACAGCCGCGCCCGGCAGGTGGCCGACCAGTTCAGCCTGATCGGCGATTCGCTGCTCAAGCTGCACCCGGCCAGCACCGTGCTGGCCCAGGCCCTGGTGAAGGCGGCCGATCAGGCCGTGCAGGAAGCCGGCAACGTGCGCCCCGAGCTGGCGATGGAAGTCGCCACCACCACGCTGTACCTGGAAGCGGCCTTCGAGGATTTCGACCCCAGCGCGCCTGAGCTGACCGCGCGCACGCAAGCCCTGGCCGAACGCCTGGAAGGCGTGCTCGCCGGGCGGCCCGCGCAGCCGCTGGATGTGTGGATGGAGCAGCTGTACCGGCGCGTGAGCGATCGCCAGACCATGGGCAGCGTGGTCGGCGAACTCAAGGCCTCGCTGGGCGAAGCGGAAAAATCACTCGACCAGTTCTTCCGCAACCCGCGCGAGAAGGCCGGTCTGCACGTGGCGGTGTCCCAACTGGGGCAGATGCGCGGCGTGCTCTCCGTGTTGGGGCTGGAGCAGGCCGTGCTCACCGTGGCCCGCATGCGCAACGCGGTGGACCAGATCCTCGACACCGAGGTGGACGAAGCGCTGGCGCGCGAGGCCGGCACCTTCCAGCAGCTGGGCAACAACCTGAGCGCGATGAGCCTCCTCGTCGACATGCTCAATTACCAGCCCGCGCTGGCCAAGAAGCTTTTCGTGTTCGACGAAGAGAAAGGCGAGTTGCTGCCCCTCATGGGCCGCAGCGTGGGGGCCGATGCGGCGCACCAGCCCGCCCTGGAAGAGGCGCAGGCCATCAGCGATGGCGTGCAGCGCGTGGTCGACAGTGTGCAGGGGGGCCTGAGCCTGGTGGATCTGAGCGAACAGCTCGACTCGCTGGCGGATCAGGCTTCGCTGGCCGAGCAGTCGGGCGTCGCGCGTGCCGCGCGAGAAGCCGCCGAGGCGGTAGTCGGCGAAGATGCCGCCGCCGGTGCGCAGGCCCTGGTGGGCCTGTCGGCGTCGTCCACGGTGGCCCAGGCGCCCGAGCCCGAAGCGCCCAGCGACTCGGACAGCGACGAAGACGACCTGCTCGACATCTTCCTGGAAGAGGCCCGCGAGGTCGTGGCCAACGGCCTGGAAGCCGTGTCGCACCTGCAGGTGCAGCCCAGCGATCTGGAGCACCTGACCACGCTGCGCCGGGCGTTCCACACGCTCAAGGGCAGTTCGCGCATGGTCGGTCTGGACGAATTCGGCGAAGCGGCCTGGGCCATGGAGCAGTTGCTCAACACGGTGCTGGCCGAACAGCGGCCCGCCAGCCCGCCCCTGCTCACGCTCGCGGGCGAGGCCATGACCGAGTTCGGGCGCTGGGTGGACGACATCTCGGCACGCCGTGCCGTGCCCTGGCGCTCCTTGCCCTTCCGCGCCAGCGCCGAGGCGCTGCGCGACCAGGGGCAGTACCTGCCGCTGGCCTCGCCGGAGGCGGCCACGTCCGCGCCGGCGCCTCTGGTGGACGCCACCGTGTTCGTGCCACCGGAGGCGGCCGAACCGGCCCCGATGGGGGAGGCCCTGGCCGAGCCTTCGTTCGACCTCGATCTCGATGCCGTGGCGGCTGCCGCAGCCGCGGCAGCGACCGCAGAGGCGCCTGCCGATGCACCGCCCACCCAGGATTTCCCGCCGGTGGACGCGGCCGCCGAGCCGCCGGTGGTGGCCCCGCCGCTGGACGCCGAACCGCTGCTGGCCGACATCGATTTCGGCAGCCTCGCCGCGTTCTCCTCCGCCGCGCAAGCCGTGCCGGCCGAAGCCACGGTCGAACCCGAGCCCGCCCTGGTTGAGCCGGTCGTGGCCGAGCCCGAATGGGCCGACCCCGAACTGGCCCAGGTGGTCGATCCCGTGGACGAGCCGCTGCCGGCGAGCGTGCCCGAGGGGGTGGACGAGGCGGTGGTGGAGCCGCTGCCCGAGCCCGTCGAGGCGCCCCTCGCGGACGACCACCTGGCCCTGGAAGTGGCGCAGTCGGTCGAACCTTTCGCGCTGCCCGAACCCGAGCCCGAGGCCATCCCCGACGAACAGACCAAGGTCATCGGTTCGCTGCGGATCGGCCTCAAGCTCTACAACGTCTACCTCAACGAGGCCGACGAGTGGTCCCGCCGCCTCAACACCGTGCTGACCGAGTGGGCGCTGGAGCGCCACGAGCCGGTGCCCGAGCAGGCCGAGGCGCTGGCGCATTCGCTGGCCGGCAGTTCGGCCACGGTGGGCTTCCAGTCCCTGTCCGACATCGCGCGCGCGCTGGAGCATGCGATCGAATCGGTGGGCATGCACCAGCGCTCGGGCCACCCGGCCAGCGCGGGCCAGGCCCAGCTGTTCGTCGAGGCGTCGGACGACATCCGCCGCCTGTTGCACCAGTTTGCCGCCGGCTTCCTCAAGGAGCCCAACGCCGAGTTGATGGACGCGCTGTACCGCGTGGTGCACGACCCACAGCCCGAACCCGGGCCCGCCGTCGAGGAGCCTGCGCCCGCCGAGGTGCAGGCGCCCCAGGACGACGGCGCGCCGGTGCTGGCGCTGACCGGTTTCGAGGTGCCCGACCGCGCCGAACACACCACCGCCTTCACGGCGCCGCACGCCGACGTGAGCCGCGTGCACGAGGTGGTGCAGGACATCGACGACGACATCGACGTGGCCGACACCGTGGACGTCGACCTGTTCCCGATCTTCGCGGAAGAGGCACAGGAGCTCATTCCGCAGCTCGACGGCGCCTTGCGCCAGTGGGTGGCGCGCCCCGACAACAGCAGCGCGCGCGCCGAGGTGCTGCGCAACCTGCACACGCTCAAGGGCAGCGCGCGCCTCGCCGGCGCCTTGCGGCTGGGCGAGATGGCGCACCGCATGGAAACCACCGCCGAGCGGTTGGGCTCCGACCTTCAGC
>JAGKSX010000114.1 GCA_018993155.1 Hydrogenophaga sp.
GCGAACATCAGCTCCTGCTTGCGCATGCGGCCAGGGTTTTCGATCTCAAGCGCTTCGGCCTGCTTGAGGACTTCAGACACGTGCAGTGCCTTGAGTTCGTTAAGGTGCATGGAATTCACTCCGAAGGGAGTTGAGTCAAAACCGGGGGAGGGGGCGCCGGCGTCCGGATGGCGGACGGTGCGCGGAAAGAAGGGCGGGCGTCTGTCAGGCCCGCTGGCGCAAATTATGACAGGAAATAGGGGGCCGGGGAAACCGTGCCCGGGCGTTGCACCCGGGCACCCTTCAGCTAGGCATCAGGCCAGTTGCTGGTCGATGAAGGCGGTGAGCTGCGCCTTGCTCACGGCGCCGACCTTGGTGGCGGCCAACTGGCCATCCTTGAACAGCATCAGCGTGGGGATGCCGCGGATGCCGAACTTGGCGGGCACGTCGCGGTTGTCGTCCACGTTGAGCTTGGCGATCTTGAGCTTGCCGTTGTACGAGCCGGCCACTTCATCGAGGATCGGCGCAATCATCTTGCAAGGACCGCACCACTCGGCCCAGAAGTCCACCAGCACCGGCGCTCCGGCCTCCAGCACATCAGCCTGGAAGCTGGCATCGGAAACGTGTTTGATCAGGTCGCTGGCCATGATTCATCCTAAAAGTCGTTGAACGGGGAGGGGTTACAGTTTGGGTCACATGCCAGCAGTTCAAGGTGTTCTCACACCCTCTGAGCGCACGGTCCGCATCATTGTGACAGAAACACCCATTTCCATGACGCCTGTAAGCTCGATCCGAGAGGCCGGTTCGCCGGCCGCGGGGGAGGGCCATCCATCGATGCGCCAATGGGCGCGCTGGATCGCGCACATCGATCAGGCCATGCAGGACCGTGCCGTGCCCGCCAGCCGTGTGGTGGTGCTGGTGCCCTACGCCCAGTTGATGGACGCCGGGCGCAAGGCCTGGGCCGCGTCGCACCCGAGCGGGTTTGCCCCGCGTTTCGAATCCAGCCGCAACTGGGCCGCCAGCCTGCGGCCCTTCCTGCCGGGTCCGGGCGATCTGAGCATGGACATGGCGCGCGACAGCCTGATGGCCGCGGCCCTGATCGAACGCGTGGCGCCCACGCGTGCCGATGCCGCCTTGCGCGCCATCATGGTGGGTCGCCTTGTGGAGGCCGCGCGACAGTTGGCCCCGTTGGCCGCCGCGGTGCCGCCCGAGGAACGGCTGGCCTGGGCCGAACCACTGCGCGCGTCGCTGGCGCCCGCCGCTTCCTCGTTGTACTGGGAGGGGCTGTTGGCCACGCTGGCGCTGACCTGGGTGAGCACCTCCGCCTATGCCACCGATGTGCTGTGGGCGCCGATGGCGCAGCCCGGTGCTCATGCCGATCTGTTGGTGGTGCTGCAGGGCTTTCAGGAAGACCCGTTGGCCATGGCCTTGGCCGCGCGTTGGGGCGAACAATCGCTGGTGTTGTCGCTGGGCGAAATGGATGGCGCCAGCGGTGTGCCGGGTTTGCACGCCTGCGGCGACGCGGAAGACGAAGCCCAGCGCGCAGCCGCCTGTGTGATCGCGCAGGTCAATCACGGACACGTGCCGGTGGCGTTGGTGGCCAACGACCGGCTGCTCACCCGGCGTGTCAGCGCCATGCTGCATCGTGTGGGTGTGTCGGTGCGCGACGAGACCGGTTGGAAGCTCTCCACCACCCACGCGGCCGCACAACTCATGAGCGTGCTGCGCGCGGTCGATGCGCGCGCCTCGATGGACGATGTGCTGGACCTGCTCAAGCAGGCCAAGGCCTGGCCAGAGGCACAGGTGCAGCAACTGGAACAGCTCGCGCGCGAAGCGGGTGTGTCGCGCTGGAAGGCCGCGCTGCAGCATGAGCGGCTTGCCGTGGTGATTCCCGAAGGCCTGCCCGCCTGGCTCGAGGGCTTGCAGGCGGGACGGCCCTTGACGATGTGGCTGGGCGACCTGGCCGCGGCGCTCAAGGCCAGTGGCCTGTGGGCTTCGTTCGAGAGCGATCCCGCCGGACAACAACTGGTGCAGACCTTGCGCCTGGGCGAAGGCGCGGCCATGGAGCTGGCCGGCGTGACCCAGGCGGTGGACGGGTCCACGCGCGGTGGTGCGCGCCTGTCCCTCAGCGCCTTCACCGCCTGGGTGCGCGATGTGCTGGAGGGGGCGAGCTTCATGCCCCGCAGCGCGGGCGACGCGGCCGTGGTGGTGCTGCCGATGGCGCAGTTGCTGGGGCGGTCTTTCGCCGCCACCGTGGTGCCGGGTTGCGACGAGACGCACCTGAGTCCCAGCCCCGAGCCACCCGGCGACTGGACGACGGCGCAGCGCGAGTTGCTGGGCCTGCCGTCCCGTGAGGCCTTGGCCCAGGCCGCGGCCAGTGCCTGGCGGGCCACGCTCGCCTTGCCGCGTCTGGATCTGCTGTGGCGCACGCAGGAGCGCGGCGAGGCCGTGCTGCCGAGTGCCTGGGTGCAGGTGTTGCCGGTGCAACCAGGGATGGATCCACGTGACCTGCGCCCGCTCACGCCAGCGACCCAACCGAGGCCCACGCCTTCCGCCAGCGATGTGTTGCCCGAGTCGCTCTCGGCCAGCGCCTACCAGGACTTGCGCGATTGCCCCTACCGTTTCTTCGCGCTGCGCCAGCTGCGCCTGGTCGAGGCCGCCGAGCTCGAAGCCGAGCCGGATCAGCGCGACATGGGCAACTGGTTGCATGCGGTGTTGCGCACCTTCCATGAACAGCGCGGCGACACCCGCCCGGGACGCGAGGTGGACCAGGCCTGGCTCGACCGGCTGGCCGACGAGACCGCCACCGCCATGGGCTTGAACGCGGGCGAGGGTGGGGCTGGTTTCCTGCCTTACCAGGCGGTGTGGCCCGCGTTGCGCGAGGGCTATCTGGACTGGCTGGCCGGTTTCGAAGCCACCGACGAGCGGCCGGGCCCGCGCTTCGTCCAGGCCGAGGCCGAACGCGTCGCGAACGCAGGACCCTGGAAGCTCTACGGCAAGCTGGACCGCATCGATGCGCAGCACAGCCCCGAAGGACCGATCCCTTTCGTGATCGACTACAAGACCGAAAGCCGCAGCAAGACCCACGACCGCGTGAAAGAACCACTGGAAGACACCCAGCTGGCCTTCTACGCGGCCCTGCTGCCCGACGACAGCCTGCGCGCCGCCTACCTCAGCATCACCGACAAACGCGGCGACAGCGGCAAGGACGGCCCCACCTGGCTCGTGGAGCAACCGGACGTGCTGATGGCGCGTGAGCACCTGCAGGCCGGCCTTGCGCACGACATGGCGCGCGTGGCCGCCGGCCAGCCCATGCCAGCGCTCGGCGAAGGCCGCGTGTGCGACTTTTGCGCCGCACGGGGCCTGTGCCGCAAAGATTTCTGGACGCCCGCATGACGGCACCCGCCTACCGCATCAACGGCGCGCCTGCCGCGCGCGAAGCCTTCTATGCGTTGGCCTGCGATCCCGCGCGCAGCATTGCCGTGGAAGCCTGTGCCGGCGCCGGCAAGACCTGGATGCTGGTCTCGCGCATCCTGCGCGCGATGCTCGACGGCTGTGCGCCGCAGGACATCCTGGCGATTACCTTCACCAAGAAGGCGGCCGGTGAAATGCGCGACCGGCTCAACACCGAGCTGCGCCGCTGGGCCACGCTGGCCGACGATGCCTTGGCCAATGAGTTGCGCGCGCGTGGTCTGAGCGAGCCCGATGCCCGGCGGCGCGTGCCCGAGGCCCGAGGCCTGCGTGCGCGCGTCACCGCCATCGGTCGTCCCGTTCAGGTGCGCACCTTCCACAGCTGGTTTGCCGCGTTGCTGCGCGGAGCACCGTTGTCGGTGCTGCAGGAACTGCAGTTGCCGGTGCAGTACGAGTTGCTCGAAGACGACGCGCGCGCGGTGGCCCAGGTCTGGCCGCGTTTCTACGCGGCGCTCGCCGCCAGTCCCGTCGAGCGAGAGGACTTCATGGCCAGCGTGGCCGAACATGGCCGCCACCAGACATTGGTGGCGCTGAAGAAGACGCTCGACAAGCGCGTGGAGTTCGCGCTGGCCGATGCGGCGGGTGTGGTCGAGGCATCGGTCGATCCGATGGCGCAGCGCTACCCGGAGTTCGCGGGTTTCGACGAGCCGGCGCAATGGCTGGTGCAGGACGCCCGCGCCGTCACGCTGCTGCGCGAAGCCGCTCACGCCCTGGGGCGCGCGAGCGCGCCGACCTTCTCCGCCAAGGGCGTCGAGCTGGAGCAGGCGCTGGGCCAGGCCGATGGCACGGGTGCGCTCACGGCCTTGCTCACGCAGAAGGACGAGCCGCGCAAGTTCAGCGACAAGCTCACCGGCATCGAGGCCGTGCGCGCCGCGCAGCAACTGGCGCTGCGAACGCTCGAAGCCATGCGCCAGCACCGCGCCTGGTTGCACCACCAGCGCCTCTCGCGCCTGGCCCGCGTGTTGCTCACGAGCTTTGCCGCTTTCAAGCGCGAACGCGGCTGGGTCGACATGAACGACGTGGAGGGTGCGGCGCGTCGCCTGCTGGGCGATGCCGAGCTCTCGGGTTGGCTCCAGCAGCGGCTGGACGCGCGCGTGCGCCACGTGCTGATCGACGAATTCCAGGACACCAACCCGCTGCAATGGCAGGCCCTCTACGGCTGGCTCTCGGCCTATGCGGGCGCAGGCCCGGGCGAGGCGCCCTGCGTGTTCCTGGTCGGCGACCCCAAGCAATCGATCTACCGCTTTCGCCGTGCCGAGCCGCAGGTGTTCAAGGCGGCGCAGGCCTTCGTGGTGCAAGGCCTGGCCGGTGCGCTGCTCAGTTGCGATCACACGCGCCGCTGTGCGCCTGCGGTGGTGGACGCGCTCAACGCCGCCATGGGGGCGGCGGTGCAGGCCGGCGAATACGGCAGCGACTACCGTCCCCACACCACCGAAAGCAACGCGCAAGGCGAGGTGTTGTGTCTGCCGCAGCTGCCACGCAGCCTGCTGGAGCGAAGCCAGACGGGGAACGATGGCGAGCCCGTGTGGCGCGACAGCCTGACCACGCCGCGCGTGCTGCCCGAAGACAGCCTGGCCGCGCTGGAAGCCGGGCAGGCCGCCGACTGGATCGCCACCGAGGTGGCCGACGGGCGCCTGCTGCCCGACGACATCATGGTGCTGTCGCGCCGCCGCGAGCGCCTGGCCTGGATGCACGAGGCGCTGCTCGAACGCGGCCTGGCCAGCGAACAACCCGAAAAACTGGAGCTCGGCGAAGCGCCCGCGGTGCAGGACGTGGTGGCGTTGCTGGACGCCCTGGTCTCGACCCGGCACGACCTGAGCCTGGCGCGGGCCCTCAAGTCGCCGCTGTGTGGCTGGAACGACGACGACCTGGCCCAGCTCGCGCGCCTGCGCCAGCGCTGGACGCCGCCGCGCACCGATGGCGCGAGCTCACCAGCCCCTCGGCCTTCGTGGTGGGAGGTGCTGCAGCGTTTCGGCGCCATGCCCGCCGATGAACAAGCGGCGGCCGCCCCCACCCCGGTGCAGGCTGCGCGGCTCCAGGACACCGCGCAGCGCCTCGCGCTCTACCGGGGCTGGCTGCTCAGCCTGCCGCCTCATGACGCGCTGTCGGCTCTCTACGACCATGGGGACGTGCTCGCGCGCTTCGCGCAAGCCGTGCCAGCGAGCCAGCGCGCCGCCGTGCTCGCCCAACTGCGCGATCTGCTGACCCAGTCGCTCGCGCAGGATGGCGGCCGCTTCCTCACCCCGTACCGCTTCGTGCGCGCGCTCAAGGCGGGTGGCATCAAGGCCACCGCGGTGCAGACGCCCGGGGCTGTGCGCCTGCTCACCATCCACGGGGCCAAGGGCCTGGAAGCCCACACCGTGCTGATGCTCGACACCGATTCCGGCTCCGCCCGGCCCGAGAGCATGGGCGTGCTGGTGGACTGGCCGGGCGAAGACCCGCTGCCCCGCCGCTTCGTGTTCCTGGCCAGCGAAAAATCGCCACCAGCCTGCGCGGTGGAGGCCTTGCAGCAGGAGCAGCAGGCGCGCTCGCTGGAGGAACTCAACGCCCTCTATGTGGCCCTGACGCGCGCCGAGTCGCGGTTGGTGATCTCCAGCTTTGAACCGCACAAGCGCGGCACCACCACCTGGTACGCACGCTTGCAGCCGTTGGCCGCGCCGCTGGAGGCACCGTTGCCCGCGGCGGACGCCGATGGCACCCCTTCGGTGCAAGCCCAGGTCTTCCACCTGCCGAGCTTGCCTCCTCTGACAGTGGAGACCGCCGCCGTGGTGAATGCGGAAGTCGCACTGCCCGTGGACGACACCGCCAACCGCATTGGCCTGGCGCTGCACCGCCTGCTGGAGTGGCGGCCCACGCCGGCCCAGGGTTTCGATTGGGCACCCGAACACACGCAGGCCGTGGCGCGCGAGTTCGCGCTCGACCCAGCCCAGGCGCGCGATGTGCTCGCCATGGCCCAACGCATCGTGAGCGGCGAGGCCGCCTGGGCCTGGGACGCGGAGGCGCTCAACCACTGGGGCAACGAGGTCGAGCTTTTTCACCAGGGCGAGTTGCTGCGGCTGGACCGCCTGGTGCGCCGCCGCGACAGCGGCGACTGGTGGGTGCTGGACTACAAGAGCGCCGCCCACCCCGAGCGCCAGCCCGAGCTGCTCGCGCAGATGGAGGGCTACCGCCAGGCCCTGGCGCAGGCCCGGCCGGGCGAAACCGTGCGGCTGGCCTTCATCAACGCTCAGGGCCGGCTCATCGAGCTGGCCGCTGCATCAAGTTCTTCATGACCGATTCGAATTCTTTTCTGCCAGTCGATGTGGCCGTCATCGGCGGTGGTCCCGCCGGCCTGATGGCCGCCGAAGTCATGGGCCGCGCCGGCCTCAATGTGCACCTGTTCGACGCCATGCCTTCGGTGGGCCGAAAGTTCCTGCTCGCGGGCAAGGGCGGCATGAACCTCACGCACGCCGAGGCGCTGCCGGCCTTCGTGGGCCGCTACGGCGCGCAGGCAGGCCGGCTGCGCCCGCTGCTCGAGACCTTCGGGCCGCAGGCCGTGCGCGACTGGGCCACCGGCCTGGGCATCAGCACGTTCGTGGGCAGCTCCCAGCGCGTCTTTCCCACCGACATGAAGGCCGCGCCGCTGCTTCGAGCCTGGCTGCACCGGCTGCGCCATCCCGAGGCCGGTGGCACGCCAGTGGGCTTCCACATGCGCCACCGCTGGACCGGCTGGGACGGCACAGCCCTGGTGTTCGACACACCGCAGGAGCCGCTGCGGGTGCAGTCTCGCGCCACCGTGCTTGCGCTGGGCGGTGCGAGCTGGGCGCGCCTGGGCTCCGACGGTGCCTGGGTGCCCCGGCTGCAAGCCGAGGGCGTTGACGTGGCGCCGCTGCAGCCCAGCAACTGCGGCTTCGACGTGGCGGGCGGCTGGAGCCCTTTCTTCCTGGAGCGTTTCGCGGGCCAGCCTTTCAAGTCGGTGGCCGTGCGGTTCACGGACAGCCTGGCGAACGGTTTTCAGCGCAAGGGCGAATTCGTCGCCACGGCCACCGGTGTCGAAGGCAGCCTGATCTATGCCATGTCGGGCCAGTTGCGCGATCAGATCGCGCGCGAGGGCCGGGCCACGTTCGAACTGGACCTGCTGCCCGACCGCACGGCCGAACAGGTGCTGGCCCAGGTCGCGCATCCGCGCGGATCGCGCAGCCTCTCGAGCCACCTCAAGAGCCGGCTCGGCCTGGAGGGCATCAAGATGGCCATCGTCAACGAATTGCTGAGCAAGGACGCGATGCACGAGCCTGCCCGACTGGCCACCGCGCTCAAGACCTTGCCCATCACGCTGGTCGCCACGCGGCCCATCGACGAAGCCATCAGCAGCGCCGGTGGCGTGCGCTGGGAGGGGCTGGACGATGGCCTGATGGTGCGGTCGCGACCGGGCCTGTTCTGTGCAGGCGAAATGCTCGACTGGGAAGCGCCCACCGGGGGCTATCTGCTGACGGCCTGCCTGGCCAGTGGGGTGGCGGCCGGTGAGGGCGTGCGCCACTGGCTGGCCACCTGATTCAGTGGGCCGAGCTTTTCGAGAGCAGGTTGAGCACCAGGACGCCCGCCACGATCAGGCCCATGCCCAGCATGCCGGCGGCATCGAGCTTCTGGCCGAACACCAGCCAGCCGATCAATGCGATGAGCACCACGCCCACGCCCGACCAGACGGCGTAGGCGATGCCCACGGGAATGGTGCGCAAGGTCAGCGACAGCAGGTAGAACGCCGCGCCGTAGGACACCAAGACGATCGCCGAAGGCCAGAGCTTGCTGAAGCCCTCGCTGGCCTTCAAGGCGGAGGTGCCGACGACTTCGGCGGCAATGGCCAGCCCGAGCAGGATCCAGGGGTTCATCGCCGGCCGTTCAGTCCACCAGGGCCTGCAGGTTCAAGGGATAGGACTTGCCCAGCCACAGCGCGCCGTCGCGGTGATCGCTCAGCGCGTCGCCTGTGTTGGGGTGGATGAGCACATCCAGCGCAGCGTGGTTCAGGGCGAGCCAGCTCACCACGTGAGCGAACTCGTCGGCATCGAAAGCCACCTGGTAGGTCCAGGCCGGGTGCGGCCCGACCGGTTTTTCATGGAAGCGCCCGATCTGCACGTGGGCGGCGAGTTCGGCGGCGATGACTTCGCGCAAAGCCCAGGCGGCATCGCGCGTGTCCGCACCAAAATACACGTGGGCATGCCAGCTGGCAATGGAGGCGGGATCGCGCACGGACATGGTGGGAAGAGAAGAAGGTGACGAGCCTTGACCCCGGCACTGGATTCACAGTTAGGGCTGCTTGGTTCCCCACCTGACCCGGTTGGCCGCTTCACCATGCGGGAAGGCCCGTCGAGGTCGATTGTAGGCGATGGGGTGTGCCGATGCCGGATCGCCTTGCAATACCCCGCCGCTTAGAATCGTCGCCATGTCCTATGTCGTCCTGGCCCGCAAATACCGCCCGCGCAATTTCACCGAAATGGTGGGGCAGGGCCATGTGGTGCAAGCGCTCTCGAATGCCTTGACGACCCAGCGCCTGCACCACGCCTACCTGTTTACCGGGACGCGTGGCGTGGGCAAGACCACGGTCTCGCGCATCCTGGCCAAGTCGCTCAACTGCCTGGGTGCCGACGGGCAGGGCGGCATCACCGCCGAGCCTTGCGGCGTGTGCCAGGCCTGCACCGACATCGACAGTGGCCGTTTCGTCGATTACACCGAGCTCGATGCCGCTTCCAACCGGGGCGTGGACGAAGTTCAGGCCCTGCTGGAGCAGGCGGTCTACAAGCCGGTGCAGGGGCGCTTCAAGGTCTTCATGATCGACGAGGTGCACATGCTGACCAACACGGCGTTCAACGCCATGTTGAAGACGCTGGAGGAGCCGCCCGAGTACCTCAAGTTCGTGCTGGCCACGACGGACCCGCAGAAGGTGCCGGTGACCGTGCTGTCGCGCTGCCTGCAGTTCAACCTGCGTCCCATGGCGCCCGAAACCGTGCTGGAGCATTTGCAACAGGTGTTGCAAGCCGAAAACGTGCCTGCTGAGGTGCAGGCGCTGCGCCTGCTGTCTCGCGCCGCTCGCGGCTCCATGCGCGACGCGCTCTCGCTCACCGACCAGGCGATTGCCTTTGGCGGCGGGCAGTTGCAGGAGGTCACGGTGCGCCAGATGCTGGGCGCGGTGGACCGCTCCTATGTGCTGCGCCTGATCGATGCGCTGGCCCGCGCCGATGGCGCCACGGTGGTCGATACCGTGGACGCGCTGCGCGTGAATGGCCTGAACGCCGCGTCCACGCTGGAGGAGATGACCGGCGTGCTGCAGCGCATGGCCGTGCTGCAGGCCGTGCCCGACCGCGCCCAGGCCGAAGGCCTGGACGACCCCGATGAAGCGCAGATCGCGCGGCTGGCGCAAAGCCTGCCGGCCGACGAGACGCAACTGCTCTACAGCCTGTGCCTGCACGGGCGCGCCGAGCTGGGCCTGGCCCCCGACGAGTACGCCGCGCTCACCATGGTGCTGCTGCGGCTGATGGCCTTCAAACCCGCCAACACGGCCGCTGTCAGCGCCGCGGCGGAAAAAAAAACACTGAAAACGGCTGAAGCGCCCGTCGCGGAGGTGGCTGCACCCGCGGCTGCGTTGGCGCCCACGCCGGTGCCGATGGTGCATTTGCCGGTGGTGAACCCGCCGCCGGCCGTTGCTCCACGCGCGCCCGTGAGGGCGCCGCAGCCCTCTGCGATGGCTGTGTCGGCACCCGCCGCCGCGCCGCAGATGCCCGCCGAGCCGGTGGACGATGCGCCCTGGCCCGAGGACGATGGTCCACCCTGGGAAGAGGCCGAACCGGCGCCACCCCGTGTCATGGCCATCCCGGTGCGCGATGCCGGTGAACCCGGCCCTGCAGATCAGCCACAGGCCCGCGACGAACACGGCACACAAACTGTGTTGCCCGCCGCGCCCGGGGGCAGCGTCGAAGGCGATTTCTGGTTCGAGACGGTAATGCAGCTCGTGCGCGCGGAAGCCATCACCGCGCTGGTGCGCGAACTGGGCTTGCAATCGCAACTGATCGCGCGCGACACGGACCAGTGGATGCTGCGCGTGGAGCGCAGCTCGCTCAACCAGGGCAATACGCGCGAACGCCTGGCCACGGCGCTGAAGACCATCGGCCACGAGGTGCGCCTCTCGGTCGAGATCGGCAGCGTTTCGGACTCGCCCGCGCGCCGCGTGGCGGCGGAAGCGGCGCGCCGCCAGCGCGAGGCCGAGGCGCACATCCTGAACGACCCCTTCGTCCAGACCATGATGCGCGACTTTGGCGGCAAAATCGTGCCCGGTACCCTCAAGGCCATCACCACGGCCTGAGCCTCTTTTCTTTTTTCACTCGGAACGTTAGGAAGACCATGTTCAACAAAGGACAACTCGCCGGCCTCATGAAGCAGGCCCAGGCCATGCAGGACAACCTGAAGAAAGCCCAGGACGAGCTGGCCTTCATCGAGGTCACGGGCGAATCGGGCGCGGGCCTGGTGAAGGTGCTCATGACCTGCAAGCACGACGTCAAGCGCGTCACCATCGACCCCAGCCTGCTGGCCGACGACAAGGACATGCTGGAAGACCTCGTGGCCGCCGCGTTCAACGCCGCGGTGCGCAAGGCCGAAGAAACCTCCGCCGAGAAGATGGGCAAGCTCACGGCCGGCATGCCCGGTCTGCCGGGCGGCATGAAGTTCCCGTTCTGATCCCCATCGCGCGGGCCCCTTCGCTCACCGATGGCTGAAAACCATTCGCTCGAACTGCTGGTGCAGGCGTTGCGCCGCCTGCCCGGCGTGGGAGTGAAGTCGGCGCAGCGCATGGCCTTCCACCTGCTTCAGCACGACCGCGACGGCGCTGTGCAGCTCGCCCGCGCGCTGGAGCACGCGGCCAGCTCGGTGAAGCACTGCAGCCTGTGCCACACCTTCACCGAAGACGACATCTGCCCCACCTGCCGCGATCCCCGGCGCGACCGCAGCCAGCTTTGCGTGGTGGAGACACCCGCCGATCAGGCAGCGATGGAGCGCACCGGTGCCTACAAAGGCCTGTTCTTCGTGCTCATGGGCAAGCTCAGCCCGCTCGATGGCGTGGGCCCGCGCGACATCGGTCTGCAGAAACTCTTTGACCGCATCAGCGCGCCCGCCGAACAAGGGGAGCCCGAGGTGCGCGAGGTCATCCTGGCCACGAACTTCACAGCCGAAGGTGAGACCACGGCCCACGTGATCGCACAGGCGCTTAAGGGCCGCACGGATGTGCAGGTGACCCGCCTGGCCCGGGGTGTGCCGGTGGGCAGCGAGCTGGAGTACGTGGACCTGGGCACGATTGCCCATGCCTTGGTGGACCGGCGCTGACCCGGCGCCATTTCTTCTCGAAAGCGCTTCATCATGAAATTGGCAGGATTGACCGTGGCGTATTGGGCGGTGGTGGTGGCATCGCTGTTGCCGATCGGTTGCGCGTGGCTCGCCAAATCGGGCACGTTCTCCAAGCCGCGCCGCGATGGTGGTTTCGACAACCAGCACCCGCGCGAATGGCTGGCGCGCCAGAGCGACTGGCGGGCCCGCGCGAACGCCGCGCAGGCCAACAGTTTCGAGGCGCTGCCGTTCTTCATTGGCGCCGTGATCATCGCGCACCAGCTCGGCGCTTCACAGGTTCGCCTGGACGTTCTCGCCTTTCTGTTTGTCGTGCTGCGGGTGCTCTACATCATGATGTACGTGGCCAACCTCGCCACGGCGCGCAGCCTCGCGTGGACCCTGGCGCTGATCGTCAATCTCGCGATCCTTTTCGTTTGACGCGCGCTTGCGTTCGACGTCGTTACATCAGCTTGCAATTGCTCGGTACAAACCCGCTCGGGATTGGTCCTGATGCGGGTTTGCGGCCCGCCCCCTAGTCTCAAGGCTCATCCAAAGAATGTGCCGAGAGAGGAAACCGGGTCATGTGGAGTCGCCGAAACTGGGGACGTGTCTGTGCGTTGAGCGTGGCGTCGGTCGCCGTACCGTCCTTGCGCGCGCAGCCGGCGCCGGCCTCTGCGGCGCCACCCACACCTCGACCCGGTGCGCCCAAACTGGCGATTGCGGTCGATAGCCGCTCCTCGTTCTGCTACCTCCCACTGACCATCGCGGAACGCCTCGGGTACTTTGCCCAGGAAGGTATCGATGTGGAGGTGCGCGAGTTTCCCGATGTGGCCCAGTCGCTGCACGCCTTGCAGAGCGGTGCGGCCCATGTGCTGTCCGGTCCGTACCCGAACACGATCGCACTGCAGGCGCGCGGCCAGAACCTCCAGTCCTTCGTGTTGCAGGGGCGAGCGCCGCAGGTGGTGGTGGGGGTGTCGCTGGAGACCATGGGCCACAGCGGCGGGGTGGCCGACTTGCGCGGCCGCCGCGTGGGCGTGATGGCCACGAGTGCGGCCTCGCACCGCGTGGCGAGCCTGGTGCTGGGCAAGGTCGGGCTGCGCGCTGCCGATGTGCGCTACGTGCCGTTGGCGAATGCCGCGGCGGCGGTTCAGGCGTTTCGCCGCGGTGAGCTCGATGCGATCAGCTACACCGACCCGACCGTGACGCAACTGGAGCAGATGGGTGCGCTCAAGGTGGTGGCCGACACGCGCAGCACGCGCGGCACGGCTGAGGTCTTTGGCGGTCCCTTGCCTTCCGGCTGTCTGTGCGCGCCGGGGAGCTTTCTGACGCAGTACCCCAAGGCCAGTCAGGCGATGGCCGATGCGATGGTGCACGCGCTCAAATGGCTGCAGACCGCGGGTCCATCCGACATCATCAAGGTGGTGCCCGAGCGCTACTTTCAGGGTGACCGTGCGCTGTACCTGGCGGCCTTCGCCCGCGTGCGCGAGGCCTGGACGGTCGACGGCATGATGCCCGAGACCGGGCCGGCCACGGCGGCGCGCATGTTGGCGCAGTTCGAGGAGCCCGGCTCGCTGCAGCGTGTGGATCTGGCGCTCACCTTCACCAACGACTTCGCGCGCAAGGCCAAGGCCCGGTTCCGGGCCTGATCCTGGCGCGAGCGCCCGGTCGCTCAGTTCTTCTTGTCGGACTTGCCGCTGGACGCCACGCGCGTCTTGCTCGCGCTGGTGGCGGTCTTGGACTTGGTCTTCACCGGCTTGCTCGCGGTGGGCGAGGCCTTGCGCGCCGGCGTGGCCGTGGCCGACTTCTTGGCAGGGGCCTTGCTCGGTGAGGCGGCCTTGGCGACCGCGACCCGCTGCGGCAGCATGAGGGTGATGCGCTGGCCCGGTTTGAGTGCTGCGTTCACGGCCAGTTTGTTCCAGCCCGCCACGCTCACCGGGCTCACGCCATAGCGCTGGGCCAGGCGCGTCAGGTTCTCGCCCTTGCGCGCCCTGACGGTGGTGCGCTTGAGGATGACCTCCGGCTGGAAGCTGATCTGGCCGTTGTCGGCCACGTGCACCGGCACATCGCCGTTGCGCTTGTCGGTGCGTGGCACGAGCAGGCTGGAGCCGGCGCGCACCTGCATGCGCGGCGGAATGTTGTTGACCGCGCGCAGCTCGGCTTCGCTCATGCCCGCCCGGTCCGCGGCCTGGGCCACGGACATGGTGGTGGGCACGACCCAGGCCGTCCAGCTGGCCAGGGGGCCGGTGTAGGCTTGCAGGTTGCGCTGGAAGATCAACGCGTTGTCCCAGGGCAGCAACACATGGGGCGTGCCGGCGGCCATCACGATGGGTTGGCGCAGCGAGGGGTTGAGCGCGCGGAAGTCTTTTTCCGCGACCTCGGCCAGGCGGGCGATGAGGGCGACATCCATGTCGCGCTCCAGCGCGACGGTGTCGAAGAAGGGGTGGTTGCCGATCAGGGGCAGGGTGGTGTTATAGGCCTCCGGCCGTGCCAGGATGTTCTCCACCGCCTGCAGCTTGGGCACGTACAGGCGCGTTTCCGCCGGCATGTTGAGGTCGGTATAGCCGGTGGGCTTGCCCAGGCGCTGGTTGTTGGTGATGGCGCGGTTGACGTTGCCCTGGCCCCAGTTGTACGCCGCCAGCGCCAGGTGCCAGTCGCCGAAGCGGCCGTACAGCTGCTGCAGGTAGTCGAGCGCGGCCCGCGTGGAGGCGAGCACATCGCGCCGATCGTCGCGGAAGGCGTTCTGCTTGAGGTCGAACGACTGGCCGGTGGCGGGCATGAACTGCCACATGCCGGCGGCGCGCGCGCTGGAGACGGCCTGCGGATTGAAGGCGCTTTCGATGAAGGGCAGCAGGGCCAGCTCCATGGGCATGTTGCGGCGCTCGATCTCCTCCACGATGTGGAACAGGTAGCGGCTGGAGCGCTCCGTCATGCGCTGCATGTAGTCGGGTCGGGTGGCGTACCACTGCTCCCGGTCGCGCACCAGGTCGCCTTCGAGGTCGGGCATGGCGAAGCCACGGCGGATGCGGTCCCAGAGGTCGGCCGGGGCGTCCAGCGTCGCCACGCTGGGGAGGGCGGTTTCGGCCGTGCCGATGGTGCTCAGGGGCACATCGCTGGGCAGGCGGTACGAGGGCAGGCGCGGCGCACTGGCGCTGACGGGGGGTGTGGCGCTGGGCGTGCCGGTGGTGCCACTGCCGGCCTCGGGCAGCGCCGTGGTGGCACAGCCGGACACGAGCAGCACCAGGGCCGTGCCGGCCAGCGTCAGCCAGCGGCGGGCGGGGCCGGCGGACAGGGGTGCACAGGCGGGAGCGGGAAGGGCGGTCGGGAAGGCAGGGGTCATCTGAAAACGTTTTTCCATTCGCGAAGCGTGGCGAAAACCGACACGGCATCGGTGGCAATGCCCGGCTCGTGGGCCTGGGCGGAGCGCACGACGGCGGTTTCGCCGGTGCGCAAGAAAGGATTGATCTGTTTTTCCAGCCCGATGGAGCTGGGCAGCGTGGGAAAGTTCTGTGCGCGTTGCGCCTGGCAGTGGGCGGTGTAGGCCGCCAACTCGGCATTGCCGGGCTCCACCGCCTGCGCGAACTTGAGATTGGACAGCGTGTACTCGTGGGTGCAGCACACGCGGGTGGAGGCGGGCAGGGCGGCCAGCCGGGTGAGGGAGTCCAGCATCTGGGCGGGCGTGCCCTCGAACAGGCGGCCACAGCCGCCCGAGAACAGCGTGTCGCCACAGAACAGCAGCGGGGCGCCATCCATGGCGGGCGTGTAGTAGGCGATGTGGCCGGCGGTGTGCCCCGGCACCTCGATCACCTCGAAGCGCAGGCCGAGCACCGCCACCGACTCGCCTTCGCCGACGCGCAGCAGCGGTTCGGGCATGGGCTCGAAGGCCGGGCCGATCACGCGCGCGCCGGTGGCCTCGCGCAGTTCGGCCACGCCACCGGTGTGGTCGGCGTGATGATGGGTGATCAGGATGGTGTCCAGCCGCAGGCCTTCCTGTTCCAGCCACCGGGTCACGCCCGCGGCTTCGCCAGGGTCCACAACCAGCGCCTGGGCGCCGTCGTGCAGGGCCCAGATGTAGTTGTCGCTGAAGGCCGGGATGGGAATGAGGTGCATGGGGCGGATGTCGGGTAGGGCGTGTAGAGTGCGGGGCTGGCCTTCCCGGTGGTTTGCAGTGTCGCAGACTTCCTGCCCGAACCGGCTTCGGCCCCACCGCACATGACCGCAAAAATTATAGGGTTGACCGATTGGTTTTCGACCGCTCCCGGCCAGTACCTGCTGGCGTGGGAGCAGGCTCAGTTCGACTTGGCGGTGGCCGATGTCTTTGGCTACAACGCCTTGCAGCTCGGTTTGCCCGAATTGGCGGGCTTACAAGCCAACCGCATGCCGCACCGCTGGCTGGCCCTGCCCGAGGTGTTGCAGACCGGGGCTGAAGACAGCGCCCCGCGCGTGGCCCTGATCACCGACGCGGCAGCCCTTCCGTTCCCCGAGGCCAGCCTGGACCTGGTGGTGCTGCCCCACACGCTGGAGTTCAGCGCCGACCCGCACCACGTGCTGCGCGAAGTGGAGCGCGTGCTGGTGCCCGAAGGTCGGGTGGTGATTTCGGGCTTCAACCCCGCGAGCCTGTGGGGCCTGCGCCAGGGGCGCGGCCGGTTCTGCGCCCGGCTGGGTCTCAACGCCTTCAGCGCCTCCAGCCTGTACCTGCCTGAAGCAGGGGATTTCATCGGTCCCTGGCGCCTGCGCGACTGGCTGAGACTGCTCAGTTTTGAAGTAGAGTCGGACCGCTTTGGCTGCTACCGCCCGGCGATGCGCACCGACACCTGGTTGCAACGCTATGCCTGGCTGGACCGCGCGGGTGCCCGCTGGTGGCCCATTTTTGGCGCGGTGTATTTCGTGGTGGCGGTCAAGCGCGTGCGCGGCATGCGCCTGCTGGGCCCGGCCTGGAAGCCCAGGCGCGCCACCTCGGCCGCCCCAGTGCCGGTGACCCACCGGCACTGACGCCGCCGCGCCTTGTTCCCTTTTTGCATTCAGGAGCTTTTTTTGAACCACGTGGTGATCTACACCGACGGTGCCTGCAAGGGCAACCCCGGGCCTGGCGGCTGGGGCGTGTACCTCAAGTCAGAGGGTTTCGAGAAGGAGTTGTGGGGCGGCGAGCGAGAAACCACCAACAACCGCATGGAACTCACCGCGGTGATCGAAGGCCTGGCGGCGCTCAAGCGCCCTTGCCGGGTCTCGTTGTACCTTGACAGCCAGTACGTGCGCCAGGGCATCACCGAATGGATCCATGGCTGGAAACGCAAGGGCTGGGTCACGGCGGCCAAGCAGCCGGTGAAGAACGCCGACCTCTGGCGCAAGCTCGATGGCCTGGTGCACGCCGGCCCCCACCAGATCGAATGGCACTGGGTCAGGGGCCATGCCGGCGACCCGGGCAACGAACGGGCCGACGCCCTGGCCAACCGGGGCGTGCCGGCCTGAGTCCTACAGGGGAAATCCCGTCACCGGCGGAGCTCACCCACTGCTACATTTCGTTTCAACGATCTGTGCCATACCCCATGGGGGTAGGGCGTCCTTTCCCCCCGGCAGTGGAATCCATGGCGAACAAAGCGCTTTACGTGGTGGTGGCCGTCGTTGGCATCGGTCTGGCCTCCGGTGCGGCCTGGTGGCTGCAGAACCGGGATACCACAACCCCGCCTGTGGCCGGCGCCGGACCGGGCGCTTCCGGTACAGCGGCCGGTGGCGCACCCGGCGTGGAGGTGACGCGGGTGAAGGCCATCCGGCTGCAGGACGACGCCCAGGCCGTGGGCACCCTGCGCTCCCGCCAGAGCGTGACGCTCAAGCCCGAGACCAGTGGCCGGGTGGCCCGGATCGTCTTCGCGGACGGCGCCCGGGTCAAGGCGGGCCAGTTGCTGGTGCAACTCGACGACACCTTGCAGCGCGCCGAATTGAGCCAGGCACAGGCCCAGCTGTCCATCGCGCGCGCCAACCTCAAGCGCAACCAGGAGCTGGTGGCGCAGAACTTCGTGGCCCAGCGCGTGGTGGAGGAAAGCCAGGCCAACCTGCAGGTGGCCGAAGCCCAGGTGGCGCTGGCCGACGCGCGGCTGCAGCGCATGCGCATCACCGCCCCGTTCGCGGGCACCGTGGGCCTGCGCAGCATCAACCTGGGCGCCTACGTGAAGGACGGCGACAACCTCGTGAACCTCGAGGACACGTCCATGCTCACGGTGGACTTCCGCTTGCCGGAGCGCTACCAGGCCCAGCTTGCCCCGGGCCAGGTGGTGCAGGTGCAGCTCGATGCCTTGCCGAGCCGCTCGTTCGAAGCCAAGGTGCTGGCCGTGGACCCATTGCTCGACGCCAATGGCCGCTCCATTTCCGTGCGGGCCGTCATGCCGCCCGCGGCCGACAACGTGCTGCGCCCAGGCATGTTCGCGCGCGTGCTGATCGTTTTCTCGGTCAACGAGCGCGCGCTGGTGGTGCCTGAGGAAGCCCTGGTGCCCCAGGCCGGCAAGCAGTACGCCTACGTGCTCGACGAACAGGGCGAGGGCGACGCGAAGAAGCGCCACTCGCGCCGGGTGGAAGTGGCCCTGGGCGCGCGCCGGGGGTCGGATGTCGAGGTGGTCAGCGGCCTGCGGCAGGGTGACACCGTGGTGATCGCAGGCCAGCAGCGGCTGCAGCGCGATGGCACTGCGGTGCGGGTCGTGAACATGGCTGCGCTTGCCGCCGCTGAAACGGCCCCGGCGCCGGCGCGCTGAACCCTCGGGAACTCGCATGCAACTGCCAGAGATCTCGATCCGGCGCCCGGTGTTCGCCTCGGTGCTGTCCCTGCTCATCCTGCTGGTGGGCATCGTGTCGTTCAACGGCCTGACGGTGCGCGAGTACCCCAAGATCGATGAGCCCACCGTCACGGTCTCCACGCGCTTTGGCGGGGCGTCCAGCGAGGTGATCGAATCGCAGGTCACCAAGCCACTGGAAGACTCGCTCGCGGGCATCGAGGGGCTGGACGTGATCACCTCGATCAGCCGCCAGGAGCAGAGCCAGATCACGGTGCGCTTCAAGCTCGAGCGCGACCCCGACTCGGCCGCCGCCGACGTGCGCGACAAAGTCAGCCGCGTGCGCCAGCGCCTGCCGCAGGACGTGGACGAGCCGGTGATCGCCAAGGTGGAGGCCGATGCCTCGCCGGTGATCTGGCTGGCCCTTACCTCTGACACGCACAGCGCGCTGCAGCTCAGCGATTTCGCCAACCGCCTGGCCAAGCCGGTGCTGCAGACGGCGCCCGGCGCGGCCGAGGTGCGGGTATACGGCGAGCGCCGCTATTCCATGCGCATCTGGATGGACCCGGACCGCCTGGCCGCCTACGCGCTGACCGTGCAGGACGTGGAAGACGCGCTGCGCCGCTCCAACCTGGAAGTGCCGGCCGGCCGCATCGAGAGCACGCTGCGCGAGTTCAACGTGACCGCCGCCACCGACCTGCAGACGCCTGAACAGTTTTCGGCGGTGGCGATCCGCAACGTCAACGGCCAGACCATCCGCATCGCCGACGTCGCGCGGGTGGTGCAGGCGCCGCAGGACGAACGCACCTCGGTGCGGCTCAATGGCCGCGACGCGGTCTCGCTCGGCGTGATCCGGCAGGCGACCGCCAACCCGCTGGAGCTCTCGGCCGCCGTGCGGCAGATGCTGGAGAAGGTCAAGCAGGATCTGCCGGCGGGCGTGAACGTGGACATCGCCAACGACAACTCGGTCTTCATCGACCGCTCGATCAAGGCGGTCTACACCACCATCGCCGAAGCCGTGGTGCTGGTGGCGCTGGTCATCTTCGTGTTCCTGCGCACGCTGCGCGCCTCCATCATTCCGCTCTTGACCATTCCGGTCAGCCTGATCGGCGCGTTCGCGCTGATGGCGATGTTCGGTTTCTCCATCAACACGCTCACGCTGCTGGCCCTGGTGCTGGCCATCGGCCTGGTGGTGGACGACGCCATCGTGATGCTGGAGAACATCTACCGGCACATCGAGGCCGGTATGAAGCCGTTCGACGCGGCGATCCAGGGTGCGCGCGAGATCGGTTTTGCGATCGTGGCGATGACGCTCACGCTGGCAGCGGTGTACGCGCCGCTGGCCTTCACACCCGGCCGCACCGGCCGCCTGTTTGCCGAATTCGCACTGGCGCTGGCCGGCGCTGTGGTGGTCTCGGGCTTCGTGGCGCTCACGCTCTCACCCATGCTGTGTTCCAAGCTGCTGCGGCACAACCCGAACCCGGGCCGGTTCGACCGCGGCATGGAGCGCGTGCTCAACGCCATCACGCGTGGCTTCAGCCAGGTGTTGGCCGCCTCGTTGCGGGTGCGCTGGCTGGTGGTTGCGGTGATGGCCGGCAGCGCGCTGGCCAGCGCGTGGATGCTGCAGACCATGCGCCAGGAGCTGGCGCCCATCGAAGACCGCGGTGTGATCCTGGCCAACATCAACGGCCCCGACGGCGCCACGCTGGCCTACACCCGACGGTACGCCGAGGCGATCGAGAACATTGCCCAGGACTACCCCGAGTTCGACCGCATCTTCGTCAACGTGGGCAACCCCTCGGTGGCGCAGGGCGTGGTGTTCATGCGCGCGCTGCCCTGGGAAGAGCGCGATCGCTCCACGCAGCGCATCGCGCGCGAGATCACGCCGCGCCTGGCGTCGTTGCCCGGCATCAGCGCCTTCCCGATCACACCGCCCTCGCTCGGGCAGGGCTTTCGCGAGCGCCCCATCAACTACGTGATCGTCACCTCCGACAGCTACGAGAACCTGGCTCAGACCGTGCGCCGCTTCCAGGACGAGCTGAGCAAGAATCCGGGCCTGGTGCAGATCGACACCGACCTTCGCCTGAACAAGCCCGAGATCCGCATGGACGTGGACCGCGAGCGCGCGGCCGACATGGGCGTGAACGTGGACGCCATCGCGCGCACGGTCGAGACCATGTTGGGTGGCCGCATCGTCACCCGCTACAAGCGCGACGGCGAGCAGTACGACGTGGTGGTGCAGACGGTCTCGGGCAACCGCAGCACGCCGGAGGACATCGATCGCCTGTTCGTGCGCGGGCGCAACGACGCCATGATCCCCCTGGCCTCGCTGGTGAAGATCAGCGAGGTGGTGGTGCCGCGCGAGCTCAACCATTTTGGCCAGCGCCGCAGCGCGTCCATCACCGCCAACCTGGCACCCGACTACGCGCTGGGCGAAGCGCTGCAGTTCATGGACAAGACCGCGCGCGAGGTGCTACCCGCCGGCTACACCACCGACCTGAACGGCCAGAGCCGCGAGTTCCGCAACGCCTCGGGTTCGCTGGCCATCGTCTTCGCGCTCTCGCTGCTGTTCATCTACCTGGTGCTGGCGGCGCAGTTCGAGAGCTTTGTCGATCCCTTCATCATCATGCTCAGCGTGCCGCTGTCCATGATGGGCGCGCTGCTCGCGCTCAAGCTGACCGGGGGCACGATCAACGTGTTCAGCCAGATCGGGCTCATCACGCTGGTGGGGCTGATCACCAAGCACGGCATCCTGATTGTGGAGTTCTCCAACCAGCTGCGCGACCAGGGGCTGGAGAAGTTCGAGGCCGTCAGGCAGTCGGCCGCGCTGCGCCTGCGCCCGATTCTGATGACCACGGGCGCCATGGTGCTGGGCGCCATTCCGCTGGCGCTGGCGTCCGGCGCGGGGGCCGAGAGCCGGCAGCAGATCGGTTGGGTGATCGTGGGCGGCATGAGCGTGGGCACGCTGCTCACCATCTTCGTGGTGCCCACCATGTACACGCTGCTCTCGCGCGACAAGTCCCATTCGAAGGCGAAGGCCGCGCAGCACGATGGCGGCCACGCGGACGCCGCCATTCCGGCCAAGTGAGCCGGGTCAGATCGCGCCGTCGAACATCATCACGTCCACCGGGTCGCCCACGGCCACGTTGCCCTGGCCGTGGTGCAGCACGATCAGGCCGTTGGCTTCGACCATCGAACTCAGCACGCCCGAACCCTGATTGCCGGTCGTGCGCACGCTGAGCGCGCCGTCGGGCGAGCGGGTGACGATGCCGCGCTGGTACTCGGTGCGGCCTGGCTTCTTGCGCAGGGCTTCGCCGCTGCGGGCCTGCAGCAGCACGGGTTCGCTGGGTGAAGCGCCCATGAGGCGCTGCAGGGCCGGGCGCACGAAGGCCAGGAAGGTGACCATCACCGCCACCGGGTTGCCTGGCAGCCCGAACAGCACGGCGCTCTTGCCGGCCTCGTCGATGCGGCCCACCGCCATGGGGCGGCCCGGGCGCATCGCGATGCGCCAGAAGGCCACGTCGCCGAGCTGCTTCATCATGGCCTTGGTGTGGTCGGCCTCACCCATGCTCACGCCGCCGCTGGTGATGATGGCGTCGGCCTTGAGGGCGGCGGTGCGGAAGGCCGCTTCCAGCTCGGCGGGCTCGTCGCGCACTACGCCCATGTCGACCACCTCCACGCCCAGGCGCGTGAGCAGGCCGAAGACGGTGTAGCGGTTGCTGTCGTACACCGCGCCTTCGCGCGGCGTTTCGCCCAGGCTCAGAATCTCGTCACCGGTGGAGAAGTACGCCACCTTCACACGGCGGAACACCCTCACGGTGGGCAGGCCCAGGCTGGCCAGCAGGCCCAGCGCCGCCGGGCCGAG
>JAGKSX010000115.1 GCA_018993155.1 Hydrogenophaga sp.
GGCCGGCTCCTCGATCAGGTTGTGGCGCGAGAGCGCAGGCTTGACGTTGTCCTTGGCCGTGAAGCTGCCGCGCACGTGGCAGGCGCGGATGCGCAGCTCCATCAGCGCCGGCATGTTCGAGGCCTCGGATAGGCGGAAACCCTGCTCGACCATGTGCACCATGCGCTCCAGGTCGGGCCGCGGGTCCAGCAGCACCATGCTCGACTTGAGCGCGTAGGCGTGCGTGCGCTCCTGGATCACGCTGGCGCCTTCGCCGTAGTCCTCGCCGACCACCACCAGCACGCCGCCGGTGACGCCGGGCGAGGCCAGGTTGGAGAGCGCGTCGGCCGCCACGTTGGTGCCCACGATGGACTTCCAGGTGACCGCGCCGCGCAGCGGGTAGTGGATGGACGCGCCCAGCATGGCGGCGGCCGAGGCCTCGTTGGAGCAGGCTTCCACGTGCACGCCGAGCTCGTCCATGTAGGGCTTGGCCTGCACCATCACGTCGAGCAGGTGCGAGACCGGCGCGCCCTGGTAGCCGCCCACGTAGGCCACGCCCGACTGCAGCAGCGCCTTGGTGATGGCGAGGATGCCTTCGCCGTGGAAGGTCTGGCCGTCCCCCAGGCGCAGCGATTCGATTTCCTGGCTGAATGAAACTTCCACGGTGTGGGCTCTCCAGGGTCAGCGGAACAGGGTGTCGACGAAGGCGGCACCGATGCCGACCTTCTCGTAATGGGCGCGGCACAGGGCGATGTACTGGTGCACGTCGAAGTAGCCGTTCGACTCGCCCTGATCGTCCAGCCAGATCAGTGGGCCTTCGACGATGAAGAACACCTTCATCGGGTCTTTGTGCTCGTAGGCCACCAGCGTGTGGCCCTCGCCCGGGGTCTCGTAGACGAAGTCGCCCGCGGTCGCGGTCCATTCGTGCTCAAGATAACCCCATTTGCCGGAAATCGTATAGGCGAAAACCTGATGCGGGTGGTAGTGGCGGTTGACCAGGCCGGCCTTCCTGGCCATCAGGATGTCGCACCACTTGTTCTGGGTCGGCGAGATCCACAGCGGGCGCGAAGACACGGTCTCGGTGAAGGGCACGTAGAGGCGCTCGTCCTCGGTGGCGGCGTTGGGGATGTAGACCTCGGGCAGGGCATCGGGCTGGAAGACCTTCTCGATCGGCTTGAGGTCTTTCCAGAATTCACTGGTGGCGAGTTCGGGCATGGTGTGGGGTCCTTTCTTGTTGGGGGTGGGGTCAGATGTGCATGCCGCCGTCGGCCATGAACACGCCGCCGGTGGAGAAGCTGCTGCCGGCCGAAGCCAGGAAGACCACCATGCGCGCGATCTCCTCGGGTTGGGCATGGCGGTGCAGCGGGATGGCCTCGTTGAGCATCTGCGTGGCGTCGCGCCCGACCACGTCGCTCAGGCGGCGCTCGATGTCGTTCTGGAAGCCGTTGGTGGTGGGGCCGGGCGCGATGGCGTTGACGCGGATGCCGCGCGGCGCCACTTCCTTGGCGGCCACGCGCATCAGGCCGATCAGCGCGTGCTTGGAGGTGGCGTAGGCGCTCACGCCGGGGTCGGCGGTGACGCCCATCACGCTGGAGGTGATCAGCACGCTGCCGCCGTCGCGCATCAGGGGCAGGCCATGCTTGAGCGCCAGAAAGGTACCGCGCACGTTCACCGCCATCACGGTGTCGAACACGTCGTCGGGGTAGGCGGTGATGGGCACGATCTCGCCGTTGAGGCCGGCGTTGCAGAACAGGAAATCGATCGCGCCCGCGCGCGCCACGGCCTGCGCCAGGTAGTCCTGCGTCTGGCGGCTGTCGCTCACGTCGGCGGCGCTGGTGCCCACGCGCTCGCCGTGCCCTTCGGCCGCGAGCGCCTGGCGCGCGGCCTCCAGCAGCGCCGGGTCGCGGTCCACGAGGTGCACCGAGGCGCCGCGCGCGAGCAGTTGGCGCGCGGCGGCCAGGCCGATGCTGCCGGCACCGCCGGTGAGCACGCAATGTTGTCCTTCAAAGTCCGACACGGGGGTCCTTTCTGTCAGGGGTTCGGGGTGGGTCATGGCACGGGTCCCCACCAGGCCTCGGCCGCCGAGGTGAAGAGCGATTTGGGGATGCAGCCGTGGATGCCCTTGACGCCGTCCACGAGCTGGGTGACCTCGAAGTCCACCGCCAGGCTGGCCAGCGCGTAGGCCTCGCCCGTGTCCACGCCCGCGAAGGCCTGCAGCACCTCGACCGCGCGCCGCACCGCGTCGGCGGCGGCGGTGTCGAGGTCTTCGTCCAGGCCCATCACGATGTAGTGGCTGGGCGTTTCGGCCATGGGCCAGGCGAGAGATCGGCGCGGGTGCAGCACGAATTCCAGCCGGGTCGCCATGGAGGTTTCCAGCGCGGTCAGGTTGACCTCGCCGTTGCCCTGCACACCGTGGCCGTCGCCTGTGAAGAAGAGCGCACCCGGCACCTGCACCGGCAGGTAGAGGCGCGCGCCGGGCACCAGGTGCTTGAGGTCGATGTTGCCGCCGAAGCGCCCGGGCGGGATGGACGACACGCGCGAGGTGGGCGCCACCGCCAGGATGCCCATGAAGGGCCGCAGCGGAATGTCCAGCCCTTCGCGGAAGCGGGCGGTGCGGCGTGCCATGTCGATCGGCAGCACCTGGGTGCGTGGCGCGGGCAACAGGTCGGGCAGGCTGCCGGCGCCGGGCCGCGTGAAGTTGACGCCGTAGTGCGGCGCGCGCGGCTCGACTTCATGGATGCGCACCTCCAGCACGTCACCGGGTTCGGCGCCTTCGATGTGGATCGGTCCGGTGAGCACGTGCGGGCCCACGCCCTTGGGCACGGTTTTCACGATGTCGCAGATGTCCTGTGCGGCGTCGGTGAGTTCGAGCCGGTGGCGCTCGAAGAAGGCCTCGGGCGCGTCGGGCGGCACGCACAGCGCGTTGACGGTGTCGATGTCCACCGTGGTGCCCGAGGCGATGCGCAGCACGGGGGGCACGTCGGGCGCGAGAAAGCCCCAGACCACGGTCTCAGGGCGCGAGCGCAGGTGGAGGGTCATGCGGCAACGCCTTCGGTGGCCACGCCGCCCAGGTAGGCGCGCTGCACCGCCGGGTCCTGCGCGAGGTCCTGCGCCGAGCCCTGGCCGACGATGCGGCCGTTTTCCAGCAGGTAGCCGCGGTCGGCGATGCGCAGGCTGCGGCGGGCGTTCTGCTCCACCAGCAGCACGCTCACGCCCAGGGTGCGGATCTGCGCCAGCGCGCGGAACAGCTCGCCGGTCATGATGGGCGAGAGCCCGAGCGAAGGTTCGTCGAGCAGCAGCACACGGGGTTGCGACATCAGCGCGCGGCCGATGGCCACCATCTGCTGCTCGCCGCCGCTCATGGTCTGCGCCATCTGGCCCATGCGCTGCTCCAGCTTGGGGAAGATGGACAGCACGCGCTGCAGCTGTTCCTTCTCGCCGGCGCGCGCGCGCTTCGCGTGGGCGCCGAGCTGCAGGTTCTCGCGCACGCTCAGCTCGCCGAAGATGCCGCGGCCCTCGGGCACCAGGGCGATGCCGGCTTCCACCACCGCGTGGGCGGGCAGGGCCAGCAGGTCCTGGCCGGCGAGCGCGATGCGGCTGCCCGGCAGGGACGGGATGAGGCGCGCGATGCACTTGAGCAGGGTGGACTTGCCGGCGCCGTTGGCGCCCAGCATCACCACCACCTCGCCCGCGCCGATGCGCAGGTCCACCCCTTGCAGCGCCACGTGGTGGCCGTAGCTTGCGCTGACCTGGCTGACTTCAAGCATCGTCGTCTCCCAGGTAGGCGCGCACCACGGCCGGATCGGCCAGCGCGGCGGCCGGCGGGCCGTCGGCGATGCGGGTGCCCGCGTTCATGATCACGCAGCGATCGCACAGCGCGCGGATCGCCTCCATCACGTGTTCCACCATCAGCATGGTGATGCCTTCCTCGCGCAGGGAGCGCAACAGGGCGATGCCGTCCACCAGCTCGGACGGGTTCAGCCCGGACAGCCATTCGTCCAGCAGCAGCAGGCGCGGTTGCAGCGCGAGCGCGCGCGCCAGCTCCAGCCGCTTCTGGTTGATGTAGGTGAGTTCGCTGGCGGTGGTGTGGGCGAAGTCCGCCATGCCCACGCGCTCCAGCAGCTTCAGGGCCTGCGCGCGCGAGGCGCGCTGAGGCAGGTTCTGCGTGCCGAAAGCCAGGCCGGCCTGCACGTTCTCGACGCAGTCCATCGAGCCCAGCACGCGCACCAGCTGGAAGGTGCGGGCGACGCCGGCGCGCGCCACACGGAAGGCCGGCAGCCCGGTCAATTCCTGGCCTTGCAAGCTCACCGAGCCGGCCGTGGGCGGCAGCGCGCCCGAGATCAGGTTGATCACGGTGGTCTTGCCCGAGCCGTTGGGGCCGAGCAGGCCGACGATCTCGCCCTGGGCCACCGAAAAGTCCACGCCATTGACCGCGACCAGGCCGCCGAAGCGCTTGACCAGGCCGTTCACCTGCAACAGGGCGCTCATGCCTTGCCCCCTTGCAGGCGGTCCATCAGGCCCACGATGCCGCGCGGCGCGAGGTAGACGATGACGAGGAAGGTGCAGCCCAGCAGGATGCTGAAGTAGTTCGGGAAGTTGGCCGAGAGGAACTCGAACAGCAGCACCAGCGGGATCACGCCGAGCACCGGGCCGTGCAGGCGCGCGGCGCCACCGAGCAGGGCCATGATCAGCACCTGGAACGAGACCACCGGGTTGAAGGCGATGGTCGGGTCGATGTAGGTCCAGCGCGGCGCCACGATGGCGCCGGCCAGGGCCATGAACATGGCGCTGATGCCGAACACCAGCAGTTTGGCGAAGGTGGTGTGCACGCCGCAGTGGCGCGCGACCATCTCGTCGTCGCCGATCATGCGCAGCGCCAGGCCCACGCGCGAGCGCTTCACCCCCCAGCCCGCGAGGTAGACCAGCGCGGCCAGCGCGGTGAGCTGCCAGACGATGTGCTTCTGTTCGATGTCCAGGAACAGGTAGCGCCCGACCGAGCCCGAGTGGTTGGCCTCGTACCAGGTCACGACCTGGCGGATCAGCTCGGCCAGGCCGAAGGTGAAGATCACGAAGTACACGCCGCGCAGCCGCAGCGTGGCCAGGCCCACCAGCAGCGCCACCGCCAGCGCGGCGAGCGCGGCCGTGGCCAGCACCGCCGGCCAGGGCCAGGCCTCGCCGAACACCGCGGCCACGTACACGCCCAGGCCGAAGAAGGCCACGGTGGCCAGCGAGACATAGCCCGTGGGCCCCGAGAACAGGGCCCAGGCCGTGGCCAGCACGGTGAAGATCAGCAGGTTGATCGCCATCGACATGGCGTAACCGCTGCCAAAGAAGGGCAGCAGCGCGCAGGCCGCCAGCCCCGCCACGCCGAGCGTGACGAACACGATGTCGCCGCGCTTCATGCCCCGGCCTTTCCGAACATGCCCGTGGGGCGGATGATGAGAACCAGGAGGAACAGGCCGAAGGTGACGGCCAATGTGAGGCCGGGTGACACGAAGGTGGCCACCAGGCTTTCGGTGAGGCCCAGCAGCAGGCCCGCCACCAGGCAGCCCATGAGGTTGCCCACGCCGCCCATGATCACGACGATGAGGGCCTTCATGGTGAAGACCACGCCCATGGACGCGTTGATGGTGAAGAACATGCTGACCAGCGTGCCGCTGGCGGCCACCAGACCACCACCCAGCGCGAACGCGAAGGCGGCGGCCTTGCGCACGTCGATCGCGACCAGTTGGGCCGAGGTGGGCGAGACCGCGACCGCGCGCAGCGCCGTACCGCGGCGCGTGTGGTGCAGCACCAGGTACAGGCCGACGCCGATCACCACCGCGAAGCCCAGCGCCAGCAGGCGGTTGGCCTTGATCGGGGAACCCAGTAGCGTGATGACCTGGCCCAGGTAGTCGTAGTTGTAGTAGTTGCCGCCGAAGATCACCAGCACGATGCCTTCGATGACGAACAGCAGGCCGAAGGTGGCCAGGATGCTGTCCACCTCCAGCGCTTCGCTGGTCCTGGCGCGCCGCACCAGCGGCGTGAGCAGCAGTTGGTAGAGCAGCCAGTTCAGCGCGAAGGCAGCGGGCGCGATCAGCAGCAGGCCCAGCAGCGGGCTCAGCGCGAAGGTGGTGAAGAGGGCGTAGGCGGCGAAGGCGGCGGCGATCAGCATCTGGCCATAGGCCAGGTTCATGATGCGCGCCACCCCGTATTGCAGCGTGAGGCCCATCGCGATCAGGGCGTACACGCCGCCCAGTGTGAGCCCGTTGAGCAGGGCGTCAATCAATGCCATGGAGCGTTGTCGTGGGTGAAGGGAAAACGGAAAAGGCGAGCCGCCCGCCACGTCTGCGCGTGGTTCGGGCGGTGCCGTGGGGGCGGGTGTGACGCGTTACTGTTTCCAGGCCGGCTTGGGCAGCGCGACCGGCTTCACGCCGATGGCGTTGGCGGGCGAGACGGGCTGGAACTGGCCGTTCTGCCACTGGCCGACCGAGGAGGCCTCGCTCCAGATGCGGTTCTTCAGCGTGACCGGGCCGATCACGGTGTTGAAGCCGCCCTTGCCGATCTCGGCCGAGACGGCCTTGCGTTCGATGCTGTTGGCGCGCTCGATCGCCTGCTGCAGCACCTGCAGCGTGGCGTAGGTCACCGCGCTGCCGTTGTAGTCGGCTTCCTTCTTGAAGACTTCCAGGTGGCGGGCGCGGTAGGCCTTGGTCACCGGCAGTTCGGGGCTCACGCCGCCCAGGCCCAACACGCCTTCGGCGTTGGCGCCGAAGCGGTCCTTGAAGACCGGGAATACGGTGCCGATGGCGGTGTAGAACAGCTTGGGGTTGAAGCCCACGGCACGCGCCTGGTCGGTCAGCGCCAGCGTGTCGGGCGGGTAGCTGAAGGCCAGGAAGACCTCAGGGTCGCGGCGCTTGACTTCGTTCAGGATGGACTGCAGATCCTGCGAGCCCAGCGGGTAGCTCTGGTCGTAGACGACATTGAAGTTGCCCTTCTTCAGACCGTCGCGCGCGGCCTTGGACAGCTCCACGCCGAACTGGTCGGCCACGTTGACGATGGCCACGTCGCCCTTGATCTTGCCCTCGCTGCGCAGCCGCGTGAGCAGGTCGATGACGCCGTTGGCGTAGTCGGTGGAGGTGAGCGTGAAGAAGAAGGTGTTGGGCCAGCGTTCGCGCAGCTGCGGAATGCGGTCCGTGATCATGGTGGTGGTCAGGTGCGGGTAGCCGTGGCGGTCCAGGATGGGCGCGACCGCGAGGTTCATCGCCGTGCCCCAGGGCGGCAGGATGAAGTCGACCTTGTCCTGGTTGACCAGGCGCTCGACGGCGCGCACGCCTTCTTCGGAACTGCTGCGGTCGTCGTACTCGACGAACTTGACCGGCACGCGCTTGCCGTTGATGAGCATGCCACCTGACTTTTCCAGGTCCTGCTGCCACAGCTGGTAGTTCGGCAGCACGGTGGTGCTGGCACCGCCCGCGTACGGACCGGTCTTGGAAATGGCGTAACCGATGCGGATCTCGGTGGGGTCTGCCGCGTGGGCGGGCAGGGCGGCCAGGGCGCACAGGCCGGCGGCCGTGGCCAGCCAGGTCAGGGTGGTCCTCTTGTTCATCGCTTGTCTCCGGTGGGTTTTGTTGTTGAGTCGCGGAGTTTCACGGTCTGTGACATATTTGGCAATAAGATCAAGGGGATATCGAATATCAATGCCATGCATATCAACGACATTGACCTGAACCTGCTGCGCCTGTTCGCCGCGATCTACCGCGCCGGCAGCGTGAGCCGCGCCGCCGAGCAGGTGGGCCTGACCCAGCCGGCCGCGAGCCACGGACTGGGCCGCCTGCGGCTGTTGCTGGAGGACGCGCTCTTCGTGCGCACGCCCGGCGGCGTGAAGCCGACGCCGCGAGCCGAACGCCTGGCGGGCGCGGTGCAGAACGCGCTGGCCATCGTCGAGCAGGCGATCAACGAGTCCACTGGCTTCGACCCGCAGCGTTCGCGCCGGCTGTTCCGCCTGCACATGAGCGACATCGGCGAGAACCGCTTCCTGCCCGAGCTCATGGTCAGCCTGCAACAACTCGCGCCCGGCGTGCGCGTGGCCAGCCGCCCGGTGGCGCATGCGCAGCTGGCCGATGCGCTGGACACCGGGGTGATCGATTTCGCCTTCGGTTTCCTGCCGCTGGTGAAGGACACGCAGCGCACCGAGCTGCTGCGCGACCGCTATGTGGTGCTGATGCGCGCGGGCCATCCCATGCATGCGCCCTTGAAGCGCCTGAAAGGGGCGGCGCAGCTCAAGGCCTTGCAGAAGCTGGAGTTCGTGGGTGTGCGCTCGCACAGCGACACGCTGCGCATCCTGGAGCAGACCGGCCTGCAGGACCGCCTGCGCCTGACCACCGAGCACTTCATGGTGCTGCCCTCGATCGTGAGCGCGACCGACCTCTGCGTGGTGATGCCGGGCAACATCGCGCGCGGCTTTGTGGCCTCGGGCGGTTGCGTGATGGTGCAGCCGCCGTTCGTGGACTGCAACTTCACCGTCTCATTGCACTGGAGCCACCGCTTCGAGAGCGACCCGGACAACCGCTGGTTCCGCGAACAGGTGGTGCGCCTGTTCTGCGAGCTCTGAGGCGCGCTCAGGCGGCGGGCTGGGCGGTGGTGCCGGTCAGGCTTTCGGGGCTGGGCGGCTTGTAGCCGCCCGACAGCGAGACGCCGCCCGGCGGGGTCTGGCCGCTGCTGGTGTGCTCGCCCAGGCGGGTGATGGGGGCGGTGGTGCGGTAGAGCGCGCGCAGCGCCTCCACGCGCTCCTGCAGCGCCGGGTAGCTGTCCATGCGCTCGCTGTAACGCTGCAGCACCTGGTGCGCCGACTCGATCAGCTTGGCGTTGCCGGTGCGTTCACCGGCTTCGAGCAGCTGTTGCACCGTGCCCTGCGGGTCGCCCTTGAGGCTCAGGGCCATGGCATCCTGCGAGATGCGCAGCACCTGGCCGTGGGCGGCGCGGACGCGCTCAGCGTGCGGGGTGTCGCCGCCGGCCGCGCAGGCCAGCAGCTCGGTCATGGCGCGGCTGGTGCCGAAACGCAGCGCGAGCCGGTCCACCGCGCCTTCGGCGTCCTGCATGGGCAGGGAGCGCATCGCGAGCCGGCCCATCAGGGCGAGCAGGTTGCAGGCGGATTCGAAATCGAAGTCGGGCGTGAGCACGCTGTCGCTCAGTCGGCGCACGTCGTCGACGGCGCGCGTGGTGTTCTGCTGCTGCAGCGCGAGCAGGCTCTCGGCCATGGCCAGCAGGCGGTGCGGCCGTGCGGGCGCGTGGCTGCGGTCGCGCAGCCGGGTGAGCTGGTCCACCGTGCGCTGCAGGCCGCGTGCGTCGTTGTTGTCGAGCCGGGCGAAGGCCAGCAGCAGCAGGGCTTGCGCGTCGTACATCTTGGAGTCCAGGCCCAGGCGCGTGGCGCGGTCGAGCAGCTCCACGCCTTCGCTGCGCTCGCCGGTGTAGTAGGCCAGCATGCCGTGCTTGAGCAGGCGGCTGATGGATGAGGGCGTGAGGCGCGTGGCCATCTCGTAGGTGGTGAGCGCGCTCTGGAAGTTGCCCAGTTCGAACTGCGCGCGGCCCATCACGTCGTAGGCGTCCGCGTAGGCGTCGTCGTCGCGGATCAGGCTCTCCAGGGTGGTCACGGCCTTGGCCGGCTGGCCATTTTCCAGCTGGGCCCGCGCCACGCCCAGGCGTGCCCATGGCAGGGTCTTGGCCTCGATCACGGCCTGGTACAGGGTCTGGGCCTCGTCCACGCGGCCGCCGCGCAGCATGAGCTCAGCGCCGATGCGCGCGGCGTAAAGCCAGTAGGACTGGCGCGACTCGAAGCGGATCTGGCACAGGTTGGCGGCGCGCTCGAAGTCCTGCGCGTCGATGGCGCTGAAGATGTCCTGCAGCGACTGCTTGCGCACGCGCGCCTGCACGATGCTGTGGGCCAGGCGCGAGGCGGTGTGGGGTTTGAGCAGGTAGGCGTCCAGCGCCGACTCGGCGGCCTCGGCCACGCTGGCGTAGGAGGCCTCGGCCGTGAGCATCACGAACACGGTGTGGAAGGGCAGCAGCTGGTTGCGCCGCAGGTCGTCCAGCAGGTCCTGGCCAGAGCCGGACTCGCGCTCGAAACGCTGTTCGCAGATCACCACGTCGAAGCTCGCCATCTCCAGCTTGCGGCGCCCTTCGGTCAGGCGCGAGCACTGCACGACCGTGCCCACGCCCAGGTCGCGCAACTGGGCGACGAGGATGGAGCGCGATTGCAGGTTGCCCTCGATCACGAGCGCATGGGCGTCGTGGAGCTGGTTGGGTGCGGAAGGCATGAGCGGACGCAAAGGGGGCAATGTCTGGATTCTGCCCAGCGCCACGCACCATGAGGGGGAAAAGAGGGTGGCGATTCCGGTGCTTTTCGGGCAGCGGACGAACGGTCGCCGCCCCAGCCTGGGGCGGGTCAGACGCGCCAGATGCGTGGCGGCACCGCCGACAGGCCCCAGGCCTCGGTGCGCAGCCCGCCCCAGACGCGCTGGAACAGCGCCATCAAGGGTTCTACCAGCGGCGCCACCGCGCGCAGCACGAGCATCTGCGGGTTGGGGCAGGTGGCGCCGGCCTGCACGCTCTGGAGGTCGCCGTCCAGGTGCGCGCGCACGGCCTCCAGCAGGTGCTCGCGCCGCTCGCGCGCAAGTGGGCTGCCGCAGGCCAGCCACAGCGTGCCCACGCAGCGCTGGCCGGCCAGGCCCAGGGGCGATTCAAGCAGGCGGGTGTCGGCCGCGTCGATGTGCGAGCGCTCCAGCCACAGGCCCGGGATCTCCAGGTGCTGGGTGAGGCTGCCGCGATCGAACGGCTGGCCGGCGGTGGGCAGGCCGAGGGCGCACACGTCCCAGCCGATCAGCTCGGCCTCTTCGGCCAGCGTGGCGCGCAGCGTGTTCTGCGCCAGGCAGCCCGGGTAGGCGATGGCTTCGAGCGGCAGCCATTCGAGCCGCGCGCCGGCTTCCAGCGTGAGCGCGACCTGCTGCGTGGCGGCCGGGCCGTCCGAGCGGTAGAAGCGCGTGGCACCCGGCGTGGAGAGCAGGCCGTGCGCCTGGGCGCCCGCGTGCACGCGCAGGTTCAGCACGTCGCCGCCCACCAGCCCGCCGGGCGGGTGCACCACCACGTTGTGGCAGATGCCCTCGCCCTCGGGGTACAGGCTCTTGAGAATCCGCAGCGGCCCGGTGTGGGCGTGCTGCAGCACGGTGCGCTGGGCGTCGTCGCGGCGGTAGTGGAGGTCGAGTTGGGCGTGCCAGGGCATGCGGGGAGTTTACGGGGCGCTCCGGTGCGCTCAGGTTTTCCAGAAGCCCCGGTGCGGCTCGCTGGCTTCGTCCAGCAGCGAGGGGCCGATGCACTCGATGCGGTGCGGCGAGGCTGCGAACACATCGCGGCAGGACAGCTCGGCATCGCGCTGCTCGGCGCGTTCGCCTCGGAACACGCGCAGGCTCACCGCATCGATGCCGAACACCACGCGCCCGATGTTGCTCCAGAAGATCGCGCCCGCGCACATCACGCAGGGTTCGGCCGAGGAATAGAGCGTGGCGCGCGAGAGGGTTTCTCGGTCCACCACCGGGCTGAGCTGGCGCACCGCGTTGGTCTCGGCGTGGCCGGTGCAGTCGCCGGTCTCGCCGGTGTTGCACCAGGCCTCGGCGAGCACGCGGCCGTCGTCGGCGACCACCACCGCGCCGAAGGGGCGGTTGCCGCGCTCGCGCGCCACGCGCGCCCAGCCGATGGCCTGGCGCAGGTAGGCGCCGTCGCGTTCGTTCAGGGTGGCTGCGGTGGTCATGCCTTGAGCGCGCGTTCACCAGCGGCCGGCAGCATGGCGCGGTTGAACACGCCTTCCACGCCGGGGCGGGCCTTGAGGCCGAACACGTCGACGACCTCGTCCACCTGTTGTTCCAGCGTGCGCTTGAACACGTCGCCCAGGCCGTGGCTGCGCGTGTCGGCGGCGGCGATGTAGCGCTGCGTGATGCGCCAGCGCTCGAGTTCGACGGCTTCGTTGAGGATGGGTTCTCGCAGCTTGGTGGCCGCGATCGCGGCGGCCGGGTCGCTCATGCTTTCCTGGATGGCGCGGTTGGTGGCGCGCAGGAAGCCGGCCACGGCGGCAGGGTTCTGCGTGATCATGGCGTTGCTCGCGAGGATGGCGTTGCCGTACAGGTTCACACCGGCGCTGGTGTATTCGAGGATGGAAAGCTCGTCGAGCTTCATGCGCGCGAACAGCGAGACGGCCGAGTCGTGGAAGTAGGTGGCGCCGTCCACGTCGCCGCGCACGACCACGTTGTCGCGCGAGGCGAAGTCGGTGGTGGACCACTGGAAGAGGTCGCTCTTCACGCGCAGCTTGCGCGCCACCATGGGCCAGGCGCGGCGCGTGGACTCGACGGCGGCGGCCGCGATCTTCTTGCCTTCGAGGCTGCGGAAGTCGGTGGTGATGCCGCGGTCCTTGCGGCCGATGATCGCAAATGGTGCGCGGTTGTAGTACTGGTACACGGCCTGCACCACGGGGGTGCCGGTCTGTGTGGCCTGGAATTCGATCAGCGAGCTGATGTCGCCCAGGCCCATCTGGTAGACGCCGCTGGCGATGCGCGTGATGGAGGCGACGGAGCCGGAGCCCACGTCGATGCCCACGTCCAGGCCTTCGTCCTTGTAGTAGCCCTTGCTCTGGGCGAGGAAGAAGGGCGAGGTCTGGCCGGTGATGCGGAAGTCCAGCGTGAACTTGATGGGGGTGAGTCTTGGGGCGGCCTGGCCCCAGACGGCGGGTGCGGCGAGGGCCGAGACGGCGGCGGCGGAAGAGGAAGCGAGGAAGTGACGGCGTTGCATGGCAAGGCTCCGGAGGGTGGGCTTGTTCCACTCCCGCAGGCCGTTGGTGCGGCCACGGGAGACGTACAAGAGCAATTTCCGGGCGGGTGGTGTGGGGCTCACCCGCTGAACGCTTCTACTCTGCGAGGTGCCGGTATGCACGAGGCATGCCAGCCCGGTGTGGCCTGTCTTTTGCTAGCATGCAGGGCCAGAGTAGAAGCGTTCAACCCCGTGCAATGCGTTGCGATACGGGGCGGGAAATTGCTCTTGAGAACCACCCCTCAAGCCATTTCTTTCAGGAGCGCTTTCACCATGCTGGTCACCCAACAGCCCGTCTTTCGCCGTTACTGGCACGCCGTCATGCCGCTGACGATGTTGGCCGACGGCCCCAAGCCTTTCACCCTGCTGGGCGAAAACATCGTTCTCTTTCTCGACGAGCATGGCGAGCCGGCCGCGCTGAAGGACCGCTGCTGCCACCGCACCGCGAAGCTAAGCAAGGGCTGGTGCAAGAACGGGAATATCCAGTGCGGTTACCACGGCTGGGTCTACAACCGGATGGGCCGCGTGATCCAGATTCCGCAGTACCCGGCGGAGCGCGAGATTCCCAAGGACTACGCCACCCCGGCGTACCACTGCACGGCGCGTTATGGCTATGCCTGGGTCGCGCTGGAGGACCCGGTGGCGGAGATTCCCGTGTTCCCGGAGTTCGAGGCGGAGGGCTGGCGCACGATCTTCCAGTTCTACGAGACCTGGCACACGAGCCCGGTGCGCGCGCTGGAGAATTCGTTCGACAACTCGCACTTCAGTTTCGTGCACCGCGCGACCTTCGGTGTGGCGGCCTCGCCGGCGCCGAGCAAGTACGAGCTGGTGGAGAACGAGGTGGGTTTTTATGCCGAGACGGTGATCGACGCGGTGAACCCGGAGAAATTCCAGCGCATCAGCGGGGTGAAGGACCCGATCACGCAGCGGCACATGCGCAACGCCTATTACCAGCCGTTTTCGCGCCGGCTGGACATCGAGTACCCGAGCGGGGTGCGCCACGTGATCATCAATGCGTTCACGCCGATCGACGACGGGCGCATGCAGTTGTGCCAATGGCTGTTCCGCAACGACACGGAGGCGGATTGCCCGGCGCAGATGCTGATCGATTTCGACGACGAGATCACGCGGGAGGACAAGGACATCCTCGAATCCACCGACCCGGATGCGGTGGTGGATCTGCGGCGGCGTGGGGTCGAGTATTCGATGGACTCCGATCGGCCCGGGATTCTGATTCGGCGTCGGTTGATGGCCCTGTTGTCCTCTGCTGGGGAGGTGGAGGTGCATCGCTGATTTTGTTCGTTTCACCTCGCGGGTCTCGTGAGCGGGTACCGCTCTGCTCCGCGGGTGTCCC
>JAGKSX010000116.1 GCA_018993155.1 Hydrogenophaga sp.
TTTACCCCGCTGCGCAGAGCGCTACCCACTCACGAGACCGAAGCAGCGTTGACAAAGAAACAGTCCGAATGCCTGTAGGCCAGCGGCAAGGGGGAACGGCGCAGCGGAGTAAAGGAGGAGGGCGGCGGAGCCGCCCGGGGGACATCCGCGGAGCCGTTCCCCCTTGTCGATGGCCGCCGTCGGCCGGAGAAGAATCAGCGAGAAGCCCAGAACCCCTGATGGGGCTCCAGCATCTCGGCCTCCAGCGAGGGCACAGGACCGATGACCTCGATGGCCTTCTGCCCCCGCGCAAGAACCTCCCGGCAAGGCAAGGACAACGTGGGGTTCTCCTCGTGACTGCCGGTCAACGCCAGCAAGGCCTCTTCACTCGCCCCATACACCACGCGCCCGATGTTGGCCCAGTACAGCGTGCCCGTGCACATGGCACAAGGCTCGAACGTCGTCACCAGGGTGCAGCGCGCCAGGTACTCACCGGGATAGTTGTCGGCCGCCACACGGGCCAGCGTCGACTCCGCGTGGTTCACCGTATCGATGTTGCCCTGCTCGGCCAACACCGTCTCGCCATCCGGCGCCACCAGCAGCGCACCGAACGGGTGCCGGCCCATGCCGGCGGCCCGGCGCGCCACCTCGTTGGCGCGGAGCAGGTGCTTCGCCACCTGCTCCGGGTTCATGCGCTCTGCGAGCCGCGGTGCGCCCAACCCGTGGTGTGCTTCTCGATGAAACTGAACAGCTCGTACATCGCCATCGCCATCACCCCCACCACCAGCAGACCGCTGAAGGCCAGACCCATCTGCATCGACGAACCCGCCGAGATCAGCAGATAGCCAATGCCCTCGTTCGACGCCGTCATCTCCGACACCGTCGTCCCCACGAAGGCCAGCGTGATCGCCACCTTCAGCGAACCGAAGAAATACGGCATCGAGCGCGGCAGGCCGACCTTGGTCAACACGTCCCAGCGCTTGGCGCCCAGCACGCGCAACACGTCTTCCAGCTCAGGCTCCAGCGTGGCCAGGCCGGTGGCGATGTTCACCATGATCGGGAAGAACGAAATCAGGAAGGCCGTGAGAATGGCCGGGCCCACGCCGATGCCGAACCACACCACCAGGATCGGCACGAAGGCCGCCTTGGGCAGGGCGTTGAATGCCGTCATCAGCGGATAGACCGCCGCATACGCCAGGCGCGAGCTGCCGATGAGGAAGCCCAGCAGCACACCGACCACGATGGCGATGCCGAAACCGGCCATGGTCACCCAATAGGTGCGCCAGGCGTGGCCCAGGATGGTGACCTTGTGCTCCAGCGTCTGTTCCCAGATGCGCGAAGGGCTCGGGAAGATGAATTCCGAGACACCGAAACCCCGGGTGATGATTTCCCAGAGGATGACGATGGCCAGCAGCAGCAGGAACGGAGACCATCGCTCCAGGTGTTTTTGTTGCATGTTTCTTGACTCCCGCTTCCTTATTGGTTGATGACGGTGCCGGCCTTGCGCATGGCGCCGATGTGGCCGCGCAGTTCGAGCACGATGTCGGAGAACTCCTTGGTGTAGGTCACCTCGAGGTCGCGCGTGCGTGGGATGGGGATCTCACGCTGCACCACGAAGCGGCCCGGGCTGCGGCTCATGCAGTACACCGTGTCGGCCAGGAAGACCGATTCGCGCAGGTCGTGCGTGACCAGGATGACGTTGAAACGCTGCGCTTCCCACAGGTCGCGCAGCGTGCACCAGAGTTCCTCGCGGGTGAAGGCGTCGAGCGCGCCGAAGGGCTCGTCGAGCAGCAGCATCTTGGGCTCGTGGATCAGCGCGCGGCAGATGCTGGCGCGCTGCTGCATGCCGCCCGAGAGCTCCCACGGAAACTTTTTCTCCATGCCGCCCAGACCCACGCTGGCCAGCAGCTTCTTCGCGCGTTCCTCGTATTCCTTGCGCCGGTCCTTGAACTGGCTGCGGTAGGGCTCGACGATTTCGAGCGGCAGCAGCACGTTGTCCAGCGTGGTGCGCCAGGGCAGCAGCGAGGGCGCCTGAAAGGCCATGCCCGAAATCTTCAGCGGACCGGTGACGGGCTGGCCGTCGATGCGGATCCTGCCCATGCTGGGCATCTTGAGCCCGGTGGTGAGCTTCATGAAGGTGGACTTGCCGCAACCCGAGGGGCCGACGATGGCGATGAACTCGCCGCGCTTGACCTTGAGGTTGATGTCTTCCACCGCGAAGACGTTCTGGGCCAGCAGGTCTTCGTTGTAGGCCAGCCAGACCTGGTCGAAATCGACGAAGGGCTGGTCGCTGGAGGGGTCTTGCATGGGGTCGTCTTCCTGAAAAAAAGGCCAGCCGCCGTGGGGTGGCTGGCCGGGGCCGCGGGCTGGCGGCCGGTGGCTGTTCTTACTTCTTGGCGGGGGGCAGCACGTTGAGTTCGGCGGCCGAGGGCAGCATGGAGCCGTTCCAGATCGTGGCCGGGTCGATGCGGGTCTTGGTGCCGTAGGCGTCCGACACCTGGGAGGCCATCAGCGCGAGGCGGCCGGGGTTGACCTGGCCGAAGCCTTCCTTGCGCGCGTCGGGGCTGGCGACCACGGAGTCGATGGCCAGCACCAGGCGGCGGGTTTCCAGCGGCACGTTGATGATGCCGTCGCGCGCCTTCACGGTCTCGATGCTGGCGGCCGGGTTGGCCATGACTTCTTTGGCGCCCTTGGCGAAGGCGCTCAGGAAGGCTTTCACGGCGGCCGGGTTCTCCTTGATGATCTTGGGCGAGGCAATGATCACGTTGCCGTACAGCTTCACGCCGTAATCGGCGTAGGGCATGATGACCACGTCCTCGGTCTTCACGCCGCGCGCTTCGAGGTTGAGCAGCGAGGTGAACGAGAAGCCCGTGATGGCGTCGATGTCGCCGCGCACCAGCATGGTTTCGCGCAGCGGCGGGTCCATCGAGGTCCAGTTCGCGCTGGTGAGGTTGTTGGCTTTCTGGAAGATCGGGTAGGCCTTGCGGCCGGCGTCGAACACCGGGGCACCGAGCTTCTTGCCGTTGAGGTCCGCGGGCTTGGTGATGCCGCTCTTCTTGAGCGCGAGCACCGCGGCCGGCGTGTTGTTGTAGACCATCATCACGGCCACCGGCTTGTTCGGCGCTTCCGGGTTGTTGGCGTGGAATTCCATCAGCGCGGCCAGGTCGGCGAAGCCCAGGTCGTAGCTGCCCGAGGCCACGCGGGTGACGGTGCCGCCCGAGCCGTTGCCGGAGTCGATCGTCACGTCCAGGCCGGCGGCCTTGAAGTAGCCCTTGGCGGCGGGTTGCAGGAACAGCGCGGCAGGACCCTCGAAACGCCAGTCGAGCTGGAACTTGATCGGCGTCTGCGCATGGGCGCTGCTGCCGAAGGCGGCGGCCGCGGCCAGGGCAGCGGTGATCTTGATGAGGTGGCGCTTGTTCATGGGTTCTCCTGTGATGGGCGGGGTTGCAGGGGGGTGCTCAGCTGTCACCCGGACATGCCTTGTCATCAGCAATAAAGGTGCCAGCAAAGCATGGGCGGCAAAAAGGCGCCGGGGCGCCTTTTGAGCACAGAATTTGTATACAGATTCTTGTTCGAGACGTTCGGTGCGTCATCGAGACTAACCCTGAATGGTGCGCACCACATCGGGGCTTGCACCATGTCCGGGCGTGGTTCGCGCATGAAAAAGGCCCCCGGAGGGGCCTGCTCGAAAAGAAGGCAAGCCGTTGTTCAGTGCGCCTCGGCGTGTTTGGCGGCTTCGATGGCGGCGCTGGTGTCGCCCCGGCTGCCGTTGAAGTACAGGTTGAGCGCGACGGCGCTGATCGAGGCCAGCAGAATGCCGGATTCGATCAGCGGGTGGATGGCGTGGGGCATCCACATCTTGAAGTTGGGCGCGACCAGCGGGATCATGCCGAAGCCGATGGACACCGCCACGATGAAGAGGTTGTTGCGGTTGCCCTTGTAGTCCACGCCGGCCAGGATGCGGATGCCGGTGGCGGCGACCATGCCGAACATCACCAGGCCCGCGCCGCCCAGCACGAAGGTGGGCAGGGACTCGACCAGGGCCGCCATCTTGGGCAGCAGGCCCAGCACGATGAGGATGACGCCGCCGGCCACGCAGACGAAGCGGCTCTTGACGCCGGTGACGCCGACCAGGCCCACGTTCTGCGAGAAGCTGGTGTAAGGGAAGGTGTTGAAGATGCCGCCGATGAGGGTGCCCAGGCCGTCGGTGCGCAGGCCGGCGGTCAGCGCCTTCTGGTCGATCTTGCGATCGGTCATGTCGCCCAGGGCGAGGAACATGCCGGTGGACTCGATCATCACCACGATCATGACCAGGCTCATGGTGAGGATGAGGATGGGGTCGAAGATGGGCATGGCGATCTCGAACGGGAGCACCAGGTCGAACCAGTTGGCGTGTTTGACTTTCTCGAAGGTCATGAGGCCGGTGGCGGCGGCGACCGTGGCGCCGACGACGATGCCCAGCAGCACCGAGATGTTGGCGATGAAGCCTTTGGCGTACTTGGCGATGAGCAGGATGGCGGCCAGCACGATGGCGGCGATGGCGATGTGCGCGGGCTGTGCGTAGGCGGGGTTGGGCACGCTGCTGGCGATGGACAGGCCTTTGGGCATGTCAGGCACCAGGCCTTTGGCGGTGGCCTCGTTGACGGTGTGCAGCCAGGTGATGTGTTCGGTGTTGGGGACGAAGGGGCTGGTGGCGCCGACGGGATTGCCGAAGATCCAGTTGATGCCCACGCGCATGAGGCTGATGCCGATGACCGCGATGATGGTGCCGGTGACCACCGGCGGGAAGAAGCGCAGCATGCGGCTGACGATGGGCGCAATGAGGATGGAGACGATGCCCGCGCCGATGATGGAGCCGAAGATGAGGCCTGCGCCCTGGATGCCGGGGTTGGTGTTGGCCATGGCGACCATGGGGGCGACGGAGGCGAAGGTGACGCCCATCATCACGGGCAGCTTGATGCCGAACCATTGGGTGGCGCCCAGGGCCTGGATCAGGGTGACGAGGCCGCAGCAGAAGAGGTCGGCCGAGATGAGCATGGCCACCTGTTCGGGGCTGAGCTTGAGCGCGCGGCCCACGATGAGGGGGACGGCGACGGCGCCGGCGTACATCACGAGCACGTGCTGCAGGCCGAGCGCGGTGAGTTTGCCGGGGGGCAGGACTTCATCGACCGGGTGGACGGAGGTGGACATGGGGTCTCCTTGAGGGGCGTGGTTTGGCTTCAATGCATGCAAAACTGTATACAGATTATGTGTACTGTCAGATTTGGACCGGCCTAGGGGAAACCCGATTTCTGATCGGCGGCTGGCTTGTTTCACGGGTGGGCTGCTGCGCCGTTGCACCGGTCGCCGGCGCCGAGGGGGCATGGCTTCGCGACTGTCCCCCGGACCGGCTTCGCCGGCCCTCCTCCTTTACGTCGCTGCGCCACACCCCCTCGTCACCAACGACCTCCAGGCGCTCGTGTTTGAAAGACCGAGGGTGGGTGTGCCTTCATCACTTCGGCCCAGGGATGCCCGGCGTTCTGCGCAGCGGGGTA
>JAGKSX010000117.1 GCA_018993155.1 Hydrogenophaga sp.
CGATCTGGTTCGCTTTATGACCGAAGCACAAGCCGCTGGGGTACCCGCATGACAGATAGTCCCTCGCTGCAGTTGCTTGAGCACTGGCTGCGTCTGTCGACCGAATACGAAAACCTGGAGTTCAAAGAAGCCAAGCAACAGTACGACTCGCAAAAGCTGATGCGCTATTGCGTGGCCATTGCCAATGAGGGGGCGGCCATCTCGTGTTGGGCGTGACTGACAAGTCACCCCGGATCGTGGTGGGCTCGGCCGCGTTTGCAGACACGTCTGTCGTGGCTGCCAAGCTGTTTGAAAGGCTGCAGTTCCGCGTTGATGTTGCCGAACTCCACCATCCGGATGGTCGTGTGGTGGTTTTCACGATTCCGTCTCGACCCCGCGGTACTGCGTACAGCTTGGATGGCAGCTACCTCATGCGTTCGACCGAAGCCTTGGTTCCAATGAGCGAAGACCGTCTTCGAGCGATCTTTGCTGAAGGGCAGCCGGATTGGTTGGAGGAATCGGCACTCTCTGGCTTGCGTGCGGATGAGGTCATAGAACTGCTAGATACACAGACCTTTTTCGAGTTGCTTCAACTGCCTTTGCCCAGCACGCGGGATGCAGTGTTGGCTCGAATCGCATCCGAGAGACTGATCGAGCAACATGGTCCGACCTGGTCCATTCGCAACCTTGGGGCTTTGTTGCTCGCACGGAAGCTATCGGCCTTCGGCCTTGCTATTGAGCGTAAGGCTCCAAGGCTGGTGGTATACGAAGGCATCAACAAGCTCAGGACCCGGCTTGATCGACAAGGTCAGCGAGGCTATGCGGTGGGGTTTGAAGGTCTGGTTAGCAGTGTGCGCGATGCGGCTCCCATGAATGCTGTGGTGGAAAAGACCATCCGCGAGGAAGTGCGTATGTTCCCGGAGCAGGCTTTGCGCGAGCTGCTGGCCAATGCGCTGGTTCATCAGGACTTCAACGTCGGTGGCGCGGGGGTGATGATAGAAATGTATGCCGATCGGGTGGAGATATCCAACCCTGGCAGCCCCGCGATTCAGGTAGAGCGTTTTATCGATGAGTATCGATCGCGCAATGAACGACTCGCCGATCTCATGCGTCGCCTTGGTATTTGCGAGGAAAAAGGCAGCGGCGTAGACAAGGTGGTGCATGCCGCAGAGGCATTCCAGCTGCCAGCGCCCGATTTTCGAATTGACACCCTTCGAACTACAGCGGTGCTGTTCGGGCACCGTGACTTTCAGGACATGGGTAAGGCTGACCGAGTGCGAGCTTGTTATCAGCATTGTTGCCTGATGTACGTTAGCAATCAGCGGATGTCAAACCAGACCTTCCGGGAGCGGCTGGGCTTGGGAGAGAGCAAAGCCGCCGCAGTTTCCCAAATCATCGGTGACGCGCAGGATCTGAACCTGATCCGTTTGGATGACGCGCAATCCACCTCGCGACGCTATGCGAGATATGTACCGTTCTGGGCGTAAGGCTCTTTTTAGAGCTGCGGCCTCAAGAGGCGCTTTGGAGTAAAAACTCCTTGTAAATCAATGGGTTGCAATTTAATTGCAAATCGATCTTGAGGCGATGGCCGGCCCAGCGGACGAGACGCCTCACCCAGCTCAGCCTTTGGCCTCCACCACCGCCTGCGCCAGCGGCCATTCGCCGCGCTCCACCAAGCCGAGCATCATGCGCTGCAGGCTTTGCGCGGTGGAGCGCACGCCCGCGCTGTGGCGGCGCGCCTGGCTCACGTAGAGCGACCAGGTGATGTGCAGGCCCTGAATGGGTGTGGCGCTGAGCTCGCCCATCTGCGGGAAGTCGTGCATGGCGCAGTAGGGCATCACGGTGTAGCCCAGGCCGTCTTTCACGAGCGAGAGGCAGAGCTGCAGCGTCTCGGCATCGGCCGCGCGCCGAAACTTCTGGCCGTGCTGTTTCAGGTAGGCGTCCACGCTTTTGCGCACGAGGTTGGGCCGGCCGGGCAGGATGAGTTTGCAGGCGCCGAGTTTTTCGGGGCTGGCGGGGCGGTCGGGGCGCAGGCCGGCGTCCACCGGGCCCACCAGCAGCAGGGGCTCGCGGATCAGCGGGGTCTGGTCGTGCAGGGGTGAGTGGTGGCTGCCTTCTTCCACGTCCATGATGGCCACGTCGATCAGGCCTTGCTGCATCCACTCGCGCAGGTGGTGGATGAAGCCTTCATAGATGCGCAGCGACACGGCCGAGCGCGAGGGGATCTCGGCCGCCGCGAAGGGCGCGGTGACGAGCCGGTGCATGGAGAACGGCAGGCCGATGGAGACCTGCGTGCGCGCCTCGCGCCCGAGTTCGTCGCGCAGCAGCTCGGCCTGGCGCAGCAGGGGCCGCGCGCCGTTGTAGAGCAAGGTGCCGGCCTCGGTCAGCTTCACACCGCGCGCTTCGCGCACCAGCAGCTGGATGCCCAGGTCGTGCTCGAGCGCGTTGAGCCGGCGTGAGAGCGCGGGCTGGGTGATTTCCATGTCGAGCGCGGCCTTGTTGATGCTGCCGGCCTCGACCACGCGCAGAAAACAGTCCACCAGTTTCAGGTCCATGCGGGCTCCATCGGGGTCGGGTTCCAGTTCAACGATTGTCGTTTAACTGCCATGCCGATTTTCATGTATCGCATATCCGGTGCGGTCCCTACCATCGCGGCTCAAGGAGACAGACCATGGCAAAAGACAACCACGGCGCGGTGCGCCGTGTGGTGACGGGTCACGACGCGGCAGGCCGCTCGGTGATTGTGCAGGACGGCCCTTCGCCGTTCGTGTTGAGGACGACGGCCACCGGCCCGGTGGTGACGGACCTCTGGAAAACCTTTCGCCCCCCCGCCGACAACAGCGACGCCGCCGAGCCCTGCGCGGACGTGACCCTGGCCCCGCCCGCCGGCGGCAGCGTGTTCCGCGTGGTGCAGTTCCCGCCGGACGCGGGTTACATGGAAAGCTGGGACGAGCACGCGGCCTTCGCCGCGATGGGCCACGACCTGGCCGGCTCGGCCACCCGCAAGGGCCAGACGGTGGGCATGCACACCACGGCCTCGGTGGATTACGCCATCGTGCTCTCGGGTGAGATCTGGGCCGTGATGGACGAGGGCGAGACCCTGCTCAAAACCGGCGACGTGCTGGTGCAGCGCGGCACCAGCCACGGCTGGAGCAACCGCACGGCGGCACCGGCTTCGGTGGCCTTTGTGTTGATCGACGCGCTGGCGCTGCCGGCGCGGGGCTGAGCCGCGCCATGGACCTGCAGACGATCACCGTGCCCCGCACGCCACCTTCGCCGCAGCTGGCGGTGAGCGTGGCCGGCCAGGGGCCGCTGGTGCTCATGGTGCATGGCATGGGCGGCGACCGCCACACCTGGCGGGCGCAGATGGAGGCGCTGGCGCAGCGGGGTTTCACCGCCGCCAGCGTGGACCTGCGCGGCTACGGCGGCAGCGGCGACATCGAGGGCCCGCTGGACTTTCACCGCGATTTCGGTGCGGACCTGCTGGCGGTGCTGGACCATTTCCAGGCGCCGCGCGCGCACCTGGTGGGCCTGTCCATGGGCGGCCGCGTGGTGCGCTCGCTGGCGCTGCGCCACCCCGAGCGCGTGGCCTCGCTGGTGCTGGCCAACAGCAGCCCGGGCTTTGATGCGATGCCGGCGGACGAGGTGGACCGCTTCATCGCCGACCGCTCGGCGGCGTTTCAAAACGGGCAGGTGCCGGCCAGTTTCGGCCTGGACCAGGCCCGCGCCATGTGCGCGCCCGGTGCCGCGCCCGAGGCGCTGCGCACCGCGGCCGAGGCGATGCAGCGCATCCGCCTGAAGAACTACCTGGCGGTGCTGATCGCCTCCACGCGGCAGGACCGAGGCGACCGCCTGGAGCAGATCGCCTGCCCCACGCTGGCGATCACCTCGGACCAGGACCGCGTGTATCCCGAGCCGGTCACGCGCCAGCTGCTGGAGCGCATTCCTGGCGTGGTGCATGTGCGCATCGAGCGCGCCGGCCACCTGAGCAACCTGGAGCAGCCCGAGGCGTTCAACCGGGCCCTGCTCGATTTTCTTCGTTGAGAGAGAAAGAGAACCTCCCATGTATTTCAACTGGCAAACCCTGCCGCTCAAACCGCTCGCCAGCCTGGACAACCGATCGGCCGCGGTGGTGATCGTGGGCGCCGGCCCTGTGGGCCTGGCGACCGCGCTCGGCCTGGCCCGCGAGGGCGTGCGCACCGTGGTGCTCGAAGCGCGCGACACGATTTCCAAGGGCAGCCGCGCGCTGGCGATGAGCCGGCGTTCGATGCAGATCCTGGACCAGCTCGGCGTGGGCGCCCGCGTGCTCGAGAAATCGCTCACCTGGTCGGCCGGCTGGACGTTCTACGGCCGCCAGGAGGTGCATTCGATGAACATCGCCTCGCCGCCGCACGAGAAACACGGCCAGACCAACCTGCAGCAGTGCTGGATGGAACAGCTGCTGCTCGACGAGCTGCTGGCCAGCGGCCTGGCGGACGTGCGCTACCAGCACACGGTGTCGCAGATCCAGGCGGGCGACGAGGGGGTTCGGCTCTCGGTGTCCACGCCCGAGGGCGCCTACACGCTGGACGCGGCCTACCTCGTGGCGGCCGATGGCCCGCGCGGCCTCACGCGGCGCAGCGTGGGCATCGACTACGAGGGCACCTCGTATTCGCAGCGATTCGTCATCAACGACATCCTCTGCAAGGAGCCGCTGCCCGAAGGCCGGCGCCTGTTCTTCAGCCCGCCCTACCTGCCGGGCAAGACGGTGCTGATGCACAAGGCGCCGTTCGACATGTGGCGGCTGGACTTCCAGCTGATGGACGACCAGGACGCCGAGACCGAGATGCAGCCGGCGCAGGTGCATGCGCGCATCCGCGCGCACTTCGAGCTGATGGGCATCGAGCCCCACTACGAGCTGGTGCTGACCTCGGTCTACAAGGCCAACGCGGTCTCGCTGCCCACCTACAACACGGGGCGGGTGCTGTTCGCGGGCGACGCGGCGCACCAGGTGCCGATTTTCGGCGGGCGCGGCGTGAACCACGGCTACGAAGACGCGCACAACCTGGCCTGGAAGCTGGCGCGCGTGGTCCAGGGTGTGTCCGACCCGCAGCTGCTGGACTCGTACACGCAGGAGCGCCGGGGCGCGCTGCTGGCCACGCTGGCCGAGCTCACGCGCACCACCATCTTCATCACCACACCGTCGCCGGGCATCGCGCTGGTGCGCGAGGCGATCCTGTCGCTCTCGCTGAGCGAGAACTTCCTGGGCAACCTGTTCGACCCCTACGCCACGCCGCCGCACGATTGCACCGACAGCCCGCTCAACACGGCGGACGCCGGCGGCGATTTCGGGCCGGCCTGCCGCCCGGGCGCGGCGGTGCCCGATGCCGTGGTGGGCGCGGCGGGCGAACGCCTGTACGACCGCTTCGGCCCGCAGTTCACCTTGATCGCCTTCACCGACGCCGCGCGCTTCGCCACCTTGCCGCTGCAGGTGCTGGGCTTCGAGGCCGACAGCACCGTGGGCCGGCTGTTCGACGCGCGCCCGGGCAGTTGCTACCTTGTTCGCCCCGACAACCGGGTGGCTGCGCGCTGGCGCGAGGCCACGCCCGAGCAGGTGGACGAGGCCCTGAACATCGCCCTGTGCGCCGCCCGCACCGAGGAACTCCAATGAGCACCACCACCGACACCTCCGCCACCTTTGCCGAACGCGATTTCGTTGACCTCGCCGGCGCGATCGACCGGGTGCCCGCGCCGCAGCGCGAGCTGTTCCTGACCAAGCTGGTCATCCTGCTGGCCGCCGGCGCGCCGGCAGGCCTGCTGGCCGATCGCATTGAGCGCGCGGGCCGGCACCTCTCGGGCTAGGCGCGCCCTTTTTCCGGATTTCTATAACAAGGAGACAAAGACATGAAGACGACGACAACCTGGATGGGCCGCTTGGCGGCCGGTGCGCTGGCCCTGGCCGGCGCGGCCCACGCCTGGGCGCAGCCCGAAGCGGCCTACCCCACCAAGCCCGTGCGCATCATCGTGCCGCTGGGCGCGGGCGGAGCGCCCGACGTGGTGACGCGGCTGCTGAGCCAGATCCTCACCGAGAAGAACGGACAGTCCTTCGTGGTGGAGAACCGGCCCGGCGCCAACACCATCATCGGCACCGACACCTGCGCCAAGGCCTCGCCCGACGGCAGCACGCTGTGTGTGGTGAGCGGCAGTTCGCTGTCGATCAACCCGCACCTCTACCGCAAGCTGCCCTACGACGCGGCGAAGGACTTCGAGGCGGTCACGCCGCTGGTGGTGCCGGACATGGTCTTCCTCGTCTCACCCTCGGTGCCGGTGAACAGCATGAAGGAGCTGATCGCTCACGCGCAGAAGAACCCGGGCAAGCTGGCCTACGGTTCGTTCGGCAACGGCTCGGACACGCACCTCACCATGGAGTGGCTCAAGCGCGCCACCAAGACCGACCTGCTGCACGTGCCCTTCAACGGCTTCGGCCCGATGATGCAGGCCTTCCTCACGGGCGACATCCAGGTGCTCTACGTGTCGGTGGGCAACCCCGGCATCGTGGCGCAGGCCAAGGCCGGCAAGATGCGCGCCCTGGCGGTGCTGGCGCCCACGCGCTCCGCGCAACTGCCCGAGGTGCCGACGCTGACGGAAGCCGGCGTGGGCGACCCGGGCACCTTCACCTGGTTCGGCCTCATGGCGCCGGCCGGCACGCCGCGCGGCGTGGTGCAGAAGCTCAACGCGCAGATCACCGCCGCGATGCAGACCCCCGCCATGCGCGAGCAGAACCAGACCATGGCCATGCGCACCCGCGCGCAGACGCCGGAAGAGTTCGCCGCCTTCCTGAAGAAGGACCGCGAGGTCTGGGGCGAGCTGGTGCGCCAGACCGGCATTCAGCTGGACTGAGGGGACTGAGCCATGAAGACACGTTCTTTCCTGACCCTCGCCCTGGCCCTGTTCGCCGGCCTCTGCAGCGCGCAGACCGCCTACCCGAGCCGCCCCGTGAAAGTGATCGTGCCGCTGGCCGCCGGAGGCCCGGTCGATCTCGTGGCGCGGCGTGTGAGCGAGCGCCTGACGAAGCAGCTGGGCCAGCCGGTGATGGTGGAAAACCGCGCGGGCGGCAACGGCATCATTGGCGCCAACGCCTGCAAGTCCGCCGTGCCCGACGGGCAGACGCTGTGCATCCTGCTGAGTGACACGCTGGTCATCAACCCCGCGATCTACAAGAAGCTGCCGTACACCGTGGGCGACTTCGCGCCGATCTCGGAGATCAGCCGCATCGACACGGCGGTGGTGGTGAGCGCGGCCCTGCCGATCCGCAGCATCCAGGAGCTGGTGCAGTACGACCGTGCCCACCCGGGCAAGCTGAACTGGGGCCACTTCGGCATCGGCAGCTCGTCGCACCTGTTCATGGCGCAGGTGAACGAGAAGCTGGGCGCGCGCATCGTGGACGTGCCCTACCAGGGCGGCGGCCCGGCGCTCAACGGCCTGCTGGGCGACCAGGTGCAGGTGTCGAGCCTGTCGTACTCCTTGGTGGCGCAGCACATCGAGGCCGGCAAGCTGCGCGCGCTGGCGGTGCTGGGCGATGTGCCCTCGCCGCGCTTCGCGGGTGTGCCGCTGCTCAAGAACCAGGGCCTGGGCACCGCGCGCAACGCGTGGATCGGTCTGTTCGCCCCCACGGGCACACCGGCGGCGGTGATCGCGCGGCTGTCGGCCGAGATCAAGGCCATCACCGCCGACCCCGAGTTCCAGAAGAGCCTGGATGCGCAAGGCCTGCACGTGACCGGCCGCAGTCCCGAGGAAACGGCGGCGGTCATCAAGGCCGAGGGCGCGGACTGGAGCGCGGTGGCGAAGGCGGCGAACGTCAGCCTGGACTGAGCTTCGGTCCGGCCTTGCGCGCGAAGCGCCTCACCTTCAGCTTCTTCGGCTGGGTGAGGTGCTCGCTCAGGAAGTGGATGAAGTCCTGGGCCGCCGCGTTGCGCATGGGCCCCGGCCGGTAGACCAGCACCACGCGGCGTTCGATGCGCGGGTCCTGCAGCGCGAGCACGGTGAGCTCGGGGTCGTGCAGCGAGGTGGTGTAGAGCCGGGGCATGAGCCCCAGCGCCATGCCGCCGCGCACCAGGGCGTAGAGCGTTTCAGAGTAGCGCACGTGGTACGGCGCCTGCGCGCCCTGGCTGAACTGCGCGCGCGCCGGTTCGCCCAGCGCCGGCATGCTGCCGCTCTCGAACAGCACCAGGCGTTCGTGGCCAATCGCCTTCCAGCTCACCTGGCCGTCGCGCGCCAGCGGATGGTCGCGCCGCACCACGAGCACCAGGGGGTCTTGAAAGAGGTCGATGCAGGTGAGGCCGCCGGGCGGCTCGGTGATGGCGGCCAGGGCCAGGTCGAGCCGGCCTTCGCGCACCTCCTGCAGCAGCACGGTGGCGGGCGCGTCGCGCCAGACGAACTCCACCGGCGGCCCCTCCGCCGGTTTGAAGGCGTTGATCGCCGCCGCCAGCTGCGTGCTGGCCGAGGGGATCACGCCCACGCGCACCAGCGCGCGGCCGCGTTGCACCACGTGGTGGATGTCCTGCAGGGCGAGGTCCACCGTGTTGACCAGGAAGTCGGTGCGCGCCAGCACCTCGGTGCCCAGCGGCGTGATTTCCAGGCGGTGGGTGTTGCGCGTGAGCAGCTGCGCGCCGAGCAGTTTTTCCATCTGCTTGATGGCGTTGCTCAGCGCCGGCTGCGTGATGGCCAGCCGCCTGGCCGCGCGGCCGAAGTGGCCTTCCTGCACCAGCACCGAGAAGAACTGCAGGTGGCGCAGCGTGAGGGCCCGGAGGGCGGGGTTTTCCACGGCGGTCGGTGATAAATCAGGTGAATGAAATTATAGAAACTTAAAATTTCTCTTATCAAGCCCGGCTGCCTAGACTGGCCGCCATGTCCCCCACGAACGACCTCGCCGACCAGGCCCTCGACAGCTTCCTCCTGGCCATGCCCAAGATGGAGCTGCACTGCCATCTGTTCGGCACGGTGCGGCGCGACACCTTCGCCGAGCTGAACCACCGCGCGGGCGCGCCGCTGACCGACGAGGAGGTGACCGGCTTCTACACCCGCGGCGAAAAACCCGTGGGCGTGCTGCGCGTGCTGCGCGCGCTGGACGCGCAGCTGGTGCGCACGACGGTCGACCTGTACCGCCTCACCTACGAGTACCTCGAAGACGCGGCGGCGCACAACGTGCGCTACGCCGAGTTCTTCTGGAACCCCACCGGCACGGTGCAGGTGTCCGGCATTCCCTATGCCGCCGCGCAGGACGCGATCGTGCAGGCCATCCGTGACGCCGAGCGCCTGCTGGGCATCACCGGCCGGCTCATCGCCGCGGTGGACCGCGAGGCCAGCCCGCAGGCCGCCACCGAGATGGTGGAATGGGTCACCGCGCACCGCTGCGACGAGGTGATCGGCATCGGCATCGACTACCGCGAGAACGACCGCCCGCCCGAGCTGTTCGCGCAGGCCTATCTGAACGCCAAGCGCGCCGGCCTCAAGACCACCGCGCACGCGGGCGAGTTCGGCATGCCCTGGACCAACGTCCGCACCGCGCTGGAGCTGCTGCAGGTGGACCGCATCGACCACGGCTACACCGTGGTGGACCACCCCGAGTTCGCGCGCGAGTGCGCCGAGCGCGGCGTGCTGTTCACCGTGGTGCCCACCAACTCCTACTACCTGCGCACCCTGCCGCCCGAGCGCTGGGCGCTGGACCACCCGATCCGCCGCATGCCCGGCCTGGGCCTGCGCATCCACCCCAACACCGACGACCCGACGCTGCACCACGTGACGCCCACCGGCGCGTGGCGAATGATGGTGCGCGACTTCGGTTTCGGCCTCGACGACCTGCGTGGCTTCATGCACAACGGGCTGGACGGCGCGTGGATCGACGACACGCAGCGCCGCCGCTGGCGCGCGGACTGGGCGGCCGAATTCGATGCGCTGCGCGCCGCTTCCTTTTCTTCTTCCATCCCCTCCTGAAAGTCTCCCATGGCCCACGAACGCTCAAGCCTTGTTCTCGCCGCCTCGCTGCTGCTCGCCTTCTCGGCCCATGCCCAGGGCCCCGCCTGGCCCACGGCCAAACCGGTGACGCTGATCGTGCCGTTCACCGCTGGCGGCAGCGTGGACTTCATCGCCCGCCAGGTCGCCACCAAGCTGGGCGAGCGCATCAACCAGACCGTGGTGATCGAGAACGTGGCCGGGGCCGGTGGCGCCATCGGCCTGCAGAAAGCCGTGAACGCCGCACCCGACGGCTACACCCTGGTGGCCGGGCCGGACAGCGCCATCGCCATCGGCAAGCTGGCCAACCCGGCGGCCTACCGCTTCGACCCCCTCAAGGACCTCGTGCCCGTGGGCATGCTCAACACCGCGCCCATGCTGCTGGTGGCGCGCACCGACCTGCCGGTCAAGAACTACGCCGACTTCGTCAAGCTCGCCAAGGCCGAGCCCGGCAAGTACACCTACGCCACCTCGGGCGTGGGCACCGTGCTGCACCTCGCCATGGAACAGCTCAAGCAGCGCTCGGGCATCTTCGTCACGCACGTGCCCTACCGGGGCGGTGCGCAGATCGCCAACGACGTGATGGGCAAGCAGGTGGACCTGGCCATGCTGGTCAGCGCCAGCAGCATTCCCCACGTGCGCGCCGGCAGCCTCAAGGCGCTGGGCGTGACCGGCAAGCAGCGCATCGCCTCGCTGCCCGACGTGCCCACCTTCGACGAGACGCCCGGCCTCAAGGGCTACGACGTGGTCACCTGGACCGGCCTTTTCGCGCCCAAGGGCACACCGGGTGCCATCGTCACCAAGCTCAACGAAGCGCTCAACGACGCGCTGAAAGACCCCGAGGTGCGCGCCCGCCTCGCCGAGCAGGGCGCCCTGCCGGGCAGCGGCTCGCCCGAGGCACTGGGCAGCTTTGCCCAGGCCGAGTTCGCGCGCAACCAGAAGCTGGTGCCTACGCTCAACCTGAAGGACTGAAGAGACATGCCCATCGACCTCGCTTCCCGCCGCGGTTTTCTTTCCACCGGCTCGCTGGCCCTGGCCGGCCTGGCGACCACGGGCCTGCTGCCCGCGTTCGCGCAGGACGCGCAGACCCAGGTGCTGCTGGGCGTGGCGGCGCAGCAGCTGCCGGCCATCCCGGCGAGCAAACGCACCGTGATCATCGACACCGACCCGGGCCAGGACGACGCCATCGCGCTGCTGTTCGCGCTGGCCGCGCCCGAGAGGCTGGACGTGCGCGCGCTCACCGTCTCGGTGGGCAACATGCCCCTGAGCGTGACCGAGAAGAACACGCGCCGCGTGCGCGACTGGGCCGGGCGCACCGAGGTGCCGGTGTACGCCGGCTACCCCCGGCCGCTGATCCGCGAACCCATCTTTGCCGACGACGTGCACGGCAAGACCGGCCTGGACGGCCCCACGCTGCACGAGCCGCGCGGCCCGCTCGCGCCCAGCCACGCGGTGGACTACCTCATCAGCACCCTGCGCGCCGCCGCGCCCGCCAGCGTGGTGGTGGTGGGCCTGGGCCCGCTGACCAACATCGCCGCCGCGCTGAACATGGCGCCGGACATCAAGGCCGCCATCAGCGAGATCGTGGTGCTCGGTGGCTCGTGGGGCGTGGGCGGCAACATCACGCCGGCCGCCACCTTCAACCTGTATGCCGACCCGGAAGCCGCGTCGGTGGTGTTCCGCAGCGGCGTGCCGGTCACGGCGATCTCGCACGACGCCGCGCGTCGCGTGCTCGTCACGCCCGAGCGCATCGCGCCGTTCCGCCAGATGGGCAACAACGCCGGCAAAGTGGTGGCCGACATCCTCGACTCCGCCATGGACTACGCCATGCGCCGCCGGGGCGTGAAAGTGGGCCCGATGTACGACCCCTGCGTCATCGCCTATTTGCTGCAGCCCGAGCTGTTCAAAGGCGCGCGCGTGCCGGTGGACATCGAGACCCGGGGCGAATTCACCAGCGGCGCCACCGTGGTGGACTTTCGCGGCTACACGAAGCGCAAGGCCAACACGCTGTGGGTCAACGCGGTGGACATCGACGGTTTCTACCGCCTGCTCGAAAAACAGATCGCGCGTCTGCCTTGACGGCGGTCGGGCGCGATCAAGGCGAGGGCGCTTCCGCCCGGCCCGACACGAGCGCCTGCAGCACGGTGGCCGTATCGGCCAGTTGATGGACTTGCGTCTGCAACTGGTCGTTGACTGCCTTCAGCAGAGCACCCAGTTCCGAGCGTGAGGGCGCCACGTCATCAGCGGCCTCATCCTGATCCATCGGGGTGATCAGCTTCTCCAACGCCACGTATGCGTGCAGCGTGAGCGTCAGGTAGTTCGCGTGATCGAGCGTTTGGGCGGCGAGGCTGAGTTGTGCGTCATCGACCAGTGGCTGCTGCGTTTGCCGCAAGAGGACTTTTGCCAGGTCCATGCCGTGCCCCCGGAAAAGAAGTACGAGAGCGACGGCGGCCCGGGCCTTGAAGAACTCGCCACCATCTTGCGGCAGTCGCAGACGCCCGAAGAAGACATGGCCACGTTGCTCAAGGCCCAATTGCTCTTCTGGATGCTTCGCGCCATCGATGGGCACGCGAAGAACTTCAGCATCGCCTTGCTGCCCAACAACGGGTTCCACCTCACGCCGCTGTACGACGTGCTGTCGGCCTGGCCTGCGGTGGGTGACGGGCCGAACCAGTGGACGAGACACGAACTGAAGTTGGCGATGGCGGTCAGGGGTTCGAGTGGCAAGCACTACAAGTGCGCGCAGATCATGCGGCGCCATTTCAACCAGACGGCGAGGAAGCTCGGCCATGCCGCCGACATGGAGCCGCTGATCGAGGAAACGCTTTCCCAGGTCGACCCGGCCATCGAGATCGTGTCGAGCCTGCTGCCGCCGGGCTTTTCCGAGCGGGTGTCACAAAGCATCTTCGACGGTCTGCGTGAAAGCGCGAAGCAACTGGCCGATTGAGTCAGGCGGGGCGAGCAAAACCTTGTCTGTTTGAAATCCGCATTACTTGAACAAAAGTAATGCGGATATTAAACTTGGCGTTCTCATGAACCAGTCTGACCACATCCTCGAACTCGCCCGGCGCCAGCGCGTGCTGCGGGCAGCGGATGTGCGCGAGCATGGCTGGTCGCCACAGCTTCTGATCCGGCTTCACCATGCAGGCGAGCTGCAGCGGTTCGCCCGCGGCCTCTACGGGCTGCCCGACGCCGAAGTCACCGAACATCAGACACTGGTCGAGGTCTGCCAGCGTGTGCCAAAGGCCGTGGTGTGCCTGCTGAGTGCGCTGCAATTCCACGAGATCGGCACGCAACTGCCGCACGATGTGTGGATCGCGCTGCCCGAGGCCACGCAGACACCAGTACTGAGCTACCCGACGCTGCGCATCACGCGCCTGCGTGGCGCTGCCTACAGCGAGGGCATCCAGACCGTGACCGACCACGGGGCGCCCATCCGCGTGTACAGCGCGGCCAAGACGGTGACCGACTGCTTCAAGTTCCGCAACAAGATTGGCCTGGACGTGGCGCTGGAGGCGCTCAAAGATGCCTGGCGCAGCCGAAAGGTCACCATGGCCGAGCTGGGCCACTTCGCCAGGATCAACCGGGTCGAGCGTGTCATGCAGCCCTACCTGGAGGCGGTGGCGCAATGACGGGCAACCGCTCCGCATCCATCCTGGCACGGCTGCTGACACTCGCCAAGCAGCGGGGTGATGACTACAACCTGCTGCTCAACCGGTTTGGCATGGAGCGTCTGCTGGCTCGCGTCAGCGTGTCTCCTTTTGCCGACCGCTTCCTGCTCAAAGGCGCGCTGCTCTTTGCGCTGTGGTACGGCGTTCCGCATCGCCCGACAAGGGATGCCGACCTGTTGGGCTTCGGCCCCGACGATGATGCCGATCTGATCGCCACCTTCCGCGAAGTCGCCGCCATGGACCTGGGCGATGGCATGGTGTTTGACCCCGACTCCGTGAAGGCCAATGCGATTCGCGAAGACAACACCTACGGTGGCACCCGCATCACACTGGTGGCGCGCCTGGGCTCCGCGCGCTGCGCCCTGCAGATCGACGTGGGCTTCGGTGATGCCGTGACGCCGGAACCGCAGACCGTGGCGTATCCCACCTTGCTGGGGGACTTCCCGGCCCCCACGCTGCGCGTGTATCCGGTCTACACCGTGATCGCCGAGAAGTACCAGGCCATGGTGATGCTGGGGCAGGCGAACAGCCGCATGAAGGACTTCTTCGACCTCGCGGTGATTGCCCGGCGCACGAAACTGGATGGCGCCACGTTGGCCGCAGCCATCGCCGCCACCTTCGCCCGGCGCCAGACGGCACTGCCCACCGCGCGGCCCTTGGCACTGACCAGGCAGTTCAGCGATGACGGCGCCAAGCTGCGCCAGTGGCAGGCTTTTCTGAGCAAGAACCGCATTGCGGCAGCCAGCCTTGGAGACACGGTGGCCCTGCTGGATGATCTGCTGTGGCCACCCACCGAGGTCGCCGCTGCCAACAGTCAGGCCACGGCAACCTGGGTTCCTGAAACCTTGCGGTGGGTTTGAGCGGGCACATAATCCGCCCCATCGCCCAGCCAGCCGCAGACCCACGATGCCACCACGCCGCGCTTCCGCTTCCAGCCCCGCCGATGCCGACAGCAGCGCGGCCCGTTCCGCGATCCTCGCGGCGGCCCGCGCGGAGTTTTCCGCCAAGGGGCTGACGGGCGCGCGCGTGAACGAAATCGCGGCCCGCGCCGGGGTCAACAAGCAGCTGATCTACTACTACTTCGGCAGCAAGGAAGACCTCTACCGCGCTGCCCTCGAAGTGGTCTACACCGAGATCCGCACGCAGGAGCGCAGCCTCAAGCTGGGCGACATGCAGCCCGAGGAAGCCATGGCCACGCTGATCGGATTTTCGTTCGACTACCTCGCCGAGCACCCGGATTTCATCGGCCTGCTCAACCACGAGAACGCGCAGGGCGCGCGGCACGTGCGCGATTCCAGCGCGATCCGCGACACCAATTCGCCGCTGATCGATCTCATCGCCAAGACGCTGGCGCGCGGCATCCGCGCCCGCGTGTTCCGCCGCGGCATCGACCCGGTGGAGCTCTACATCTCGGTCGCCGGCATGTCGTACTTCTTCTTCTCCAACCGCCTGACGCTGTCGTCCATCTTCAGCCGCGATCTCTCTTCAGGCGACGCGGTGGGCGCCTACCGCGCGCACGTCGTGGCCTTTGCCATGGCCGGTTTGCGGGCCTGATTGCTTCGCACCATTCGAGGGCACTCACGCCCCCCGGGCAAACCCTTTGCTCCGATTTCAACCAAACGGTTGACACCGAGTTGACACGCCCATATGCTCATCCCCATCGCGTTTGAGAAAAGGGTCATGCCATGTCAGGCAACGTTGTCACACTGCTGGATCCCGCGCAGCTGCCGGCTCGTTTCGAGTCGGTCGAGGCGCTGGAGGAATTTCTGTCGCGGCCGAGCCAGGCCCTGATCGACGACCTCGCGCAGGTGGACGGCGACATCATGATCCTGGGCGTGGCCGGCAAGATGGGCCCCACGCTCGCGCGCCTGGCCAAGAACGCCGCGCCGCACAAGCGCGTGATCGGCGTGGCCCGCTTCAGCGACCCCGCCGTGCGCCAGCGCATGGAAGCCTGGGGCATCGAGACCATCGCCGCCGACCTGCTGGACCGCGCCGCCATCGAAGCGCTGCCGCGCGTGCCCAACATCATCTTCGCGGCCGGCCACAAGTTCGGCGCCAAGGACAACCAGGCCCTGACCTGGGCCATGAACACGCACGTGCCGGCCCTGGTGGCCGACACCTTCCGCGAGTCGCGCATCGTCGGCTTCTCCACCGGCAACATCTACCCGCTGACCACGGTGGGCCGCCAGGGCGCGAGCGAGAAGACGCCGCCCGCACCGCTGGGCGAGTACGCGCAGTCGTGCATCGGGCGCGAGCGCATGTTCGAGTATTTCTCGGGCCAGCACGGCACGCCGGGCCGCATCTTCCGGCTCAACTACGCGATCGACATGCGCTACGGCGTGCTGTACGACATCGCTTCCAAGGTGCACCGCGGCGAGACGGTGGACGTGACCATGGGCCACGTGAACGTGATCTGGCAGGGCGACGCGAACGCGCAGGTGCTGCGCTGCCTGCGCCACTGCACGGTGCCGTCCACGCCGGTGAACTGCACCGGGCCCGAAACCCTGTCGGTGCGCTGGCTGGTGGACGAGTTCGCCGCGCGCCTGGGCGTGAAGGCGCAGGTGAGTGGCCAGGAGGCGGCCACCGCGCTGCTGTCGGACACCACGCTGGCGGGCAAGCTGTTCGGTTACCCGCTGGTGCCGCTGGGCGCCATGCTCGACTGGGTGGCCGACTGGGTCAAGCGCGAGCAGCCGGCGCACGGCAAGCCGACGAAGTTCGAGGTCCGGGATGGCGCCTTCTGAGGCACTGACTTCGGTCACCCTCGGTCCGGCCGATGTGCCGGACGGTCTCGCGCTCTCGGATGCGGCGGGCTGGAACCAGACCGCCGACGACTGGCGCCTGTTCGCCACGCAGGGCCGGGTCTTCGGCCTGCGCGACGGTGACGCGGGCCCGCTGGTGGCCACGGCCGCCGCGCTGCCGTATGACGGTGGCATCGGCTGGGTGTCGATGGTGCTGGTGAACCCGGCCTGGCGGCACCAGGGCCTGGCCACCGCGCTGATGGCGCGCTGCGTGGCGCACCTGCGCTCGCTCGGCGCCACGCCGGTGCTGGACGCCACGCCCGCCGGCCAGCAGGCCTACCTGCGCATCGGTTTCGAAGACGGTTTTGCGCTCGCGCGCTGGGAAGGCACGGTCGCCGCCACCGGGGCGCGCGCCGCCGCGCCGCCGGCCGATGCGGCCGTGGTGTCGGCGCTCGACGCGCAGGCCAACGGCTGCGGCCGGGGTTTTCTGCTGGCCGATTTCTTGCAGCGCTCCGGCACGCGCGTGGGCCTGTCGCCAGCGCGCACCGGTTTTGTGATCGCCCGCGAAGGGCGCCGCGCCACACAGATCGGCCCGCTGGTGGCCGACGACGAAAGCGCCGCGCTCTCGCTGCTGCAGGCCGCATTGGCCGGTGTCGGCGGCCGCGTGTTCCTTGATGTGCCCGAACGCTGGGCCGCGTTGCGCGCCTGGCTGGAGCAGGCCGGTTTCGTGCGCCAGCGCTCGTTCGTGCGCATGTCGCTCGGCGCGGCCCCCATCGCCTCTGTCAACGACCGGCTGTTTGTTCTGGCCGGTCCCGAATTTGGTTGAACCATGAGCCTCACTGCTTCTCAAGTCGAACACACCCGCGCGCTGCTGCGCCGGGGCCTGGCCATTCCGGCGCACCCGCTCGCGCTCAACGCGCAGCGCCAGCTCGACGTGCGCCGCCAGCGCGCGCTGAGCCGCTACTACCTCGACGCCGGCGCCGGCGGCCTGGCCGTGGGCGTGCACACCACGCAGTTCGCCATTCGCGAGGTGGGCCTGTATGAAGAGGTGCTGCGCCTGGCGATGGAGACCGCGCGCGCCTGGGTCGAACCCAGCCGCGAGCTCGCCATGGTGGCTGGTGTGTGTGGCCGCACCGAACAGGCCGTGGCCGAAGCGACACTCGCGCGCGGCCTGGGCTACAACGCCGGCCTGCTGAGCCTGGCCGCGATGAAGGGCCAGAGCGAGGACGCGCTGATCGCCCACTGCGAGGCGGTGGCGCAAGAGATCCCGCTGATCGGCTTCTACCTGCAGCCCGCCGTGGGCGGCATGAACCTGAGCGCCGCGTTCTGGGCCCGCTTCGCCGCGATTCCCAACGTGGTGGCGATCAAGGTCGCGCCCTTCCACCGCTACCGCACGCTCGACGTGGTGCGCGGCGTGGTGGAGGCGCGCGCCGAAGAGCGCGTGACGCTCTACACCGGCAACGACGACCACATCGTGCTCGACCTCGTCACCCCCTTCACCGTGCCGCGCGACGGACAGCCGGTGACGGTGCGCTTCCGCGGCGGCCTGCTCGGCCACTGGTCGGTGTGGACCTCGGGCGCGGTGCGCATGCTGGAGCTGTGCAAGTCGGCGGCCAAGGGTTCGGTGGTGACGGCCGAGATGCTGGCGCTGGACAGCCGCGTGACCGACTGCAACAGCGCCTTCTTCGACGTGGCCAACGACTTCCACGGCTGCATCGCCGGCTGCCATGAGATCCTGCGCCGCCAGGGCCTGCTCGAAGGCATCTGGTGCCTGGACCCGAACGAAGGCCTGAGCCCGGGCCAGAAGGAAGAGATCGACCGCGTGTGCGCCGAGCACGGCGACCTGGCCGACGACGCCTTCGTGAAGGCCGGCCTGAGCCGCTGGCTCGCGTGACGGAAAGAAGAAAGCCACCATGACGCAAAACAGAATCGCCCGCTGGACCGCCCACTACCTGCCCGCCATCGGCCTGTTCGTGGGCTTCATCGTGCTGTGGCAGCTCGCGGTGTCGGTGTTCGGCATCCGCGAATACCTGCTGCCCAGCCCGTACTCGGTGTGGCAGGCCATGCTGAGCGACGAGATCCCCTGGTTCAGCCACGCGTGGATCACCGGCGTGGAAATCCTCGGCGCCTTCGTGCTGGCCGGTGTGGCCGGCGTGATGCTGGGCATGGCCATCGCGTGGTCGCAAGGCATCTCGCGCGCGCTCACGCCGTTCCTGGTGTTCGTGAACACGCTGCCCAAGGTGGCGATCGCGCCGCTGTTCCTGATGTGGCTGGGCTACGGCATCCTGCCCAACATGCTGATCGGCGCGCTGATCGGCTTCTTTCCGGTGGTCATCAACACCGCCGTGGGCCTGACCCAGATCGACCAGGACATGGTGGACCTGGGCCGCGTGTTCAGCGCGCCCAAGTGGAAGGTGTTCATGAAGATCCGCATCCCCAACGCCTACCCCTATATCCTGAGCGCGCTCAAGGTCACCGCCACCTCGGCCGTGGTGGGCGCGGTGGTGGGCGAGTTCGTGGCCTCGCAGAAGGGCCTGGGCTACGTGATCATCACCACGCAGAGCAGCATGAACACGCCGGCCGCGTTCGCCGCGCTGGTGTGGATCTCGGTGCTGGGCCTGCTGCTGTACGGCCTGGTGGCCTTGCTCTCGCGCTTGCTCGCGCCCTGGGCCGAAGAGGCGCCGCGTTGAATCCCTCCCCCGTTCTCCTCCCCCACCCGTCCTCCGAAAGGAAAGCACCATGACTCCCAGGATCGCCGTTCCCGCCGCCGCCGTCTGTGCGGCCCTTTTTGCGTTGCTGCCGGCCACGGCCTCGGCCCAGGCCAAGGAGAAATTCACCTTCGCGCTCAACTGGTTCGCCGTGGGCGACCACGCCGCCTACTGGGTGGCGCTGGACAGGGGCTACTACGCGCAGCGCGGCCTGGACGTGACGCTGGAAAACTCCAAGGGCTCGGGCGACTCCATCGCCAAGGTGGACACCAACCGCGCCGACGCCGGCCTGGCCGATGCGGTGCCGGTGATCTCGGCCGCCTCGCGCGGTGCGCGCGTGAAGATGGTGGGCATGGTGTTCGACAAGACGCCCATGACCTTCTTCAGCCACGCCGACGCGCCGCTGCTCAAGCCCAAGGACCTCGAAGGCAAGACCGTGGCCGCACCCGCCGGTGACAGCCAGCGCCTGGCCTTCCCCGCCTTCGCGCGCCTGAACCAGATCGACCCGAACAAGGTGAGCTGGGTGAACATCGAGCCCACCGCCAAGGTCGCCTCCATCGCCGAGAAACGCGTGGACGGCGTGGCCGACTACACCACCGGCCAGCCCTTCTACGACAAGGCCATGGGCCCGGGCAAGGCGGTGCGCCTGCAGTGGGCCGACTACGGTTTCGACCTCTACGCCATGTCCATCATCGCGGGCGAGAAGACCATGGCCGACAAGCCCAAGCAACTCAAGGCCTTCCTCGAAGCCTCGTACATGGGCTGGCGCGACGTGATGGCCAACCCCAAGGAAGCGCTGGCCATCTTCAAGAAGCGCGTGCCCGAGATCGACGTGGCCATCATCGAAGCCAACATGATGATGGGCTTCGACCTCATGCGCACCAAGGGCTACGCCGACAACGGCATCGGCTGGATCGACGAGAAGAAGATGTGCGCCTCCACCGACATCGTCAACACCTACATGGGCCTGCCCAAGAAGGTGGAGTGCAAGTCGGTGTTCAGCAGCGAGTTCTTCACCAAGGTGGCGATGCCGCTGCCGGTCAAGTAAGAAGAAACGAAGAAACGGACCAGATGAGCCCAGCAGCAGACAAAACGGATGGCGCGGCCTCGGGCCGCGTCCTCATCGAGGTGGACCATGCCGGCATGATCTACCAGGCCGAGAGCGGCCCGGTGGAGGCCTTGCGCGACATTTCGCTGCAGATCCGCGAAGGCGAGTTCGTGGCGCTGGTCGGCCCCAGCGGCTGCGGCAAGTCCACGCTGATGCGCGCCATCGCCGGCCTGCGCCCCGTCACCAGCGGGCGCATCCTGGTCGACGGCGTGCCGGTGAACCAGCCCATTCCCAAGGTGGGCATGGTGTTCCAGGCCGCGCTGCTGCTCAAGTGGCGCTCGGTGCTCGACAACGTGCTGCTGCCGGTGGAACTCTCCGGCGGCAACCCCGCGCAGTACCGCGAGCGCGCGCACGCGCTGCTCAAGATGGTGGGCCTGGGCGACTTCGCCAACAAGCGGCCCGGCGAACTCTCGGGCGGCATGCAGCAGCGCGCCTCGCTCTGCCGCGCGCTCATCCTGGACCCGCCCATCCTGCTGATGGACGAGCCCTTCGGCGCGCTCGACGCCATGACGCGCGACGAGATGAACATCGAACTGCTGCGCATCTGGGGCGAGAGCAGCAGCGGCGGGCAGCGCAAGACCATCGTGTTCGTCACGCACTCGATCCCCGAGGCCGTGTTCCTGGCCGACCGCGTGGTGGTGATGTCGCCGCGCCCGGGACGCGTGGCCAACATCCGCGAGGTGGACATCGCGCGCCCGCGCACCGCCGAGACGCGCGCCGACCCGGCGCTGGGCCGCATGTCCTTCGAGCTGTACACCGAACTCTCGGGCGCCACCGGCCGGCGCGAGACGCGGGCCGGCCCGCAGTGGTGAGCCTTCGCCACCGCCCGCGCGGCTGAAAGGGCGGCCCGTGCGCATCGCCCTGTGCAACGAGGTGCTGGCGCCGCTGCCGTTCGCCCGCCAGTGCGAGGTGGCGGCCGCTCTCGGCTACGACGGGCTGGAGATCGCGCCCTTCACGCTGGGCGAGGAACCCTTGTCGAGCGCGCAGCGCAGCGGGTTGCGCCGCGCGGCGGCGGACGCGGGCATCGAGGTCTCGGGCCTGCACTGGCTGCTGCGGCAACCGGCGGGCCTGTCCATCACCTCGGCCGACACCGCCGTGCGCGCCCGCACGCTCGACACCATGCGCCACCAGATCGACCTCTGCGCCGACCTCGGCGGCGCGGTGCTGGTGCACGGCTCGCCCGCGCAGCGCCGCCTGCCGCCGGGCGAGGAAGCCGCCGCGCGCGAGCGCGGCATCGAGGCCTTCGCCGCCGTGGCGGCGCACGCGCAGGCCGCCAGCGTCGTCTACTGCATCGAACCCCTGGCCGCGCCCGAGGCCGACTTCATCCACACCGTGGCCGAGGCCGCTGCCATCGTGCGCGCCATCGGCCGGCCCGCGCTGCGCACCATGCTCGACTGCTGCGCCGCCGCGCGCGCCGAGGCCGAGCCCGTGCCCGCCGTGCTCGCGCGCTGGTTGCCCACCGGCCTGCTCGCCCACGTGCAGGTGAACGACCCCAACCTGCGCGGCCCCGGCCAGGGCGCGCTGGCCTTTGCCGACATCCTGCGCACGCTGCGCCAGCACCGCTACGCCGGCTGGGTGGCGGTGGAGCCCTTCGACTACCAACCCGATGGCCCCATGGCCGCAGCCCGCGCCATCGGTTACCTGCGGGGCCTGCTGGAGGCCCTGCATTGAGGAAATGAGCGACATGCCCACTGCCCCCCGCGTCAAAGTTTTGTCCGTCGAGCGCTTCGAGTCGCCCTACCGGCTGCGCCTGCCGTTCCGCTTCGGCGTCATCACCGTGACCGAAGGCCGCCAGGCCATCGTGCGCGTGCGCGTGCGCCACGAGAACGGGCACGAAGGCACGGGCTACGCGGCCGAGGCACTGGGCGCCAAGTGGTTCGACAAGAACCCCGCGCTCTCCGATGCGCAGAACCACGACCAGCTGCGCAAGGCACTGGAGCTCACCACCGAGGCCTACGGCGCGGCGCCCTGGCTCAGCGCCTTCGAGCTGTACGCCCACCACTACCGCGAGCTGCTGGACGCGGGCGCCGCCTGCGGCCTGAACCCGCTGGTGACCAGCTACGGCCCGGCCCTGATCGACCGCGCCGTGCTCGACGCGCTGTGCGGCATCGAAGGCCTGAGCTTCTGGCAGGCGATGCAGCACAACCGGCCCGGCATGCGCGCGCACGCCATCGCGCCCGACCTGCAAGGCTTCGCGCTCGCGCCCTTCCTGCGCGGCCTCACGCCAAAGAGCTCGCTGGCGGTGCGCCACACCGTGGGCCTGCTCGACCCCATCGTGGCGGGCGACCAGGCCGCCGGCACGCGCGTGAACGACGGCCTGCCTGAAACCCTGGAAGAGGTGGTGGCCGCGTATGGCAACCGTTATTTCAAGCTCAAGGTCTCGGGCCAGGCCGACGCCGACCTGGAGCGCTTGCGCCGCATCGCCTCCGTGCTCGACCGCTTGCAAGACCCCTACGTGGTCACGCTCGATGGCAACGAGCAGTACGAAAACGCCGAGGCCATCGCCGCGCTCTGGCAGCGCATGGCCGAAACGCCCGCGTTGCGCCGCCTGTGCGAGGCCACGCTGCTGATCGAGCAACCCATCAAGCGGCAGATGGCGCTGGCCCAGCCGGTGGCGGCGCTGGCGCGGCACAAGCCCGTGATCATCGACGAGTCCGACGGCGACCTCGACGCCTTCCCCTGCGCCCGCGCGCTGGGCTACACCGGCGTCTCCACCAAGGCCTGCAAGGGCTTCTACAAATCGGTGCTCAACCTCGCGCGCTGCCGGGTGTGGAACCAGGCCGAGGGCCGCGAGACCTTCTTCATGTCGGCCGAAGACCTCACCACCCAGCCCGGCATCAGCGTGCAGCAGGACCTCGCGCTGGTCAGCCTGCTCGGCATCACCCACGTGGAGCGCAACGCCCACCACTTCATCGACGGTTTCAACGGCCGCCCACCCGCCGAGGCCGAGGCCTACCTGGCCGCGCACCCCGACCTCTACCACCGGCAGGCTGGTGGCGTGCGCCTGCGCATCGAGCGCGGGCAGCTGGCCCTGGGCTCGCTCGCCGGCGTGGGCTTCGGCTCCGCCGTGGAGCCCGACCTGAGCGGCACCGCCGCCATGCCGCGCGCCGACTGGCCCCCCCACGCATCGGAGACCCCATGAGCACCCTCGACTACGAAAGCCACGACGGCCTGGGCCTGGCGCAGCTGGTCAAGCAAGGCGAGGTGACGCCGCAGGAACTGCTGGACGCCGCGCTCGCGCGCATCGCCGCGCACAACCCGGCGCTCAACGCCGTGGTCACGCCGCTCTACGACGCGGCGCGTGCCGAGATCGCGCGCGGCCTGCCGGCCGGGCCGTTCCAGGGCGTGCCCTTTCTCGTGAAAGAACTGGTGGCCTCGGTGGCGGGCGCGGCCACCACCGCGTCCTCGCGCCTGTACGCCAAGAACATGCCGGCGGCCGACAGCGAGATCGTGGCGCGCCTGCGCCGCGCGGGGCTGGTGATCGCGGGCAAGACCAACTCGCCCGAGTTCGGGCTCTCGCCCATCACCGAGTCGCTGCTGTACGGCGTGACGCGCAACCCCTGGCACACCGAGCTCTCGCCCGGCGGCTCCAGCGGCGGCGCGGCGGCGGCCGTGGCCTCGGGCATGGTGCCGCTGGCCCACGCCACCGATGGCGGCGGCTCCATCCGCATCCCGGCCTCGTGCTGCGGCCTGTTCGGCCTGAAGCCCACGCGCGCGCGCATCACCGCCGGCCCCGAAGGCGGCGAAGGCCTCAACGGCCTGGCCCACCAGCACGTGGTAAGCCGCAGCGTGCGCGACAGCGCGGCCCTGCTCGACGCCATCGCCGGCCCCATGCCGGGCGATCCCTACACCGCTGTTCCGCCCGAGCGGCCCTTTCTGGACGAAGTGGGCCGTGCGCCCGGCCGCCTGCGCATCGCGTTTGCGAAGACCGCGCCCACCGGTGTGCCGGTGGACCCGGCCTGCGTGGCCGCGGTGGAAGACGCCGCGCGCCTGTGCGAGCAGCTCGGCCACCACGTGGAAGAAGCCTCGCCGGATTACGACGCCCAGGTGGTGGAGCGCGGCTTCGAAATGGTGTTCGCCACCCACACCATGGCCAACATCGCGCGCGCCACCGGCGGCCCCCTGCCCGAGCGCGACCTCGTCGAACCGCTCACCTACGCGCTGGCCCAGGTCGGCCGCGTGCCGAGTGCGGCCGAGTACATCCTCAACCTGCAGTCGCTGCAGCGGCAGTCGCGCCGCATCGCGGGCTTCTTCGAGCGCTTCGACGTGTGGCTCACGCCCACGCTGGCGCAGACGCCCCGGGCCATCGGCCACTTCAACATCCGCTCCAGCGACGTGCGCGACTGGATGAGCAAGCTCGCGGCCTACCTGCCCTTCACCTACCCCTTCAACGTCACCGGCCAGCCCGCGGCCTCGGTGCCCCTGCACTGGACGGCCGACAACGTGCCCATCGGCTGCCAGTTCGCGGCGCGTTATGGCGACGAGGGCCTGCTGCTGCGCCTGTGCGCGCAACTCGAAGCCGCGCGGCCCTGGTTCCACCGGCGCCCGCCGGTGAGCGGCCTCCCGCATGCGCACTGAGGAAACGGTCGACCTGCTCGTCATCGGCGGCGGCGTGGCGGGGCTCACGGCCGCGCTGGTGGCCGCCATCGAAGGCCTGAGCGTGCTGGTCTGCGAGAAGACCGAGCTGCTCGGCGGCACCGCCGCCACCTCGGCCGGCACCGTGTGGATACCCGGCAGCAGCCAGAGCGAGCGCGCCGGCCTGGCCGACCCGGTGGTGCGCGCGCACCACTACCTGGCCGCCGAGATCGACACCGACAGCGGCGCCGACCTGCGCGACACCTTCCTGGCCACCGGCCCGCGCGTGCTCGACTACCTGGCGCAACACTCCTGCGTCAGCTTCGTGCCCGCCGCGCGCCACCCCGACTACCACGACCACCATGCTGGCGCCGCCATCGGCGGCCGGGCGCTCGTCGCGCGCGCCTTCGACGGGCGCGAACTCGGCCCCGACTTCGCGCGCGTGCGCCCGCCCATGAGCCACATGATGGTGCTGGGCGGCATGTCCGTCAGCAAGGACGACATCGCGCCCCTGCTCAAGCCCCTCGCCTCCCGGGCCGCCTTGCGCCATGTGGTCACGCTGCTGAGCCGCCACGCGCGCGACCGCCTGCACCACCCGCGCGGCACGCGGCTGGTGATGGGCAACGCGCTCATCGCGCGCCTGCTGCTGAGCCTGCGCCAGCGCGGCGTGGACCCGCTCATGGGCGTGACCGTGCGCCAGCTGCACGAAGAAGGCGGCACCGTCACCGGCGCCACGCTCAGCCAGGCCGGGCGCGGCGACTGGCGCGTGCGCGCCCGCCTGGGCGTGGTGCTCGCCTGCGGCGGCTTTGGCCACGCGCCCGAGTGGCGCCAACGCCTGCTGCCCGCGCCCGCGCAGACGCAGTCACTCATGTTCGAAGGCAACACCGGCGACGGCCTTCGCCTCGCGCAGAGCGTGGGCGCCGCCATCGACGAGGCCGGCCACCGCACGCCGGCCTTCTGGGTGCCGGTGTCGGTGCTGCGCCAGGCCAACGGCCAGGAACAGCGTTTTCCGCACTTCGCGCTCGACCGCGCCAAGCCCGGCCTGATCGCGGTGGACGCCAGCGGGCGGCGCTTCGTCAACGAAGGCGACTCGTACCACGACTTCGTGCTCGCCATGCTCAACGCCTCGCCCGAACCCGCCGTGCCCGCGCACCTGATCTGCGACGCCCACTTCCTGCACCGCTACGGCCTGGGCCTGGTGCGCCCGGGCGCGTGGCGGCTGGGGCCCTTCCTGCGCGCCGGTTACTTGAAACGCGCACCCACGCTGGCCGCGCTCGCGGGCCAGCTCGGCATCGACCCCGAAGGCCTGCGCGTCACCGTGTCGCGCCACAACGGCTTCGCGCACACCGGCGTGGACCTGGACTACGGCAAAGGCACGAGCGAACTCAACCGCTTCAACGGCGACCCGAGCCACACGCCCAACCCCTGCATCGGCCCCATCGCGGCGGCGCCGTTCTACGCGGTGACGGTGTGGCCCGGCGACGCCGGCACGAGTGTGGGCCTGCGCACCGATGGGGATGCGCGGGTGTTCGGGCGCGACGGCCAGGCGATCGAAGGGCTGTACGCGGCCGGGGCCGACATGGCGTCCATCATGCGCGGGCGCTACCCCGGGCCGGGGGTGACGCTGGGGCCGGCGATGGTGTTTGCGTGGCGGGCGGTGATGCACGCGGTGGGGCGGCGCACCGCCACCCCCGTCACCATGGCGGCGGTGCTCAGGTAGGCGCGCCAGGTCTTGCTGCCTGCGCCGGCCAGGCCGCCAACCCAAGCCACCATGTGTGGCGTGGTCTCAGTAAGCCGTCTCGCGGGCTTCCAGCACCAGCGACAGCACCCGCGAGCCCTTGCCGCTCGCCTTGGCGCGCACGCGGCATTCGGCATCGGCCTCGACAGTCAGGCGGCAGTGGTAATCCAGGCCGTCCGTCTCGCCAGGGTTGTGGCTCGGTATGCGGCGAGCCCACAGACGCCTGCCATCCACCTCCACGGTCAGCTCGTGCCAGGGCTCGGCGGCGTCCGCCGACACCGACACCGACACCAGCAGGGTGGCATCGAGGTCGAAAGTGCGCGCGCGGCCCAGTGCGGCGGGAATCACCAGGGAGGCGACGGATTCGGTGCCCGCGTCATACTTCCAATATTCCAAGGTCATGGGGAAAGTCTAAGCCCACGCCATTGCCCTTTCGACGCGCATGAAAACCTTCCGCATCCAGATTGACGGCCACGCCGTTGCCGCAGAGGCCGACAGCGAGACCAGCCTGTTTGCGGCGATGGCGCGCGCGGGAATCGAGTGGCCGGTGTCCTGCCGCAACGGCACCTGCCGCACCTGCATCGCCCGCTTGTTGCAAGGGCAAGTGCGCTACGACATTCCCTGGCCTGGCCTCAGTGCCGATGAAAAGGAAGAGGGCTATTGCCTGCCCTGCGTGGCCCGGCCCATGGCCGATCTGGTCATTGCCCGGGCTTGAAACCCGAGCCACCCGGCGCTTCGCCCGGCTTGCGATCGGCCGGGTTGGTCTGAGGCGCCCGGTCCGGATGCGTCGGGTTGGTACCCGGCGCGCGGTCGTCCCCAGGGGGCTGTTGGTCGATGGGCTTGCCGGGGGTCTGGCCCGGCGGGTTGGGGGTGATGGACATGCTGCGTGGCTCCTGCGCGTTGCGGGACCGGAAATCGGTCCGAAGGCCCAGTGTCGGGTCCAAGCGCATGCACCCCGGTAGGCCAACGCTCTGTGAAGGTGTAGGCCCTGTCTGGCCCCGTCAAAAAATGCGCTGCTGGGTGCTCGTGCTGCTCTCTAGCGGGCGGAAGAAGGATCGTCTGCCGTGTAGCGTCGTTCAATCCAGTGTGAGCCGTGGCCGAACTTCTCATTGCCGGCTTCGACCACGGCCCTGAGCGTCTGAAGAACAGCGGGATCCGCTGTCTGCCAATGGGTGGATGTGGAGGCTTCGCGCTTGAGTTTGCTTACTGCGGGCGTGCAGCAAATGCGCGCGATGTGGTGCACGCTTTGAACGGAGTGCCCTTTGCCCACGGGTGCCTGCAGGATGCTCATCGCCGTCTCCTGGGGGGTGGGGTCCAAGCGCTCCACCAGCAAACAGCTTGCCTTCGAGCCGGGCCCGCGTCTATCGATCTGGCGGTTTTCGAGTAAACGGATGTTTCTTGCGCGGGCCGGGGAAGGCGGCGGTGTCATGACCAGGCTGCCGCATTCGGCCAGGCGCGGAGCTTCAGGCGCCGAAATGTTCGAGGTGAATGAGTGGGTAGGGTCGCCCCTGTCCGTCCAACTCAGAGCGCCCTGTGCGCTTGAAGCCCATTTTTTCGTAGAAGCCCAAAGCCTGAGCATTTTGCTCATTGACATCGGTGGTCATGTGGGGGTGCAGCGAAAGGCCGTGGCCAACGAGTGCGGCACCAAGGCCTTTTCCATGGTGGGCGGGATCAACGAACAAGGCCTCCATGTGCCCTTGGTCGATGAACATGAATGCCAGTGGATGGTCATCGGCATTCACAGCGAACCAGAGCGGGACTTTGGGCAGAAAGTCGCCAACCATCTCAGCGATGGCTTTTCGGTCCTCTTCGGACAGAAAGCCATGAGTGGCATCAACCGCGCGCCGCCAGATTTCAACCGCGCGTTCGCCCTCATCGGGACGGGAGTTTCGAATGGCAATCATCCCCTGATTTTGAGTGCTGCAACGCGCAGGCCTGTTTCAGCCATGAAAAAGTTTCCTTGCGCGGCTTCTCTTTCGGGGACGACCTGTTGCTCCAACGTCGGCCCAGGGCCCGGTCCAGCCTGAGCTAGCATGGAGCTTTCGGCCCGAGGCGGACATTCGATGTCATCAACAAAGACATTCGAGAATCGATGGCCACGAGAAATTTACCGCATGTCCAACCTGACACTCTTCAATTCCTACCTCCAAAGCTGGAACGCGCATCCTGACGGCGAGCCCTTTGCAACCCACGCCGGCCACCTTCTACCGGTCCGTCTCGATGGGCATCCGGACGGTCGCGCCGGAATGATCAAGATCGCGCGGCACATTGACGAGCAGGTCGGTGGTCAAGTGATGCGCTGGTGGGACGGCGATGGCGCTGCGCGCGTGTATGCCCTTGATGAGAACGCGGGCGTACTGCTGATGGAGCGTGCTACCGGCATGGGTCATCTGCTAAAAATGGCTCAAGAAGGTGATGACGACGCTGCCACAAGCATCGTCTGCCGCACCATTGGCCGGCTGCATGCGAAGCGGCCCTTGCCACCGCCAAAAGGATTGCGACCGCTAACCTGCTTCTTCGAATCACTGGCGCCGATGGCGCGGCATGAAGGCGGCCTGATGGCCGAATGTGCAGTGGTGGCAGATGAACTGTTGGGATCGCAGCGCGAGCACGTCGTGCTACACGGCGATGCGCACCACAGCAACATCCTTGATTTCGGCGAGCGCGGCTGGCTGGCGATCGATCCCAAGCGCGTGACCGGCGAGCGTTGCTACGACTACGTCAACGTTCTGTGCAACCCCGATTTGAAAACCTGCACCGACCCATCGCGCTTTGCGCGGCAAGTCGACATCGTCGTCAACGCCGCTGGGCTGGAACGCCAGCGACTGCTCCAGTGGGTGATGGCCCACGCCGCGTTGTCGGCCGCCTGGTTCCTAGAGGACGGAGAGCGCGAGGAGGCGGACAACGAACTGGCCGTGGCGGCTATCGCCCGGCAGGCGCTGGGCTGAGTCTCGTAGCGCCTGCTATGGCAGGCACCAAGACGAGGGAAATTCTTTCAGTTCTGAGAGAAGGCCGTTTGAGCTGCTGCAAAGGTCTGCTCAGGGCCGAGGCTTCAATCGAACTGAGCTGTGCAAGCCAGCCTATCCAGCCTGTTGCAGTTCGCCGCAGCATCAAGCAACCTCGCAGCGAGCGCTCTCGCCTGCGCCGGGCTGAGGCTCCATTCCAGGTCGAAGGGGGCTTCGCGGGCTTGCAGCAGCACCACCGCAGGCACATCCGGTTCGGCTGTGCGGCTCGCGGCCACGCTCAGGCCTGCCATCGTGCGTTGCTGAATCGACATTGACATGCGCTGCGCGGGCACGGTGCAGCGCATGAGGTAGACCGGCTCGGGCAATGGAATCTGGCGGAGTTTCATGGGGCGGTCCCCGTGTCGTTCATGCCCAGCTCGCGCAGCACCGCGAGGCGGCACACGCTGGCCATGGAGCGTTGTTCGCGGTCGGCCCTTTCCTTCACACGTTCCAGTTCGGCGGTGGTGAGTCGCAGTGCGATAGGGCGGGCGCTGTTGACACCGTTGGGCACACGTTTGCGAGGGGGAGGGCTTGGGGTTTGAGGCACGGCGATACCTGCTCGGTTAGCATTTGAGTAACGGAACATTAAACTTTGGTAGTCATTATGGTGGAATAAATTCCACTAGTCAATATGTCTGGCGTACAAAAATCCACAATTCAAGATCGAATCCAGATGGAGCGGTCACGCCTTGGCCTGTCTCAATCCGCGCTCGCAGAGATCGGCGGCGTGTCCAGGGAAACGCAGCTCAACTACGAGAAGAAGGAAGGTGGGAGCACGCCCAACTGCGTGTACCTGACGCGGGTCATGGAGAAGGGGCTGGATGTGATGTTCATCCTCACGGGCAAGCGAGCCTCCACGGATTGGGCGTTGGACGCGATGCTGCGCACGGTGATTGATGACCTCGAACGCTGTTCGCCGGAGAATCAGCTGTTGGCAGTGAAGTACGTGGCCATGCTCGCCGCAGGCATGACGCCTCCATTGCCAACGGTGCCAGTCGTTCCAGCCAAAAAGCCCCAGGCCAGGGGCGCGGCACCAGCCCCCTCCAAGCGACAGAAGCGCGTCTAACCCGGATCGCGGCAGGTCACGCCTTCGGTGCCTTCGGCGAAGGCGGCCTCGGTGGCGCCGCGCCGTCTTCCTCACTCTCGTCCAAGCCCTCGTCGCTCAGCGGGTCGCCGGCCTCGGCGTCGTCGATGAAGGCGAGGTCGGGGTCTTCGTCGTCGGAGGCGGCGTCCGTGCCCTCGGGCGTGATCACCTGATCCACGCCGATGTCCCATCCATCGCGCTTGCCGCCGTCGCCACCGGCGCTGCGGCTTTCGCCGGTGCCTGCGGCGTCGCTCGGCGAGGCCAGGGCGTCGGGCGAGAGCAGTGTGGGGCGCGGTTCGTCGCGGGTGTCGAAGTCGGCGGGCGCGTTGGGGTCGCCGCCATCGTCGTCGGCAATGCCCATCATGTCGCTGCCGCTGTCGGATGAGTCTCCGGGGCCGAGCGACGCGGTGTCGCGGCCAGCGGGTTGGGGTGGTGCGGGGCTGGTGCCCTGGATGCTGCTGCGTGCCATGGTGTGGTTTCCTTTCAGGTGGGTGGGCGCGGTGTGCCGCGCCCACCGGGTCTGCGGCAGTTGGCGTGCCTGCGCACCATGCCGCCCGGGAAGCGCATGCACCGGGAGAGCTCCTCGAGCAACGGGAGCAGGTTGAGAAAGATCGCGCTCAGAAATGCCACGAGCAGGTAGCCAGCCGGTAGCGGCTGTTCCTTCCAGCGAAGGCGCCATTGCGCCGCGTCGCCCCAGCGGCCGAAGGCATCCGAATGCAGCGCGGCAAGTGCCAGCAAGGCGAACAGCGGGAGCATTTCCAGGAAGCTGTGAATCATCTGCTCGCCGGCACGCAGCTCGCGCTTGCCGTGCACCCACCGGAGTTCGAACCAGGTGGTCGCCTCGTGCACGACAAAGACCATGGCAAGCAACACCAGCGCGAGCAGATTGATCTGCAGCAGAAGCGCGATCGCGGCACCCAGCCCCATCTGCAGGAACAGGACCAGGTGCGACGCCGACTCTCGCCAGCCGGTGGTTGCCTCGATCGCCGTGCGCCGGTGACACCACCAGTCGGCCAACCCGGCCAGCACCCAGAGGGGCAGGACGAGGTACATCAGAAGAAAGGTCATCATCTCTGCACGCCTGAATCCGTCAGCGTTGTTCGCTCAAGGCAGCAGCACCACGGAAGGCAATGCGCTGAACACCACCGCCGCCGCCGCGATGGCGGTAGCCCCTCGCGCAAGGCGGTAGCTCCAGCCCGGGAGGCGACCATCGGCGTGCCGGGCCTTCAATCGCACGACATGCACGCCCACGGCCAGCAGCGCGATCGCCGTGGCGCCCCAGGCCACCGCGTTGGCGGTCCACTGGTGCGGCCAGATCTCGCCCGCCGCCCAGATCACCATGAAGTGCGCAAACCAGATGACGAGGGCCGTGACGATCGGCCGCCCGCCGGAGGGCTTGAGCGCCTTCACACGCCGCCCCATGGCAGCACGCGCGGCAACAGCAGGGCGGCTGCGCCTTCGCACGCGGCAAACATGAACAGGATGCGCAGCGCTTCCAGGGTCTTGTTGGCCGGGCCCGGTGCCAGGCCGCGCATCCAGCGCGCCAGGTAGTACACGGCCGAGAGCGCAACCGCCAGCACGATGGCGCTGTGCCACGCCAACATGGCGAAGATGGCCGCGCCTTGCCCGCTGGCATCGCCGCGCAGCCCGGCGTTCCACCAGTCCAGCGCGTCCACCGCCAGCGCCGCGACGAGGCACACCATGCTCAGCGCCATGGCGATGGCGCTGAGCCCGCTGCCGCGCCGGAACCTCGCCAGCAAGGGCCGGGCCGCGCAGGCCAGGCCCGCCGAGGCGCCGAGCAGCAGCAGGCCGGGCGCCAACGCGCCGCGCGGCGCGGCGATGCGCCACCAGTCCGGGTGGGCGCCGAACAGGTAGAGGTAGGAGAACATCGCCATCAGAAAGATCATCCCGAGCACGATGACCAGCAGCACCGCAGCCCACCAGCCGTGCGATTGCGGGCCGGTCACGTAGGTGGGCAGCAGGATGCCCCCGCCCGCGTCCACCTGCTTCTGCGGGATGTGCCGGTCGTTGTGCCAGACCCAGCGCATCACGCAGACGATGGTGAGCACGCCGCAGATCGCGCTCAGGGCCAAGGCCTTCACCGTGAGCAGCAGGAAGAAGCCGGCGGTGAAGAGCGCCGCCAGCAGCGGCGACCAGGCGGGCCCCGGCATGATCTGCACGTACTGCGGCTCGGCGCGCGCGCTGCTGGTGATCAGCGTCTCGCGCGCGCCGGTGGCGGTGCCGGGCAGGAAGTAGCGCCCGGCCTCGACGTTCTCGCGCAGCCGGGCATCGGCCCACAGGGGTTCGAGGGAGCTGACGACGGGGATGGAGCGGATGCCGTAGTTGCCGGTGGACAGCCACTCCAGCGTGCCGCCGTGGTAGACGTTGCGGGCGTTCCCCCCGCCGCCGCCCATGCCCTGGCGGCTGTAGCAGCGGATGGCGTCGATCAGGAACAGCAGCACCCCGGCCGCCATGATGAAGGCGCCCACGGTCGAGATCAGGTTGGGCACCTCCATGGACCGGCCCGGCAGGTAGGTGTCCACGCGCCGGGGCATGCCCATGAGGCCGCTCAGGTGCATGGGCAGGAAGCAGACGTGCACGCCGACGAAGTTGAGCCAGAAGACCCAGCGCCCCACGCGCTCGGACAGCTGCTGGCCGTTGATCATCGGCGTCCAGTAGTAGAACGCGGCGAACAGCGGGAACACCATGCTGCCGATCAGCACGTAGTGGAAGTGCGCGACGACGAAGTAGGTGTCGTGGGCCTGGCCGTCGAAGGCGACCATGCCCACCATCACGCCGGTGAGGCCGCCCATCACGAAGATGAGGATGCCGCCCACCAGAAACAGCGCGGGCACGTTGCGCTGGATCCTGCCGGCCGCGAGCGTGGCGATCCACGCGAACACCTGGGCGCCCGCCGGGATGGCCACCGCCATCGACGCGGCGGAGAAGTAGCCGGCCGACAGGCCGGGCAGGCCCACCGTGAACATGTGGTGGGCCCACACCCCGAAGCTGATGAAGCCGGTGGCGATCAGCGCCAGCACCACGATCTCGTGGCCCACCAGCGGCTTCTGCGCCACCGTGACGATCATGGTCGAGAGCATCGCCGAGGCCGGGATGAAGATGATGTAGACGTCGGGGTGGCCGAAGAACCAGAACAGGTGCTGGTACAGCAGCGGGTCGCCGCCGCGCGTGGCGTCGAACAGCGGCCAGTTGAAGGCGCGCTCGAGCTCCAGCAGAAAGGTGACCATGATCATGGCGGGGAAGGCCAGGATGATCATCACGCCGAAGATCAGCACCGCCCAGGCGTAGAGCGGCATCTTTGCCAGCGTCATGCCGGGGGCGCGCGTGCGCAGCACGCCCACGGTGAGTTCGATGGCGCCGGCGATCGCGCTGATCTCGATGAAACCGATGCCGAGCAGCCAGAAGTCGGCGTTGATGCCCTGGGCGTAGACCGCCGAGCTCAGCGGCGGGGAAAAGAAACAACCCCCCGGGGGGGCCCGGGGGGGG
>JAGKSX010000118.1 GCA_018993155.1 Hydrogenophaga sp.
TCGCCGCCCATGGCCTTGATGGCCTCCACGGTTTCCTGGGCCGGATCGGCGTCGAGGTCGTTGATCACCAGGCGCGCGCCGTCGGCCGCCAGCTTCATGGCGATGCTGCGGCCGATGCCGCGTCCCGAGCCCGTGATCAGGGCGACCTTGCCGTCGAGTTTCTTGGTCATTTGTTGGTGTGTTCTTGAGGGTTGTGGGGTGTCATGCCAGGGCCACGATGGCCTCGCCGACGATCTTGTTCTGGCCGTATTGATTCGACGAGCTCACGGCCACGCGCGCGCAGGCCTCGCCGTCGCGGTCCAGCAGTTCCACCACCTCGCCGCTGCAGGTGATGGCGTTGCCCAGGTGGGTGATGCCAGCGAAGCGCGCGTCGTACTGGCGCAGGCGCGCCTGCGGTGCCCATTGCGTGATGAGCCGGCCCACCCAGGCCATGCCCAACATGCCTTGCGCGAACACGTCGGGCATGCCCGAGCGGCGCGCGAAATCCAGGTCGATGTGGATGGGGTTGTGGTCGCCCGAGGCGCCGCCGAAGAGCGCGAGCGTGGCGCGGTCCACCGGCGGAAGTTGCAGGGCGGGCAGGCGGTCGCCGACCTTGATCGATGCGGTCATGGTGTTCTTTCCCTTTCAGTGGCGAACCACAAGGACGGTGCGCAGCTCGGCGACCAGTTCGTCGCGCTGGTTCGTCACCTGCGAATCCTTGACGGCGAATTCGAGCTTGCCGCCCTTCTTGTCGTAGATGTCGGTGATGGTCGACCGCACCGTCACCGTGTCGCCCGCGCACACCGGCTGGAGGTAACGGAACGACTGCTCGCCGTGCAGCAGCTTGGCCAGCGGAATGTCCAGGTCGGCGAGCAACTGGTCGTTCGCGCCGCTGTCGAGCTCGGCGGCGAACAGGAAGGTCGGGGGTGCCGGCACATCCGCATAACCGGCGGCCTTCGCGGCGGCCGGGTCCACGTAGACCGGGTCCTTCTCGCCGATGGCCTTGGCGAAGAACTGCAGGCGGGTGCGGTCCACCGTGAGCACCGAAGGCTTCAACTGGTGGCCGATGAATTTCCTGTCGATCATGGGTCAGGCCTTTTCGTACATCGTGATCACGCAAGCGCCGCCCAGGCCCAGGTTGTGCTGCAGCGCGATGCGCGCGCCTTCGACCTGGCGCTTATCGGCCTGGCCACGCAGCTGCTGCACGAGCTCGGTGCATTGCGCCAGACCGGTCGCGCCCAGCGGGTGGCCCTTGGAGAGCAGGCCACCCGAAGGGTTGGTGACGATCTGACCACCGTAGGTGTTGTCGCCGTCTTCCACGAACTTCTGCGCGCCGCCGCGTTCGCACAGGCCCAGGGCCTCGTAGCTCAGCAGCTCGTTGTGCGCGAAGCAGTCGTGCAGCTCGACCACCTGCACGTCGCGCGGGCCGAGGCCGGCCTCGGCATACACCTGCTCGGCGCAGGCCTTGGCCATGCTGAAGCCCACCACCTCGCGCATGTCCTTGGCCTCGAAGGTGGCCGGGCTGTCGGTCGTCATGGCCTGCGCGCGGATGCGCACGGCCGTGTTCAGGCCATGCTGCTTTGCGAAGGCTTCCGAGCACACGATGGCCGCCGCCGAACCGCAGGTGGGCGGGCAGGCCATCAGGCGCGTCATCACGCCCGGCCACATCACCGGCGCGTTCATCACCTCTTCTTCGGTCACCACGGTGCGGAACAGCGCCAGCGGGTTGTTCGACGCGTGGCGGCTCGCCTTGGCGCGGATCTTGGCGAAGGTGTTCAGCGGCGTGCCGAACTCCTGCATGTGCGCCAGGCCCGCGCCGCCGAAGTAGCGCAGCGCCAGCGGAATCTCGCCATGACCCACCAGTTCTTCCGTGGCGTCGTCGAAACGCTCGAAGGCGCTCGCGCGGTCCTTGAACACCGAGCCGAGGGCGCCCGGGTTCATCTGCTCGAAGCCCAGCGCCAGCACGCAGTCGGCCGCGCCGCTCATCACCGCCTGGCGCGCGAGAAAGAGGGCGGTGGAACCGGTGGAGCAGTTGTTGTTCACGTTCACGACGGGGATGCCCGTCATGCCCACCTCGTACAGCGCGCGCTGGCCGGCGGTGGAGTCGCCGTACACATAGCCCACGTAGGCCTGCTGCACCTTGGCGTAGTCCAGGCCCGCGTCGCGCAGCGCCGCGTTCACCGCCTTGGCGGCCATCTGCGGATAGGGCTCGCTCGCCCCGGGTTTGGTGAACGGCACCATGCCGACCCCCACGACATACACGTCTTGCTTCATGAACGGTCCTTTGTGCGATGGGGCGGCGGCCCCGAAAAATTGGTCAGAAGACGGGGCGGATGCTAGGCTCCGCCCCATTTCCTAGCGATAGCCGAACACCCTGAAACCATGGCAAAAGACCTCAAACGCCGAAAACCTCGGGAAAACCCGGGGGCCTTCATTGCCCCTGTTTTCGTGTTCGGCATGCTCTCCGGGCCGGAAAGCCGGGGCATGAACATGGATGGCTATCTACGTCAAGTCGGGGTAGACCCGCATGCCCTGCGGCAACCCGGTTACCAGGGGGTGACGCCGATGCAATACGTGGCGCTTTTCTATGCCTTGCTCAACGACATGAAGGACGAGTGCATGGGCCTGTTCTCGCGCCCGTTCAAGCCCGGCAGCTTCGCGCTGACGGCGCGCGAAGGCCTGTCCGCGCACGACCTGCGTCGCGCGCTCAAGCGCATGAGCGCGGCGCTCAACCTGCTGCAGGACGACATCTTTTTCTCGTTGCAGGTCAACGGCGACGAAGCCGGCCTGCACATGCAGACCATCGCCCCCGACCACCCCACGCCCGTGTTCGCGCAGGAGACCATGGTGCGTGTGCTCTGGCGCCTGGCCGCCTGGCTGCTGAACGCGCCGCTGCCCATCACGCACTTCGACTTCAGCTACCCCGAGCCCGACGGCCAGGAGGGCTACAACCTCGTGTTCCCCGCGCCCCGGCGCTATGGGCAGGCGGCCTTCGGTTTCTGGTTCAAGGCCAAGGAGCTGGACACCCCGGTGAGCCGCGACGAGCCGGCCCTGCGCGTGTTCCTGACCGATGCGTACACGCAAGTCATCTCGCCGCCGCGCGACTTCGGCGCCGTGGCTCAGCGGGTGCGCAACCACCTCATGCGCAGCTACCCGCAGTGGCCCTCGCTGGAAGAAGTGGCCGAACACCTGCACACCTCGCCGTCGAGCCTGCAGCGGCACCTGTCGGCCGAACACACCTCGCTGCAATGGTTGAAAGACGACCTGCGGCGCGACCTCGCGATCTCGCGCCTCTCGTCATCGCGCGTGTCGCTGGTGCAGCTGGCGAGCGAACTCGGCTTCAGCGACAGCCCGACTTTTCAGCGGGCGTTCAAGAAATGGACGGGAAAACATTGCGGGGCGTATCGGCGGCGCTGAAAGCCTCGCTTGCGAAGAGGGTCCTGGACGCGTCTGTCTGGCTCAGGCCAGGTTGGCCTTGGACCCCGCTGGCGAGAACATCACCACCAGGGCGGTGGCCGGCCCCGACAGGCAATGCCCGCGGTGGGGGATCCGGGAATCGAAGTGGATGGTGTCGCCCGGCTCCAGCACGAACTTGTCCATGCCCACCTGCCATTCCACGCGCCCGGTGAGCACGTGCATCATTTCTTCGCCTTCGTGTTCGAAGAAGACGAACTTGTCGACCTTGTCCGGGAACGAGAAGAGGAAGGGTTGCAGCGCGCGCCCGGTGGTCGCGTCGGTCAGCGCAAAGTAGTCGTAGCCGAACTGGCTGCCGCCCATGACGGTGGGGCGCTTGTCGGTCTTCTTGACCACGCTGACCCCACGCCACGCGGGGTGCGGGTTTTCGGTGAGCAGGCTGGCCGCCTCGATGCCGAGCACGTCGGTGATGCGCGAGAGGGTGCCGATGGGTGGCACCTTCTTGCCGTTTTCAATGCGCGAGAGGTAGGCCTTGCCAAACCCGGAGCGGTCTGCCAGTTCGGCCAGTGTGAGCTTGGCCTCCAGGCGGCGCTGCTTCAAGCGGGCGCCGAGGGCAATGTGGACTTCCACCTCCTTGGGGGTGTCCACCGGTGTGGCGGTCTTGGTGGTCTTTTTGGGGCGTGCTGCAACCATGTTGCCTGAGTTTCCCTGAGTGTTGACGGGTTTCCCAGCATATCGCATGCGGGAGACAGCCACACGAGGGAATGTCCGGGCCCATGAAAGACAGCCCTGCGGGCCGTGCCTGCAGGGCTGTCGTGATGCGCCGCCACGTCAGCCGGCGCTGTGGTCGAGCCGCAGGCGGTCCCGCTTCGCGGTCTCGAGCGCGTGCGCGTCGGCGTCGGGCAGCGGCGCGGTTTCCCGAACCACGGGCCAGACGGCGGAGAGTTGCGCGTTCAAGGCCCGGTAGTCCTGCTGCGCCGCCGGCAGATCGGCCGCCGCGAAGATGGCACTCACCGGGCAGACCATTTCGCACAGGCCGCAGTTCGCGCAAGTGACAGGGTTGATGACGACGAAGTTGGGCCCACCGTGGAACGCGCCCTGAGGGCACACCGAGACGCATTCCCCGTAGCGGCACGCAATGCAGGCTTCCGTGACGACGTAGGCCATGGGCGCTTACTTGTCGGCTTCGAAGCCTGCGGCGTTGAAGAAGATGTTGGGCTTGCGGTACACCGCGAGAATGGTGCAACCGGTGTCCGACCGCGTCTCGTGCATGGAGCCCGGGTGGCGGTAGACGTATTGCCCTGCGTGGCAGGTGCCGTCGTGGTCGGAGAACGAGCCTTCCAGCACGTAGCTCTGCTCGATTTCCGGGTGCTTGTGGAAGGGCAGCACCGCGCCCGGCTCCCACTTGAGGAGGACGGTCATCTCGCCCACCTCATCGTTGCGGTAGAGCACCTTCATCTGGATTTTCGGAAACTGCGAGGGCTTCCATTCCATGGTGTTGGGGTCCACATAGACGGAGCCACCAATGGTGGGCTGAAGTTTCCCGACGAGACGTTCCTTGAACACGGTAGACATGCGTTTCTCCTGGTTGGATGAACCCGCTGCCGGGCGGGTGGTACACCGATTTGCCCCATGGGCAACGCGGTGAACTTGGCTGAATGCGCCTGGGTTCGACCCGCTGGCCTTGGTGCGGGTCGACGGTCCGCAGGGGACCGCCCGGGTTGCCAGCCCGGGCACGCGAGGGTGTGGATGACGGGGTGCGGCTACAGATCTCGCACCGAGCTGTCGCGCGTTTCGCGAGCGAAGCAGGCCGCGATGAAGGTGATGAACGCGAGCGAGATCAGCAGGATGGAGACGCCTTCGGAACCGCCGAACTTGTTGACCAGGACGGTGGCCAGAATGGGCGTGAGACCCCCGCCGATGGCCGCAGACACCTGGAAGCCGAACGACGCACCGGTGTACCGGACGCGCGCGCCGAACAGCTCTGGGAAGTAGGTGGCTTGCGGGCCGAACATGAGGCCGTGCCCGAAGCTCAGCGCAACGGCGATCGCGACGATGACGATGTACGGGTCGCGGGTGTCCATGAGCCAGAACAGCGGGAAGGCGAAGAGCACCGTGAAGATCGTGCCGGCGAAGTAGAACGGGCGGCGGCCAACGCGGTCGGAGAGATAACCGAAGAGCGGGATGGTGACGATCTCGACCGCCGCCGCGATCATGATGGCGTTGAGCATGAGGCCCTTGGCCAGACCGAGGTTCTTGGTGGCGTAGACGACCATGAACACGGTCAGCATGTAGACCCAGGACACCTCGCAGATCTTGAGACCCACGGCGATCAGGAAGTTCTTCGGGTGCTTGAACACGGCGTCCACGAAGGGGTTGCGGGCGATTTCCTTCTTGGCCTTCATCTCCAGGAAGACCGGCGACTCGGAGACCTTGAAGCGGATGAACGTTCCCAGGGCCACGAGCACGATGCTGGAGAGGAACGGAATGCGCCAGCCCCAGGACAGGAAGTCTTCCTCCGGCAGCTGAGACACCGCGGCGAACACGGCCGCCGAAAGAATGAGGCCGATGGGAAAGCCGACCTGCACCAGGCTGCCGCAGAACCCGCGCCGGTGCTTGGGCGCGTGTTCGAGCACCATCAGGGCGGCGCCGCCCCATTCGCCGCCCAGGCCGATGCCCTGGATGATGCGCAGCGTGACCAGGAGGATGGGCGCCCAGATGCCGATCTGGTGGTAGGTCGGCAACAGGCCGATGGCGAACGTGCCCAGGCCCATGATGACCAGGGTGACGAGGAGCATGGACTTGCGGCCCAGCCTGTCGCCCAGGAAACCGAAGAACGCGCCGCCGAAGGGCCTGGCGAAGAAGCCCACGGCCGCGCTGCCGAGGGCGGCGAGCGTGCCAAGGAAGGGGTCGTCGGCGGGGAAGAACAGCTTGTTGAAGACCAGTGCGGCAGCGGTGCCGTAGATCAGGAAGTCATACCATTCGATGATGGTGCCGATCGAGCTGGCAAAGACCACTCGATTCACCTCGGATGTGTTGGTGCTGGCCGGCTCGGATTCGTGCGCGACCGTTGCGGAGTAGCTCATATCAGGTTCCTCTGGGATGGCCTCGCGGTGTTCGCGGGGCCGTGGCTTGACGTGGAGTGCGTGGATAAAACGATTGGCAAGGCTGCGCCCTGCCGCGCGGCGCGGCTCTTCTCGACCAGGGTGCGGCGTGCGGTCGCTGTGGTGGGCCGGATCTTCGAGACCATCTGACCGGCGCCTGGATAAGGCGCCGGTGCGTGCAGCCTTCTCAGGGCGGCGGGAGCGTGAACGGTGCTTGCATTGGCGGGCGCCTTTCAGAGATGTTGGACCGGCGCGGTTGTCGAGCCAGTGCGTGGATGGTAGAGAAGTTTCCCAATAGGCAACTTATCGAAAACCCTATGGTAAGTTTCCTATTTGGAAACTATGGTCGGTGCTTTTCTGGAGCCCCTATGCACATGACTTTTGTTCTCTACGAGGGTGTCGAGCCCGTGGATCTGGCCGCGATCGGCGTGATGTCGATGGCCCGGCGGATCATTCCCGAGCTGTCTTACGAGACGGTCGCGGCCACGCGCGACCCGGTGGCGTTTTCCAACGGCCTCATGGTGTTGCCCACGAAGACCTTCGACGAGGTGGAGGCGGTCGATGTGCTGCTGGTGCCGGGTGGGCCCGGCTGGCGCAAGGCTTCGATGGACCCGGTGCTTCAGGCCTTTGCGCAGCGTGTCGCCCCAGGGGCGACGGTGTGTTCGGTGTGCACGGGGGCCATGATCCTGGCGCAGGCGGGCCTGCTCGATGGCAAGCCGGCCACGACGAAGGTGGAGGTCGTGTTGCCCGAGGTGTCGCCCTTGCTGGAGTTGCGCGAACGCTTTCCCGGCGTGCAGGCGGAGCACGCGCTGCTGGTGGACGCTGGTCAGGTGGTGACCGGGGGCGGCGTGACGCTGTGCATCGACGCGGTGCTGTATCTGCTGGAGAAGCGGTTCGGCGAGGAGGCGGCCAGCGAGGTGGCGCGAATCATGGAGTACTCGGCGGCGCGCAGCGCCAACCGCGCCAGGTTGGCGCGGATCGGCTGAGGCTTTACAGGTCGGTGCGCAGGCGCCAGATCTCCGGGAACAGCACCACGTCCAGCATCTTGCGCAGGTAGCTCACCCCACCGGTGCCGCCGGTGCCGCGCTTGAAGCCGATCACGCGCTCCACCGTGGTCACGTGCCGGAAGCGCCAGAGGCGGAAGGCGTCTTCCAGGTCGGTGAGCTTTTCGCCGAGCTGGTACAGGTCCCAGTGGTCCTTGGGGTTGCGGTAGACCTGCAGCCAGGCCTGTTCGACCGCGTCGCTGGCTGCGTAGGGCTGGGTCCAGTCGCGTTGCGTGTGGCTTTCGGGCACAGCCAGGCCGCGCCGCGCGAGCAGGCGCAGGGCTTCGTCGTAGAGCGACGGGGCTTCGTAGGCGGCCTGCACGGCGGCCATGCGCTCGGGGCTGTGGGCGTGCGGCTTGAGCATGGCCGCGTTCTTGTTGCCCATGGCGAATTCGATGCAGCGGTACTGGTGGCTCTGGAAGCCGCTGGACTGCGCGAGGTAGGGCCGCAGCGCGCTGTATTCGGGCGGGGTCATGGTGGCGAGCACGTCCCAGGCGTGCACGAGCTGCTCCATGATCTTCGAGGTGCGCGCGAGCATCTTGAAGGCGGGTTGCAGTTCGTCGTTCGCGATGCTGTGAATGGCGGCGCGCAGCTCGTGCAGCATGAGCTTCATCCAGAGTTCGCTGGTCTGGTGCTGCACGATGAAGAGCATTTCGTCGTGCGCGGGCGAGAGCGGCTTCTGCGCGCTGAGGATGGCGTCGAGCTGCAGGTAGTCGCCATAGCTCATGTCGCGGCTGAAGTCGAGCTGGGCGCCTTCCTCGCGCACGATGTCTTCGGGCCTGGCGCTGTCGGCAGAGGGGTGTTGGTGCGGGCACATGGTCAGGTCACCGCGTGTTGGGTGTTGAATTCGGCGCGCCGCCACTCGCCGGTTTCCAGCACCTGGCGCAGCTGCTCGGCGGCGTTCCACACGTCCTCGAAGCCGATGTAGAGCGGCGTGAAGCCGAAGCGCAGGATGTCTTTGTGGCGACCCCCATCACCCGCGCGGAAGTCGCCCACCACGCCGCGCGCGATGAGGGCCTGCACGATGGCGTAGGCGCCTTCGTCCTTGGTCAAACAGACTTGCGAGCCGCGCTCGGCCGGGTCCAGCGGCGTGGCCAGGCTAATGCCGTGGCCCTGGCAGCGTTCGTCCACGAGTTCGATGAAAAGGTCGGTGAGCGCGAGCGACTTGCTGCGCAGCGCGGCCATGCCGCCATGGGCTTCGGCGGCGAGCAGGGTGTCCACGCCGCATTCGAGCGCGGCCAGGCTGATCATGGGCTGGGTGCCGCACTGGTAGCGCGTGATGCCGGGCGCGGGCCGGTAGTCGGGGGTGAATTCAAAGGGCGTGGCGTGGCCCCACCAGCCGGCCAGGGGCTGCCAGAAGCGGTCGGCGTGGCGCGGGTTGACCCACACGAAGGCTGGCGCGCCCGGGCCGCCGTTGAGGTACTTGTAGCCACAGCCCACGGCGTAGTCGGCGCCCGCGCCAGTGAGGTCCACCGGCACGGCGCCCGCGCTGTGCGCGAGGTCCCACAGCATGAGCGCGCCGGTGGCGTGGGCGGCGGCGGTCATGGCTGGCATGTCGTGCATGGCACCGGTGCGGTAGTTCACGTGGGTGAGCATGAGCACGGCGACCTCGGGCGTGAGGGCGGCGGGGATTTCTTCGGGCTCGACCAGCATCAGTTCGAAGCCGTGCTGCTGGCACAGGGCTTCGGCGATGTAGAGGTCGGTCGGGAAGTTGCTGCGCTCGCTCACGATGCGCCGGCGCTTGGGGTGGTCGACGCTGGCGAGGTCCATCGCGGCCGAGAGCACCTTGAAGAGGTTGACCGAGGTGCTGTCGGTGGCGACCACGGTGCCGGGCTCGGCGCCGATGAGGCGCGCGATCTTGTCGCCGACCTTCTTGGGCTGGGCGAACCAGCCGTGCTTGTTCCAGCTCTGGATGAGGTCGGTGCCCCATTCCTGCGTCACCACCTCGGCCACGCGCGCGGGGGCGCTGCGCGGCATCGCGCCGAGCGAGTTGCCGTCGAGGTAGATGGTGCCCTCGGGGAGGAAGAAGAGGTCGCGCAGGGCGCGCAGCGGGTCTTGCGCGTCGAGCGCGCGGCAGTCGGCGAGGGTGGGGGCGTTGTTCATGGCAGTTGGCGCAGCACGGCGCGCACGGGGCTGGCGTCGGCGGTGGTGAGTTTGAGGGGCAGGGCGATGAGTTCGTAGTCGCCTTCGGGCACATCGTCGAGCAGCAGGTTTTCCAGCACGCGCAGGCCGCGCCGGCGGATGGTCTGATGGCTGTCGAGCGTCTTGCTGCTGGCCGGGTCGATGCTGGCGCTGTCGATGCCGATGAGCAGCACGCCGAGGTCGGCGAGTTGTTCCACGGTGTCGGGCGCGAAGGCGGGCAGGGCGTCGTCGAAGCGGTCCTGCGGCTGGCGCGCGTACACGCGCACCAGCACGCGCTGGGGAAGGTCGGTGAGCGCGTGCGCGATGTGCGCGGGCGTGACGAGCGGGCCGCAGCCAATGGCGTGGATCACGCGGCAGGGGCCGAGGAAGGCGTCGAGCGAGACGTTGCCGATGGCGTCGCCGTCGGGGTCGTAGTGCAGCGGCGCGTCGGCGTGCGCGCCCACATGGGGCGACAGCGTGATGGCGCTGACGTTGACCGGGCAGCCCGGGCCGATGGTGGCGGCCCACTGCTGGGTGTAGGCGGTGTCACCCGGAAAAACCGGGGCGCCGGCGTGCACCGGCGGAGAGATGTCCCAGAGCTGTTTCATGGTGCATGGAAGGTAGCACCCTGAAAAAATCCGTGGTGTCGGTTATTGCCAACAGACCTGGAAAATAGTTGAGGCCTGAATCAATTGAGCGACGGGAGCCCGTGCCGCTGGCGGGCGCGGGCGCAGGCGTCGCTGCCTTCCTCGAACTCGCGGCAGGGCGAGGGGCGCCATTCGTAGATGCCGCAGATGGCTTTCTGGCCGACCTTGCCGCTGAGGGCGGCGCAGCGCGGGGGCGAGTGGTCGGTGCCGCGCATGCGGGCGGTGTGGTCGGTGACCTCGACCGCCAGCCCGGCGGGCACGGTGCCGCCCATGTCGTCCACCTCGTGCACCGAGAAGTCGACCCGGAAGCAGGCGCAGCAGGCGCCGCAACTGGTGCAGGCGCTCATGCGGTCCGGGGCGCGAGGTCGGGCGCGCGGTAGATCAGGACCTTGAGCGCGCGCTCGGGCGAGGCATCGGCAAAGGCGTCGGGGTTGGGCAGGCGCTGCTCGAACATCAGTTCGGGCGCGGCGTCCTGCATCTGCTGCTGCAGAAAGGCGGTGTCGAGTTCGGGCGCGTTGAGGCAGAGCAGCACTTGGCCGCCGGGCAGCAGCAGGTCGGGCAGGCGGCGCATCAGGCGCTGGTAGTCCTTGGTGGCGACGAAGCTGCCTTTCTGGAAGCTCGGCGGGTCGACGATGACCAGGCCGTAGGGGCCGCTTCGGGTGATCTTGCCCCAGGTCTTGAAGATGTCGTGCGCGAGGAAGCTGGCGCCGCCGGCGAGGCCGTTGAGTGGGTGGTTCTGCTGGCCGATGGCCATGGCGCCGCCGCTCATGTCCACGTTGACCACCTGTTTCGCGCCGCCCTGCAGCGCCACCACCGAGAAGGCGCAGGTGTAGGCAAACAGGTTCAGCACCTTCAGCTTGCCGGCATGCTCGCGCACCCACTGGCGGCCTTCGGCCATGTCCAGGAAGAGGCCGTGGTTCTGGCCCTTGAGCACGTGCACCAGAAAGCGCGCGCCGCGCTCGCTGACCACGTGGGGTTCAGGCACGGCGCCGGCCATCAGGCGGGTTTCGGTCTGGCTGTCGTGCCGGCACTGGAACACCCAGTTCAGCGGTTCGCCGGGCGCCACCTGGGCCCAGCGCTCGGCCAGCGCGGTGTGCAGCACGGCCAGGGTGGCCTCGTCCACCGGCTGGAAGCTGGTCAGCACCCAGACCGGGGGGAAGGCGTCCAGCGCCCAGGGCTCGCAGCCCGGGTGCAGGCCGCCGCGGCCATGGAAGACCCGCCGCGCTTCGGCGGTGGGTTCGAGGCGCGCGATGGCGTCGAGCAGGGCTTGCATCAGGCCAGGCGGCCGAGCAGCAGGTACTCCATCAAGGCCTTCTGGACGTGCATGCGGTTCTCGGCCTCGTCCCAGACGACGGACTGCGGCCCGTCGATCACCTCGGCGCTGACCTCTTCGCCGCGGTGCGCGGGCAGGCAGTGCATGAAGAGCGCATCGGGCTGGGCGGTGCGCATCATGTCCTCGTCCACGCACCAGCGCTTGAAGGCGGCGCGCCGCACCTCGTTCTCGGCCTCGAAGCCCATGCTGGTCCACACGTCGGTGGTGACGAGGTGGGCGCCCGCGCAGGCTTCGAGCGGGTCCTTGAAGACCTTGTAGCAGGCCGGGTTGCGGATGCCGGCGAGCACCGGGTCCACCTCGTAGCCGCTGGGGGTGCTCACGTGCACCGTGAAGCCCAGCAGCTCGGCGGCCTGCAGCCAGGTGTTGGCCATGTTGTTGCCGTCGCCGACCCAGGCCACGACCTTGCCTTCAATGGAGCCACGCCGCTCGATGAAAGTGAAGATGTCGGCCAGGATCTGGCAGGGGTGGAACTCGTTGGTCAGGCCGTTGATGACCGGCACGCGCGAGTGCGCCGCGAAGGCTTCGATCTTGCTTTGCTCGAAGGTGCGGATCATCACGAGGTCGACCATGCGGCTGATCACGCGCGCGCTGTCTTCGATGGGCTCGGCGCGGCCGAGCTGGCTGTCGCCGGTGGTCAGGTGCACCACCGAGCCGCCCATCTGGTACATGCCGGCCTCGAAGCTCACGCGGGTGCGCGTGCTGGCCTTCTCGAAGATCATGGCCAGGGTGCGATCGGGGTCGGCGAAAGGCTGGTACTTCTCGACCGCCTTGAACTTGCGCTTGATGAAGGCCGCGCGCTCGAACAGGTAGGCGTAGGTGGCGGCGTCGAGGTCCTTGAACTGCAGGTAGTGCGGGATCGTCATGGCGGGGGCGGCGCTCATTCGGCCAGGAAGGCGTGGATCAGCGGCAGCAGGATGGCGGCCACCTCGTCGGCCTCGGCCGTGGTCATGATCAGCGGGGGCACCATGCGGATGACGCTGTCGGCCGTGACCGAGAGCAGCAGGCCGGCGTCGGCGGCGCGCTGGGTGATCACGCCGCAGGGCTTGGTGAGCTCGATGCCGATCATCAGGCCCTGGCCGCGGATCTCCTTCACGCCGGCCTTGCCGATCAGGTCCTTTTCGAGCAGCGTGCGCAGGTGCTGGCCCACGCGGGCGGCGTTCTCCAGCAGACCTTCCTCTTCCATGATGCGGATGGTCTCGACCCCGGCGCGCATGGCCAGCGGGTTGCCGCCGAAGGTGGTGCCGTGGTTGCCGGGCTGGAAGATGTTGGCGGCCTTGGGGCCGGCCACGACCGCGCCGATCGGCACGCCCGAGCCCAGGCCCTTGGCCAGCGGCATCACATCGGGCACGATGCCGGCCCACTGGTGGGCGAACCACTTGCCAGTGCGGCCCATGCCGCACTGCACTTCGTCGATCATCAGCAGCCAGTCGTTGGCGTCGCACATGGCGCGCACGTCCTTCAGGTACTGCGAGCGCATCGGGTTCACGCCACCTTCGCCCTGGATGGTCTCGAAGAACACGGCGACCACGTTGGGGTTGCCGGCGGTGGCCTTCTTCAGCGACTCGATGTCGTTGAGCGGCACGCGGATGAAGCCTTCGACCAGCGGGCCGAAGCCGGCCTGTACCTTGGGGTTGCCGGTGGCCGAGAGGGTGGCGATGGAACGGCCGTGGAAGGCTTTTTCGTAGACCACGATCTCGGGGCGCTCGATGCCCTTGTCGTGGCCGTACTTGCGAGCCAGCTTGAGCGCGGCCTCGTTGGCTTCCAGGCCGGTGCTGCAGAAGAACACATTGGTCATGCCCGAGCGCTCCACCAGCATCTGGGCCAGGCGCTCCTGGTCGGGCACGTGGTAGTAGTTGCTGGAGTGGATCAGCTTGGCGACCTGGTCCTGCAGGGCGGGCACCAGCTTGGGGTGGCCGTGGCCCAGGGTGTTGACGGCGATGCCGCCCAGCGCGTCCAGGTATTCCTTGCCGTTGGTGTCCCACAGACGCACGCCTCGGCCGTGTGACATCGCGATCGGCAGGCGGCCGTAGGTGTTCATCACGTGGGGCGAGGCGACGGGCTTGAGGGCGGCGTTCATGCAGGGACTCCGGTGGGAAGGGCCAAAAAGAAAGCGGCTCAACGAAGGTTGAGCCGTTGAAGCGCGATTTTAGAGGCAGCGGGCAGGCATCATCATTGCTTGTTGGGCATCGCTGAAATGCGCCCGGTGTACGCTCAGGGGTCCGGGTTATCCCTCGCTCCAGGTCTTATATAAGATAGAATACCTGCCTACTTCCCCGGTGAGCGATCCTCGTTCCGGCGGTGGTTTTTTTCCAGTCGAGCCCTCCATCCGAAGGCCTCTCCCCCCGATGGTTTCACCGACAGCCAAACAAGTTTTCATCCAGGGTGTCACGAAGGACGGCCGCACGTTCCGTCCCAGTGACTGGGCCGAGCGCCTGGCCGGGGTGATGAGCTCGTTCCGCCCCGGCGGCGCCACGCCTGGCAGCCACCTGAGCTATTCCCCCTGGTGCGTGCCCAACAACATCAACGGCATCAAGTGCGTGGTGGTGCATACCGACCTGCGCGAGGCCGAGCCCATGGCCTGGGACTTCTGCATGAACTTCGCGCGCGACAATGGCCTGCAGGTGGTCGAAGCCTGCCTTCTTCCCGATCCCCCGACCAAGACCTGATCCGCCCGCTTTGGGCGCGGGCAACAAAAAAGCCGTCTTGCGACGGCTTTTTTGCTTTTGCTGGCAGCGCACCCGTTTCAAACGGCAGGCCTTTGGGGCCCGGGCTGGTGGTCTGGCGGGGCCAGACCGGGGTGGGTTCAGGCAGCGGCGGCTGCGAGACCCTTGACTTTGGCCGACAGGCGGCTCTTGTCGCGTGCGGCCTTGTTCTTGTGGAAGATGCCCTTGTCGGCGACGATGTCGACGACTTTCTGCATCTTGGCGAACAGTTCGGTCGCCTTGGCCTTGTCGCCCGTCAGAACGGCTTTTTCAACGTTCTTGACGGCGGTGCGGTACTTGGAGCGCAGCGAGGTGTTGGCTGCATTGATCTTGACGTCCTGGCGCACGCGCTTGCGGCCAGACGCCAGACGGGGGTTCTTTTTCTTCGGCTTGGTTGCCATGGTGAGTTCCTTCGGTGTTTGGGGATGATGCCAGCAAAGCCCGCGATTTTAGCACGACCTGCCGGGCTGGCAAGGGTGGCCGGACGGGCAGGGGGAGGGGGGTGATCCCGGTCGTTACACTCGCCGCGTGACCCTTTTCAAGTCCGCCTCCCTCGTTTCGCTGCTCACGCTGGCGTCCCGCATCACCGGCCTGGTGCGCGAACTGCTGATGGCAGCGATGTTCGGCGCCAGCGCGCTGACCGACGCCTTCAACGTCGCTTTCCGCATCCCCAACCTGCTGCGCCGGCTGTTCGCCGAGGGCGCGTTCAGCCAGGCGTTCGTGCCGGTGCTGGCCGGCGTGCGGGAAAAAGAGGGCGATGACGCCACCCGGGTGCTGGTGAACCAGATCGCCACCGTGCTGGCCTGGGCGCTCACGGTCACCTGCGTGCTGGGCGTGGTGGGCGCGCCGGTGCTGGTCTGGGCCATGGCCAGCGGCCTGGACGACCCCGGCTTCGACGCCGCCGTGTTCATGACGCGCTGGATGTTTCCCTACATCGCCTTCATGTCCTTCGTGGCGCTGTCGGCCGGCATTCTGAACACCTGGAAGCGCTTTGCCGTGCCGGCGGCCACGCCGGTGCTGCTCAACGTGGCGATGATCGCCGCCGCCGGCTGGGGCGCGCCCTGGTTCGCCTCGCTGGGCATCGAGCCCATCTACGCCATGGCCGGGGGCGTGCTGCTGGGCGGTGCCCTGCAGCTGGGCGTGCAGATCCCGGCGCTGCGCAAATTGGGCCTGCTGCCGCGCGTGGGCCTGCGCTGGTCGGCCCTGAAGGCGGCCTGGCACCACCCGGGCACCCAGCGGGTGACCACCCTCATGCTGCCCGCGCTGCTGGGCGTGAGCGTGGCCCAGATTTCCCTGCTGATCAACACGCAGATCGCCTCACACCTCGGCGCCGGCAGCGTGAGCTGGCTGACCTACGCCGACCGCCTGATGGAATTCCCCACCGCCATGCTGGGCGTGGCGCTGGGCGTGGTGCTGCTGCCGCAGCTGGCGGCGGCCAAGGCGTCCGACGACACGGACCGTTACAGCGGCCTGCTGGACTGGGGCCTGCGCCTGGTGGTGCTGCTGGCCGTGCCCTGCGCGGTGGCGCTGCTCACCTTCGCGCAGCCGCTGGTGGCCGTGCTGTACCACTATGGGGCCTTCACCGCCGCCGACGTGCAGCGCACCGCCACCGCCCTGATGGGCTACGGCGCGGGCCTGATCGGCCTGGTCGCGATCAAGGTGCTGGCGCCGGGGTTCTACGCGCGGCAGGACATCCGCACGCCGGTGAAGATCGCCATTGGCGTGCTGGTGCTCACCCAGGTGCTCAACTTCCTGCTGGTGCCCCACCTCGCCCATGCGGGGCTGGCACTGGCGATCGGCATCGGCGCCATGGTCAATGCCCTGTTCCTGCTGGTGGGGCTGATCCGCCGAGGCGCTTACAAACCGTCACCGGGCTGGGCCCGCTTCGGCATGCAGGTGCTGGCAGCCAGCGCCTTGCTGGCGCTGTTCCTGATGTGGGTGGCGGCGCGCTTCAACTGGCTGGGCTTCGAGGGCCAGGCCCTGCAGCGCGTGGGCCTGCTTACGCTGTGCGTGCTGGGCGGGATGGTGGTCTATTTCCTCACGCTGCTGCTGGCGGGGTTGAACCTGAGGCAGTTCGTCAGAAAATGACGTAATCTGCGGAATCCGGATACCCCCCACCATGCCGACCGCGTACGAATACCCCGCGCCGACCCCCCTGGGCTACTTTGCCGCCCTGGTGGGCGACGACGAGGCTTTGCCGCTGTTCGAGGCGGCCACGGCGGTCGCCCAGGACGAGTACCCCGACCTCGACGTGCAGCAGGTGCTGGGCGACGTGGACCAGATGCTGGCCCGCGTGCGTCGGCGCTGTGCCGCCGACGCCGGCCCGCTGCAGCGGCTGCGCACGCTCAACCAGTTCTTCTTCCGCGACATGGGGTTCGGCGGCAACGTCAACAACTACTACGACCCCGACAACAGCTTTCTCAACGCCGTGCTGCGCACGCGCCGGGGCATTCCCATCACGCTGGCCGTGCTCTGGCTGGAGCTGGCCCAGGGCCTGGGCCTGAAAGCGCGTGGCGTCAACTTTCCCGGCCACTTCATGGTCAAGGTCAACCTGCCCAACGGCCAGGTGGTGATCGACCCCTTCACCGGCCAGTCGCTCAGCCGCGAAGACCTGTCGGAACGGCTGGAGCCCTACAAGCGCCGCAACGGCCTGGTGGACGACTTCGACGTGCCGGTGGGCCTGTATCTGCAGGCCGCCACGCCGCGCGAGATTCTGGCGCGCCTGCTGCGCAACCTCAAGGAAATCCACCGCACGCAGGAAGACTGGCTGCGCCTGATCGCCGTGCTGGACCGCCTGCTCATCCTGTTGCCCGACGCCTGGATCGAGTACCGCGACCGGGGCCTGGCCTGGGCCGAGATGGGCGACGTGCGCCTGGCCGTGGGCGACCTGGAAACCTACGTGGAACACGCCGACGACACGCTGGACCGCGACGCCATCGCCCAGCGACTGCAGGAACTGCGCCGCGCGCTCAACTGAGCGGCCGCCCGCCCGCGGCGGCGGGGATGTGTCGCCATGTAATTCCGTTTGACGCGAGTGGGCCGCGCAGGGACCATGCGCGCCAACCCCGCCGATCCGGCGACAAGAAAAACGACGGTATGAAACAACTGATGCTGGTGGGCGCCACCGGTCTTGTGGGCAGCCATGTGCTGCGACAGGCCCTGGCCGATCCCGCCGTGGAGCGCTTGGTCGCGCCGACCCGCAAGCCGCTGGCCCCACACCCCAAACTGCTCAACCCCGTGGTGGACTTCGAGCGCCTGCCCGAAGACGCCGAGTGGTGGCGGGTGAATGCGGTGATCTGCACCCTGGGCACCACCATCCGCGCGGCGGGCTCGCAGGCCGCTTTCTACAAGGTGGACCACGACCACCCGCTGGAGGTGGCCTATCTCGCGCGCCGCCATGGCGCGCGGGCCTTCGCCCTGAACTCCGCGCTGGGGGCCGATGCGCGTTCGCGCGTGTTCTATTCGCGCACCAAGGGCGAGGTCGAGCGCGACCTGCAGGCCGTGGGCTACCCCTCGCTCACGCTGGTGCGCCCTGGCCTGATCGGCGGCCAGCGGCAGGAGAACCGGCCCCTGGGGCGGCTGGCGGTGCTGGTCTCGCGCGGCGTGCAGCCCCTGCTGCCCCGGCGCTACCGGGTGGTGCCGGCCGAGCGCATCGCGCACCACCTGCTGCAGGCCGCGCTGGCGGCGGTGCCTGGTGTGCACGTGCTGCCGTCCGAAGCGCTGATCTGAGCGGCGGCCGCGGCGCGGCTGCTTTTTTCGCATATGGAAACTCGGAATCGATCGTTGTTGATGCGCTGACCCGTTCCTAGACTGCCTCCTCTGAACACATTTGTTGGAGAGCAGACGATGGCGCAACATGGCCTTTCCTCCTCGCTGTTGAGCGATGCCGCCGGGCAGCAGCAGATCGAGACCGACGTCCTGGTGGTCGGGGGCGGGCCGGCGGGCGCCTGGGCCGCCATCGCAGCCGCCGCGCGTGGCGCGAGCGTGACCCTGGTGGAGAAGGGCTTCTGCGGCACCTCGGGCGCCACCGCGCCCTCGGGCACCGGCCTGTGGCACGTGCCGCGCGACGCGGCCGCGCGCGAGAAGGCCAAGGCCAGCCGCTACGCCATGGGTGGCGAACTGGCCGAGCACGCGTGGATGGACCGTGTGCTCGAACAGACCTGGCTCAACACCGAGACGCTCACGGAATGGGGCTACCCCTTCCCGATCGACACCGAAGGCCAGCTGCAGCGCACCTCGCTGCAAGGGCCGGAGTACATGCGCCTGATGCGCAAGAAGGTGAAGGAATCGGGCGCCCGCATCCTGGACCACAGCCCGGCCCTGGAGTTGCTGACCGACGAGAACGGCGACGTGGCCGGTGCCTCCGGGATCACGCGCACCACGGGCGAGACCTGGGTGGCGCGCGCCGGCGCGGTGGTGATCACCACCGGCGGCTGCGCTTTCCTGAGCCGGGCACTGGGCTGCAACGTGCTCACCGGCGACGGCTACCTGCTGGGCGCCGAGGTCGGCGCCGAGCTCTCGGGCATGGAGTTCTCCAACGCCTACGGGCTGGGGCCTTCATTCTCATCCGTCACCAAGTCCCTGTTCTACAACTGGGCCACCTTCTACGACCGCGAGGGCGTGGCCATCGAAGGCGCGGGCTCGTCGCGTGGGCGCAGCGTGATCGCGCGCACGCTGCAGACGCAGCCGGTGTTCGCCTGCCTCGACCGGGCCGACGCCGAGATCCGCGCCTGGATGCGCCACGCGCAGCCCAATTTCTTCGTGTCTTTCGACCGCCAGGGCATCGACCCCTTCAAAGACCACTTCCCGGTGGCCCTGCGGCTGGAGGGCACGGTGCGCGGCACCGGCGGCTTGCAGGTGATCGGCGACGACTGCGCGACCTCGGTGCCCGGCCTGTACGCGGCCGGCGACGCCGCCACGCGCGAGTTGATCTGCGGCGCCTTCACCGGCGGCGGCAGCCACAACGCGGCCTGGGCCATGTCGTCCGGCTTCTGGGCTGGCGCGGGCGCAGCCGATTTCAGCCGCGGCGCGCGCAGCCTGGCCAGGCGCCGCCTGCACCGAGCGGGCACCGCCGGCATTCAGGAAGGCGGCGCCCCGGCCTGGAACCCGGAAGAACTGGTGCGCTCGGTGCAGGCCGAGGTGTTCCCTTACGAACGCAACTGGACGCGCCGCGCCGACCTGCTGGAAGACTCGCTGCAGCGGCTCGACGCCCAGTGGGCGCGCGTGCGCCACGCCAGCGCGCCCAGCCTGCAGCAGGCGGTGCGCGCACGCGAGGCCGTGGCCATGCTGGCCACCTCGCGCTGGATGTACCGCAGCGCCCTGCAGCGCACCGAGACGCGCGGCATGGCCCGCCGCCAGGACCACACCGGCCTCGATCTGGCGCAGCGGCACCGCCTTGTCAGCGGTGGCCTGGACGAGGTCTGGGTGCGCCCGCAAACCGTCCGCCCTTCGGCCAACCTGGATGTTGAAAGACTCGCCGCATGATCGAAATCGTCAGCCCCGAACGCTGCACCGGCTGCAACATCTGCGTGAGCGCCTGCCCCACGCAGGTGTTCGAGGCGGTGCCCGGCGGCATCCCGCGCATCGCGCGCCAGGCGGATTGCCAGACCTGTTTCATGTGCGAGCTGTATTGCCCGACCGATGCCCTGTACGTCGCGCCGGTGGCGGACCACGCCGTCGCCGTGGCCGAGGAGGGCACCGAGGTGCGGCAATGGATCGGCAGCTACCGCCGCGCCGTCGGCTGGGGCAAGGACCGCCAGCCCACCGCCGCGCTCGATGCGAGCTTTGAGCTCCTCCGCCGGGCGCACTGAATCTTTCCTAATCCACGAGAACCCACCATGACTTTCTGGAAACACCTGGCGGCCTTCGCGCGGGCCGCCACCGCCGCTTTCGGCGCCCACGCGCAGGCCCAGCCCGAGACCATCCGCTTCGGCGGTTTCGGCCAGGGCTTCGGCCAACCCCACGGCGTGGCCTTGCTCGCCATCGCGCAGGGCAAGGGCTTCATCGCCGACGAGTTCAAGGGCACGCCCGTGAAGCTCAGCTTCGAGTACTTCACAGGCACCGGCCCCGCGATCAACGAGGCCATCGCCAACAACCGGCTCGACGTGGCGCAGTACGGCTCGCTGCCCAACATCATCGGCAAGGCCGGCGGCCTGCCCACGCGCATCCTCGCGTCCTACGGCTACACCACCGTCTTCGGGCTGGCCCGCAAGGACCTGGAGGTGAACTCGTTCAAGGACCTCAAGGGCCGCAAGGTGGCGGTGGCCAAGGGCACGGTGCTGCACTGGGCACTGCTCAAGGCCCTGCAGGACAACGGCCTCACGCTGCGCGACATCCAGCTGGTCGACCTCAAGACCGCCGACCAGCTCGCCGCCCTGAGCGCCGGCAGCGTGGACGCGGCGGTGGGCTCCAGCAGCCTGCTGACCCTGCGCGACAAGGGCGTGGGCAAGGTGTTCTATTCGTCCAAGGACCAGGGCGCGAAAGCCTCGGGCTTTGGCGGCATCCTGGTGAGCGAGGCCTTCGAGAAGCAGTACCCCGACGCCACGCAGCGCATCGCCAACGGCCTGGTGAAAGCCGCCCACTGGCTGGGCCAGGAAGCCAACCGCGACGAGGCCTACCGCCTCTGGACGCTCTCGGGCATGCCCTACCAGGCCTTCAAGGACGACTACGACGGCGTCTCGCTCAAGGAAGCCTTCAATCCGCGCGTGGACGCCTTCCTGCTCAGCCAGTACGACGACGCGATCGACTTCACCAAGGAGAACAAGCTGATCCGCAACGACATCGACGTGGCGAAGTGGGCCGCACCGCAGTACGTGGAGAACGCGCTGCGCGCCCAGGGCCTGCAGACCTACTGGACGAACCGCGCCGCCCTCGTGGCGCGCCGCTGAGGCCGAGCATGGCGGCCCTCGAACACCTGGCCGGCGGGGTCGGCGCCTCGCCGCTGCCGCGCGCGGCGGCCTGGCCCTGGCGCACCGCGCTGCAGGCCCCGCTGCAGCGCCTGCTGCTGGCGCTGGCCCTGCCGGCCGCGATCGTCGCGCTCTGGCAGTGGGCGTCGGTGCGGGGCTGGGTGCCGCCACAGATCCTGCCGGCGCCCGCGCTGGTCTGGGACACCTTCCTGGAACTGGCGCGCGGCGGCGAGCTGCTCGACGGCTTCCTCATCAGCCTGCAGCGCATCGGCTTGGGCCTGGCCCTCGGCGGGCCGCTGGGGCTGGCGCTGGGCACCTGGCTGGGCGTGTCGGCGCGCGCGCGCAGCCACCTGGAGCCCACGCTGCGCGCGCTGTTCGCCGTGCCCACCCTGGGCTGGATTCCCATCCTCATCCTGATCTTCGGCATCGACGAAGCGCTCAAGGTCATCGTGATCGCCAAGGCCGTGATGGTGCCGGTGGTGCTCAACACCTCGCGCGGCATCCGCAACATCCCGCTGGCCTACCTCGAAGCCGCGCGCGTGCTGCGCCTGCGCCCCTGGACGCGCCTGACCCGCCTCACGCTGCCGGCCTGCCTGCCCACGGTGTTCAGCGGGTTCCGCCTCGGCCTGAGCCATGCCTTCATCGCGCTCATCGTGGTGGAGATGCTCGCGGCCACCGAAGGCATCGGCTACATGATGGTCTGGGGCCGCAAGCTGTTCCAACTCGACATCGTGATCGTCGGCATCGTGGTCGTCGGGGTGGCGGGCTATGCGCTGGACCTGCTGCTGCGCCGGCTCGAACGCGGCCTGAGCCGCTGGGCACCCGGCCATGGCTGAAGCGCGCATTCCCCCGGGCGCCTGGCTGCCGCTGGCCATCGGTGCGGCCTGGCTGCTGCTGATCGACACCGGCGCGATCGCCCACCCGCTGATGGTGCCGCTGCACGAGGTGCTGGCTGCGCCTTTCGTGGACGAACAGGGCCGGCAGATCTGGTCGGCCGCCGCCAGCAGCCTGGTGCGCGTGGCGCTGGGTTTTCTCATCGGTGCCAGCCTGGGCATCGCCGTGGGCGTGGCCGTCGGCCTGTCGCGGCCGGCGCAGCTGGCCGTCGCGCCCACGGTGCACGGCCTGCGCCAGGTCGCGCTGTTCGCCTGGATCCCCTTGCTCACGGCCTGGTTCGGCAACGGCGATCTGGTGAAGATCGTGTTCATCTCGATCTCCACCTTCTTCCCGGTCTTTCTCAACACCGAGCAGGGCGTGCGCGGCATCGCGCCGGCCTACCGCGAGGTGGCCGCGATCGTGCGGCTCGGGCCCTGGCTGCGGCTGCGCCGGCTGGTGCTGCCCGCGATCCTGCCCTCGGTGCTGACTGGCGTGGAGCTCGCGCTGCTGACGGCCTGGATCGGCACCGTGGGCTCCGAGTACGCGATCGGCACCGGCCGCGGCATCGGCGCCTACCTCGCCACCGCGCGCGACGTGTTCCGCATGGACCTGGTGCTGATCGGCGTGCTGGTGATGGCCCTGGTGGGCTACGGCCTGAGCCGCGTCGCGCAGCTTCTTTTCCTGCGCCTCATTCCCTGGAGATCCCGCTGATGAGCACCCCCACCCTGGAGGCGGTCGCCCCCACCGCCCTGAGCCTGCGCAACGTGGGCAAGACCTACCGGATCGAGGGAGAGGACCTGCCCGTGCTGCAGCGCATCGGTCTGGAGATCGCGCGGGGCGAGTTCCTGAGCATCGTCGGCGCCTCGGGTTGCGGCAAGTCCACCCTGCTGCGCCTGATCGCGGGGCTGGATCACCGCTTCGATGGCGACATCCTGATCGATGGCGAACCGGTGGCCGGTCCGGGCGTGGAGCGCAGCCTGGTGTTCCAGGACCACCGCCTGTTTCCCTGGCTCAGCGTCTGGGACAACATCGGTCTGGGGCTCGACAGCCTCGACCTGAGCCGGCACGAGCGCGAGGCGCGCATCCGCGAACAACTCGAACTCGTGGGCCTGACGGGGTTCGCGCAGGCCTGGCCGCACCAGCTCTCGGGCGGCATGGCGCAGCGCGCGGCGATCGCGCGGGCCCTCGTTTCGCGGCCGGACATCCTCCTGATGGACGAGCCCTTCGGCGCACTCGACTCCATCACCCGCGCCCACATGCAGGATGAGTTGCTGCGCATCTGGCGCGAGCGGCGCATCACCGTGGTGATCGTCACGCACGACGTGGACGAGGCCGTGTTCCTGGGGGATCGCGTGGTGGTGATGGAGCCCCGGCCAGGCCGGGTGCAAAGCGTGATCGAGGTCGACCTGCCGCGCCCGCGCGAGCGCACGGGCACGGCCTTCAATCAGATCAAGCAGCGCGTGCTCGGACAGCTGAAACGCTGAACGCGCGGTCGCCTCAGGCGACGACCACCGCCGCGCCTTCGCCGCGCGGCGCGATGCGGCCGATTTCATGGACCGTTTCACCCAGGCCGCGCAGGGTGGCGGCGCAGGCGGCGGCCTGGTCGGCGGCGATCACCACCACCATGCCGATG
>JAGKSX010000119.1 GCA_018993155.1 Hydrogenophaga sp.
GGCGCAGCGACGTAAAGGAGGAGGGGCGGCGAAGCCGTCCCGGGGGACAGTCGCGGAGCCCTCCGCCCCCACGCGCTCAGGCCGAGAGAAGAAGCCAAAAAAGCAAAAGACTCAGCGAGCCCCAGCCTTCTCCAGCATCGCAACCATGGCCGAGTGCCCACGAGACCGCGCCAAAGCCAAAGGCGTCTGCCCCGCCCGGTCCGCCAGCTGCAAACCAGCCCCCGCGTCGATCAGCGCCTTGAGCGTGGCCTGGTGGCGCGCACCTCCGTCGCCCAGCACGATGGACTCGATCGTCGCCGTCCAGTGCAGGTTGTTCACATGGTCCAGCGGCGCGCCGGCGGCAATGAGCTGACGCACCACACCGTCGTGACCCAAGTGTGCCGCCGCGATCAAGGCCGTGCCGTCGTAGCGGCTGGTCGTCTGCTTCGCGCTCGCGCCCAGTTGCAGCAGCAGCTTCAGCGTCTCCTCATCGTCCGCCACCGAAGCGATCGTCACGGCGTCGTAGCGGTCGTTCTCCAGCCGGTTGATGTCGGCACCGGCCTTCACCAGCGCGCGGATCGCCTCGCGTTGCCGCGCGAAGGTCGCCACGTGCAAAGGCGTGCGGCCGCGCGTGTCGGTGGCGTTGAGCGCCGCGCCTTGGGCCACCAGGCGCGCGATCTTCGCGGCGTCGCCCTGGTGTGCCGCCGCGTGCAGGCCGCTGTAGGCCGAGGCCTCGCTGGCGCTGGGCGCCACCTGGGCCCAGGCCGGTGCCGAGGCGATCGCCGTCAACAGGCTGGTGATCGTCAGCAACGTGCGGCGTTTCACTTCAGTTGGTCCTTGACCTTGTCGAGCGCGGCGATGGCGCACTGCTCGTCCAGGTGGCCGCCGGGCGCGCCGCCCACGCCCACGGCGCCGATCACCTCATTGCCCACCTTCACCGGCACGCCACCGCCCAGCAGCAGGTAGCCGGGGATGTCCGTCAGGTTGGCCGCCGCCGGGTTCTTCTGCGCGCCTTCCATGATGGCCAGCGTGTTGTTCTTCGCCGACGCCGAAGTAAAGGCCTTCAGGCGGCTGGCTTCCAGCGTGTGCGGGCCGGCGTTGTCGGCGCGCATGACGGCGCGCACGCCACCGGCACGGTCCACCACCGTGGCCGCCACGTTGTAGCCGGCGGTGCTGCAGGCCGCGACGGTGGCACTGGCGATCTGGGTGGCGAGTTCGAGCGACATGTTCTTTTCCACACGCACGCTCTGCGCGCTGGCCAGGGCGGCGGCGCTGAGGGAAACGGCGAGGATGGACGCTTTGACGAGGGCTTGCATGGTGTTCTCCGGGTTTTGTGAAACGGTTCGATCAACCGTGGGAGAACTGTAGAAATCCGCGCCCGAAACGGCCATTCGGGCGCCTACGCGCGGCCCTCCGTAGAACTACGCAGTACCGTTGCCGTTGCCGCCGCCCGGGCCGGCCGTGTCCTGGGCGTCCACCAGCGCGGCGTAGTGCCGGATCAGCTGCGCCAGCGAGGGCGCCTGCAGCTTGGCGAACAGGTTGGCACGGTGGGTTTCCACTGTGCGCGGCGACAGGCCGAGCGCGCGGCCGATCTCCTTGTTGGTCAGGCCCTCGACGATCAGGCCCAGCACCTCGCGCTCGCGCTCGGAGAGCTGCGCATAACGCTCGCGCGCGGCGCGGTCGGCCTCGTTGCGCTGGCGCGAGCGCACGTGCTGGCGCACCGCGTTCTGCAAGGCTTCGAGCAGCACCTCGTCGTTCACCGGCTTTTCCAGGAACTCGGCCGCACCGGCCTTGAACGCGCGCCGGCACATGTCCACCGTGCCATGGCCGGTGAGCATGATCACCGGCTGGTCCACGCCCTGCGCCACCAGGGTGTCGAGCACGCTCAGCCCGCTGATGCCGGGCATGCGCACGTCGAGCACGATGGCGCCGATGCCCTCGCGGTCGAAATCGCTCAGAAAGGCCTGCGGGTCACCCCAGGGCTGCACGCGCAGGCCCACGGTGCCGATCAGCAGGCCCAGGCTGTCGCGCACCGCCTGGTCGTCGTCGATCAGGTGCACCGTGGGCGAGAGGGTGTCGGGCGAGTGGCTCATGGGAGACCGTCCGCGAGTGGCAGTTGCAGCCGGAACACCGCGCCCCGCTCGGGCGCGTTGGCCGCGTCCAGCGTGCCGCCCATGCCATTGGCCAGGGTTTCGCACAGGCTCAGGCCCAGGCCGAGTCCGTCCTTGCGCGTGGAGTAAAACGGCTCGAACAGGCGCGGCAGCACCTCGGGCGGGATGCCCGGGCCGTTGTCGGCCACGGTGATCTCGCCCCGGCGGTCCTTGGCCGACACCGTGAGCGTGAGCCGCCGTTGCGCGGCAGGCACCTGCTCCAGCGCCTGCAGCGCATTGAGGATCAGGTTGTGCACGATCTGGTCCAGCGCCACCGGGTCGGCCAGCACCGTCACCGCCTGCGCGGCGTCGAGCGCCGGCACCACATCGCGCCGCTGGCACTCGGGCTCCAGCAGGTAGAGCGCGCGGCGCACGGCCTCCACCGCCGCCACGGGCTGGTGCTGGCCGCTGCGGTCGGGCCGCTCCACGGTCTGGCGCAGGCGGCCCACCACCTCGGCCGCGCGGCGCGCCTGCGCCGCGGCCTGCAGCATGGCGCTGCGCGCGGTGGCGAGTTCGGGCGGGTCTTCGTTGAGCAGGCGCTGCGCGGCCTGGGTGTTGGCGAGCACGGCGGTCAGCGGCTGGTTCAGTTCGTGCGCCATGCCGGCGGCGAGTTCACCCAGCGTGTTCAGCCGCGCCACCTGGCCCAGGCGCAGCAGCTCCTCGGCGCGGCGGCGCGCGCTGCGCTGGCGTTGCAGGTGGTGCAGCGCCGCCAGCAGCGCCGTCACGCCCAGCACCCAGGCCAGCATCAGCCCCCAGGGCAGCTGGCTCCAGCCCACCGAAAGGGTGGCGACCACGTCGAAGGGTTGGCTCTCGGCCGCCAGCAGCTTGTGAAAGGCGAAGTGCCAGCCGCGCGTGGGCCGCTCGTCCAGGGCGGCGCCGGGTTGCACCACGTAGCGCTGGCCCTCGTGTTCCAGGGTCACGCGCACCGGGCTGGTGTCGGCCTGCATGGGCCACTCGGACCAGGGCACCATGGCGCGCACGTCGATCGTCAGCGCGTAGCTGGTGGGCGTGGCGGCCAGCACCACCTGGTAGCGTCCGGCGGGCAGGTCCAACCCGCCCAGTGCGGCGCGGCGCGCCTGGCGCGAGCGCGTCTCGGCCTGCTTGAGCTGCGGATCGTTCCAGCGCTGGTCGGGGTCGCGGCGCTGCACGCTGAGGATCTGCGGGTAGAGCACCGGCAGGCGTTGCTCGGGCGAAGAGGCGCCGCTGCTGCTGTCGGGCACGGGTTGCAGCAGCGCCAGCGTGGCCAGCATCGCGTCGTGCTGCACCACCTGCTGGCTCAGCAGCCGGTGGACGATGCGCGCGTCGGTCTCGAACAGCGCGCGCTGTTCATCGAGCGACAGGCGCGCCAGCAACACCGCGCCCGCCAGGGACAGCAGGATTCCGCCGCTCACCCACCACTTCAAGCGTTGCCATGACTGCCACATGCGGCGGATTCTGGCATGCCCGCAGCCGGCACAATGGCGGCATGCGTTTTGTCCCCGCCCATTTCCTTACCCCCCAGCGCCTGCTGATGGCCTCGGTCGTGGTCGCGGTGGTCACCATCGCGCTCAAGACGTTGGCCTGGGTCGTCACCGATTCGGTGGGCCTGCTGTCCGATGCCATGGAGTCGCTGGTGAACCTGGCCAGCGCGGTCTTTGGCCTGGTGATGGTGACCATCGCCGCCAGGCCCGCCGACGAAGACCATCCCTATGGTCACCACAAGGCCGAGTACTTTTCATCGGGCTTCGAAGGCATCCTCATCATCGCGGCGGCGCTCGGCATCATCTGGGCCGCCGGGCACCGACTGCTCGATCCGCAACCCATCGAGCGGGTCGGCTGGGGTCTGGCCTTGTCGATGGCGAGCTCCGGACTGAACGGTCTGCTGGCGTGGGTGATGTTTCGGGCCGCGAAGGAGCATCGCTCGATCGCGCTGGATGCCGATGCCAGACACCTCGTGACGGATGTGTGGACTTCCGCCGGCGTGGTGGTCGGCATCGCGCTGGTTCACTTCAGTGGCTGGCTGTGGCTCGATCCCCTCGTGGCCATGGCGGTTGCGGCCAATATCCTCAAGGAGGGTGTTCACCTCATGTGGCGGTCGTCCCAGGGTCTGATGGACGAAGCGGTTGAGCCCGAGGTGATGGCCACGATTCAGCAGGCGCTGGACGGCTTTGCATCCACGCGCGGCGAGGCCGCGATCATCCGCTTCGACCACGTGAGCTCGCGCAAGGCGGGACAGCGCCGTTTCGTGGACCTCCACATGCACATGCCGGCCAGCTGGTCCCTCGGGCGCGCCGCTGCGGTGCGCACGAGCGTGGAACAGGCGCTCATGAGCGCGGTGCCTGGCTTGCGTGCCTCCATCCAGTTGCTGCCGAGCGACGTGGAAGCCCACTTTGACGACCAGAAGGACCTGATTTGATTTCGCTGTTGCAGCGCGTGAGCGAAGCGCGTGTGGACATTGACGGCCAGACCGTGGGCGCCATCGGCCCGGGCCTGCTCCTGCTGCTGTGCGCGGAGCCCGAGGATACCGAGGCGGTGGGCGAGAAGCTGCTGTCCAAGGTGTTGAAGCTGCGCATCTTCAGCGACGAGGCCGGCAAGATGAACCGCAGCGTGCAGGACATCGGCGGCGGCCTGCTGGTGGTGAGCCAGTTCACCCTCGCGGCCGACACGAAGAGCGGCAACCGCCCAGGCTTCACCGGCGCGGCACCGCCCGCCTTGGGCGAGGCGCTCTACGAGGCCTTCGTGAAGGCGGCGCGCGTGCAGCACCCGCTGGTGCAGACCGGCCGCTTCGGGGCCGACATGAAGGTGCACCTGGTCAATGACGGTCCGGTGACCATCCCGCTGCGGATGACTGCCTAGGCGTAAGGGTTCGGCTGGCCCAGGCCCGCGAGGATTTCGGTCTCGCGCGCTTCCATCTCCTCGGCGTCTTGCTCGCCGGTTTCGTGGTCCCAGCCCTGCGCGTGCAAGGTGCCGTGCACCAGCAGATGGGCGTAGTGCTCGGCCAGGGGCTTCTTCAGTTCGGCCGCTTCGCGCGCGACCACGGGGGCGCAGAGCACGAGGTCGGCCATCACCACCGGCTCGGTGGCGTAGTCGAAGGTGAGCACGTTGGTGGCGTAGTCGCGGCCGCGGTAGCCGCGGTTGAGCGCCTGGCCTTCTTCGGCGTCGACGATGCGCACGGTGATCTCGGCATCGGCGTCCAGCGCGTGGCGGATGCAGCGGGTCACCCAATGGCGGGGCAGGGCGGCGCGGTGCGCGGCGGCGTCGGCGAGCTCACCGAACTGCAGGGACAGGCTCAGGGCGGGCAGGCGGGCCATCAGCGTTTGGCCGGTTGGGCGAAGCAGTTGGCGAGCAGGATCTGGTCCTGCGCGTTGGGGTCGGCGGCGATGGCGCTCAATTCACCCTTCATGCCCTGTGTGTACCAGCTCAGGCGCGACTGGTCGTCGAGCGCGAAGAAGCGCACGCCAGTGGTGGCGCGGCGGCCCTGCAGCATCAGCGTCCGGTCGTTGTGGTGCAGCGCCGCGAAGGTGGTGCCGTTGCTCAGGTTCAGGTAGGCCAGTTCGATCTCGCGCCCGCCGTCGCACTTGTAGCGCACGGCCTGGCTGCTGAAGATCAGTTGCGGTTGTTGAACGGCCATGGGAGCGGGAGGAGAGACCTGGGCGGTGGCGTCCAGGGCCAGCATGGCCAAAAGGCCAAAGCTGGTGAGCAGGGTGCGTGGGCGCATGGGAAAAAGGGCGTGTCAGTTGGCGGTGCGGCGCGTGCGCTTCGCGGGCGCGATCGTGGGCAGGGCATCGTCGCGATTGATCGGTCGCGCGTCGTAGGCGTCCACGATGCGCGCCACCAGGGGGTGGCGCACCACGTCGGCGCTGGACAGGCGGGTGAATGCGATGCCCTGCACGCGCTTCAACACGCGCTCGGCATCGATCAGGCCGCTGAGCTGGGTGCGGGGCAGGTCGATCTGGCTCACGTCGCCCGTGACCACGGCCTTGCTGCCAAAGCCGATGCGCGTGAGGAACATCTTCATCTGCTCCACGGTGGTGTTCTGCGCCTCGTCCAGGATCACGAAGGCGTGGTTGAGCGTGCGCCCGCGCATGAAGGCCAGGGGCGCGATCTCGATCTGCTGGCGCTCGAAGGCCTTCTGAACCTTGTCCGCGCCCATCAGGTCGTAGAGCGCGTCGTACAGCGGGCGCAGGTAGGGGTCCACCTTCTGGCCAAGGTCGCCGGGCAGGAAGCCGAGCTTCTCGCCCGCCTCCACCGCCGGGCGCGTGAGCACGATGCGCTGCACCGCGCTGCGCTCCAGCGCATCGACCGCGCAGGCCACAGCCAGGTAGGTCTTGCCGGTGCCGGCCGGGCCGATGCCGAAGGTGATGTCGTGCGTAGCCATGTTTTCCAGGTAGCGCGCCTGGTTGGGCGTGCGCCCGCGCACCTCGCCGCGCCGGGTCTGCATGGCCAGCGCGCCGTCGCCGGGCTCGGCCAGGGCGGTGTCGCCGCTGAGCATGAGCTGCACCTGTTCGGCCGGAATCGGCTTCTTCGCCATCTCGTACAGCGCCTGCAGCGTTTCCAGCGCCTGGGTGGCCTTGGCCTTGGGCCCCTCGATGCGGAACTGCTCGAAACGGTGCGCCACCTTGACCTGCAAAGCGGCCTCGATGCTGCGGATGTGGCTGTCCATGGGGCCGCACAGGTGCGCCATGCGGGTGTTGTCCGGTGGGGAGAAGGTGTGCCTGAGAATCAAACCGATAATCCAGTGAGTTGATGGCCCCCAACCCTGGCGGTGCCAGGCCCCCCGAGGGGGGTGCAGTCGTTCTTGGGGGCGGCCCCGCGAACGACTGGAAAGGAATTTCCCGATGATAGGCAAGTTGACCGGTACGCTGCTGGAAAAAAATCCGCCCCAGATCCTGCTGGACTGCCATGGCGTGGGTTACGAGGTGGATGTGCCCATGAGCACCTTCTACAACCTGCCCGCCACCGGCGAGAAGGTGGCCCTGCTCACGCACTTCGTGGTGCGCGAGGATGCCCAGATCCTCTATGGCTTCGGCACCTCCTCGGAACGCGAGGCGTTCCGCCAGCTCATCAAGATCAGCGGCGTGGGCCCGCGCACCGCGCTGTCGGTGCTCTCGGGCATGAGCGTGACCGACCTGGCGCAGGCGGTGAGCGCGCAGGAAACCGGCCGCATCGTCAAGGTGCCCGGCATCGGCAAGAAGACCGCCGAGCGCCTGCTGCTCGAACTCAAGGGCAAGCTCGGCGCCGACCTGAACCTGCCCGGCGCCGGCCCGGCCCAGAGCGACGTGCAGAGCGACATCCAGCAGGCGCTGATGGCCCTGGGCTACAGCGACAAGGACGCCACGGCCGCGCTCAAGGCCCTGCCCAAGGACGTGAGTGTGAGCGAAGGCATCAAGCTCGCGCTCAAAGCGCTGGCCAAATAAACCATGAGCATCCAGACCGACGATTTCACCCCCGCGCCGCGCGTGGTGTCCGCCGCGCCCGCCTCGCCCAAGGAAGAGGCGATCGAGCGCGCGCTGCGCCCCAAACTGCTCGACGAGTACGTGGGCCAGACCAAGGTGCGCGAGCAGCTGGAGATCTTCATCGGCGCGGCCAAGAAGCGCAGCGAGGCGCTGGACCACGTGCTGCTGTTCGGCCCGCCAGGGCTGGGCAAGACCACGCTCTCGCACATCATCGCGCAGGAGCTTGGCGTGAACCTGCGCCAGACCAGCGGTCCGGTGCTGGAAAAACCCAAGGACCTGGCCGCGCTGCTGACCAACCTCGAGGCCAACGACGTGCTCTTCATCGACGAGATCCACCGGCTCAGCCCGGTCGTCGAGGAAATCCTGTACCCGGCGCTGGAGGACTACCAGATCGACATCATGATTGGCGAAGGCCCGGCCGCGCGCAGCATCAAGCTGGACCTGCAGCCCTTCACCCTCGTGGGCGCGACCACGCGCGCGGGCATGCTCACCAACCCGCTGCGCGACCGCTTCGGCATCGTCGCGCGGCTGGAGTTCTACACCGCCGAGGAACTCGCGCGCATTGTCAAGCGCAGCGCCGGTCTGCTGAACGCACCCATGGACCCCGAAGGCGGTTTCGAGATCGCGCGCCGCTCGCGCGGCACGCCGCGCATTGCCAACCGCCTGCTGCGCCGTGTGCGCGACTTCGCCGAGGTCAAGGGCCGCGGCACCATCACGCAGGACATCGCCAACCGCGCGCTGGCCATGCTGGACGTGGACCCGCAGGGCTTCGACCTCATGGACCGCAAGCTGCTCGAAGCCGTGATCCACCGCTTCGACGGTGGGCCGGTCGGGCTGGACAACATCGCGGCCAGCATCGGCGAGGAGCGCGACACCATCGAGGACGTGATCGAGCCCTACCTGATCCAGCAGGGCTTCCTGCAGCGCACGCCGCGCGGGCGCATCGCCACGCTGGCGGCCTACCGCCATCTGGGCGTGGCGCCGCCGAGCAACGCCGGCGAGCTCTTCGCCGACTGAAGGCGTGCCGGCACACAGCCAGGAGTTCCGCGCGAGCTGGCGCGGCAGCGCGGCCTGGGTGGCGGCGCTCGTGGCCCTCATGGCCGCGGGTTTCGCGGCGGGCGCTGTGGCTTCCCCGCGCGGCACCTGGCTGCTGGGCGCGCTGGCGCTCTTCTTCGGGGCGATGGCCTGGCTGCTGCTGCAGCCCCTCTTGAGCGCGCACCCCATCCTGCGCGTCGGCCCCGAGGGCATCGGCGGCTACCTGCTCAAGGGGCAGACCATTCCCTGGAGCGACATCGCCGATGTGGAGCACCTCTCGGTACAGGGCCAGCACCAGATCCAGATCCAGCTGCGCGAGGGCGCGGTTTCGCAGGCCGCAACCGCAGGCCTGTTCCGCAGGGGGCTCAAGCGCGTGATCGCGTTGGCGCCGCTGCGCCGCACCGAGCGCCAGCCCGCCGTGCAGGCGGCGCTGCAGGGTTTTCAGCGTTACGCCACCGGCCAGGCCCGCGCGGCCCTGAGCGAGCGGCTGGATGCCTGGCAGGCGCACGAGGCGTTCGAGGAGCGCCTGCGCACCCTCACCCCCACGCCCTGGGCGCTGTACGCGGTGATCGCCGTCAACGTGGTGGTGTGGGTGCTCAACCTGTTCGACGGCATGAGCCCCACCAAGCCCACTTCGGCCGAGCTGTTTGCCTGGGGCGCCAACTCGGCCACGGCCGTGGTGCGCGATGGCGAGTACTGGCGCCTGCTCAGCGCCACCGCGCTGCACGGCGGCGCGCTGCACCTGGGCCTGAACATGTTCGCGCTGTGGGATACCGGGCGGCGGGTGTGCCGCTGGTTCGGCAACGGCCAGTTCCTGCTGATCTACCTCGCGGCAGGGCTCGCGGGCAGCGCGCTCAGCCTTCACTTCTCCTCGCAGCACGCGGTGTCGGTGGGGGCTTCGGGCGCGGTGTTCGGCGTGCTGGGGGCGTTGATGGTCGGCGTCTACCAGCACCGTGCGAGCGTGCCCAAGGCCATGGCGACGCAGCTGCTGACCAGCCAGGGCCTGTTCGTGGCGATCATGCTGGGGCAGGGTTTTGCCCGTCCGGGCATCGACAACGCGGCCCACGTGGGTGGCCTGGTGATGGGGGCCCTGCTGGCCTGGCTGCTGGTGGAGCTGGTCGACGAGCGCGCCTCGCGTGGTCTGCGCCAGCGCCGCCAGGTGATGGCCGTGGCCGCCACGGTGCTGCTGGTGGGCGCGCTGGTGGGGCTGGCCAAGCCCGGCGTGGACCACCGGCAGTTGTTGGGCTCGCAATCGCTGCTGGCTGACCTGTTGCCCCGCCTGAGGGCCGCCGAGACCGCGCTGCAGCAGGACGCCAGGGACCACAAGGACGGGCGCCTGAGCCGGGCGCAATTCGTCGACGCGATGGCGCAGCGCCACATCCCGGCGTACCGGGCGATGGGCGAAGAACTCGCCGCGCTTGGCCCCCAACCCCCTATGCCCACGATCGCGGACATCCGCGAGCTTCACGGCCTCGTGCTGGAGGTCATGACGCTGGAGGTCGGCAAGCACCGGGGCACCGTCGATGCCGCGCAGGCCGACGCCAGGCTCGGGCAGCTGTCGGACCGGATGGTCAGTGTGGGTGCCCGTCTGCGAGCGAAGAGCGCGCCGCCGGCCAGGCCGTGAGCGAGGCCGGTTCGGCACCGGCGCGCCGGCCGCGCAGCATGCCCGCCACGATCAGCGCCTGCGCCGCGTAGTAGGTGCTCAGCACCCACACCTGCGACATCGGCAGCGGCGACACGAAGCGGTTGGTCGCCAGCAGCGAGTCGCTCAGCATGAAGAAACCCGAACCCAGCGCCACGGCCAGCGCCGCGCGGTCGCGCTGCACGCTGGCGCGGCCGATGGCCTGCGCTGCCATCAGCGCGATCACCAGCACGTAGGCCGCCACCGGGGCGCGCAGGCCGGCCGGCAGGCCGCCCAGCCACAGGAAGCCGTACATCGCCACGCCCAGGCCCAGCGTGGCCACCAGGGCGCGGCGGCTCGGGAACCAGGGCAGGCCCTGGTGGAACAGCGCGATGTAGGCCAGGTGGGCCAGCAGGAAAGCCACCAGCCCCGGGATGAAGTAGCCCGGGAACATCAGGAAGGCGTCTCCCGCCAAGGAAAAGGCCAGCGCGGCGAGCAGCAGGGCGTCCGCGCGCCGCACGCCGCCCGCGGCGCGCGCATGCGCCCACACCACCGCCATCGCGATCAGCATGGCCAGCGGCTTGAAGACCCGGTGCAGATCCACCCAGCCCAGCGCGGCGGTGGCCATGGCCAGGGCGCCGCATTCGATCAGCAGCGCCTCGCCCATGCCAATGCGCCCCTGCATCACCGCGCCGATGGCCCACAGCGCCACCAGCAGCACGCTGAACACCACGGCGCTGCGCGAGAGCGGCCAGGCGTCGGCGAACCACAGGAAGCCCCCCACGCCCACGAGCAGGGCCACGAACTGCGCGCCCGCGAACCAGCGCACCGTGGGGCTCATGGGCGGCGCATAGCGCTGCACGCTGGCGAGGTCGAACGCGGGTGAGGGAAAGCGCTCGGCCACGTCGGCCGGCCGCCAGCCTGGTGGCTTGAACCACACGCGCAGCTTGTCGGCCCAGCGCCGGGTGTGCCAGCTGTCGCGCAGCAGGCCCCAGTACACCTCGCCGTTGGCCCACAGCGGGTCCCAGCTCTGCAAAGGCTTGCGCGTGCCGTAGACGCACTTCTCATCCTCTTCCTTGAAGCTGCCGAACAGGCGGTCCCACACGATCAGGATGCCGCCGTAGTTGCGGTCGAGGTAGCGGTCGTTCACCGCGTGGTGCACGCGGTGGTTGGAGGGGCTGCAGAACCAGCGATCGAACCAGCCCAGCTTGCCGACCTGCTCGGTGTGCACCCAGAACTGGTAGAGCAGGTCGATGAGCGCGACCACGCCGAACACCAGCGGCGGCACGCCGGCCACCGCCATGGGCAGGTAGAAGATCCAGCCCAGCAGCGCGCCCGAACTGGTCTGGCGCAGCGCGGTGGAGAGGTTGTAGTCCTGGCTCTGGTGGTGCACCACGTGCGCGGCCCAGAAGACGGCGCTCTCGTGCCCGGCGCGGTGCAGCCAGTAGTAGCAGAAGTCGTAGAACACCAGCGCGGTCAGCCAGCCGGCCCAACTGGTCCAGAACGGGTGGTCGGGCCAGATCGCGACAGCCGAGTACACGGCGGTGTAGAGGCCCACGCGCAGCAGCCGGGTGAACACCGCGCTGATCTGGCTGAGCATGCCCAGGCCGATGCTGCTGATGGCATCGTCGAGCCGGTAGGTGTTGTGCCGGCGTCGGCGGCCGATGGCGTACTCGATCGCGATCAGTGCGAAGAACACCGGCGTGGCCAGCACGATGATCTGGCTCGGGCTCATGGAAGGCGCGCAAAGCGGAAGCGGGACATGCGCGCATTGTGGGCAGAAGCCGGTGTTTTCACCCTTGGCATCAACCCGCATGCCCGTGCCAGAATCGCGGGCATGTCCAGCAACCCGCCGCCCACCGCGACCGCCCCGGAGAGTGCCACCACCGCGCTGTACCGCGCCGCGCTGGGGCCGGTGAACACGGGGCACTACCTGGCCGTCTTCGAGCGTTTCGACGACGCCGGTCGCGCCAGCCCGGTCTGGAACCCGGTGGCCGGCCTGCTCACCCTGAACTGGCTGGTGTTCCGCCAGCTCTGGGGCGCGGCGCTGGTGTACCTGGCCTGCGCCCAGGGGCTGGCGCTGCTGGTGCTGGTGGCGGCCCGGCGCTTCCTGCAGTGGCCGCCGTCGGTGGAATGGGGCGTGCTGCTCACGCTGCTGTTGCTGAGCATCGCGATCCCCGGCGCCTACGGCAACGCCTTGCTGCACGCCGACACCCGCCGCCGCATGACGCGCGCCGTGCGCGAAGCCCGCACCGTGCGCGAGGCCTGCGCGGCGCTGGAAAAACGGGCGAGTTCGAAGCGGCGCCTGGGGGCGCTGGTGGTGGTCAATCTGCTGCTGGCCGGTGCGCTGGGAGCGGGCTGGCTGGGCGGCGGGCTCCAGCAAGGCCTGCCGGCGCCGGCAGCCCAACTCCTCGAAGCGCCGGCACCGGCCGCTCCAGCCGCACCCGCCACGCCCGCCGCCGAACCCGAGCCGGTCGAACAAGCGGTGGCCGCCGCACCGCCAGCCGCGCCGGAACCGGTGCCCGAACCCGCGCCGGTGATCGTGACGCCACCGACGCTGCCGGCCTTGCCATCCTCCGTCGCGGACAGCCCGCCGGCCGAGCCACCCGTGGAGGCCAAGGCCGCACCGTCCGAGCCCGCGAAGGTGGTGATCGCCAAGGTCGTGGCCCCCAAGGCAACGGGGGCAGCGGCGGTGGTGCCGCAGGCCCATGGCATCAATGTCGGCCTGTTCGCCGACCCGGCCAACGCCGACAAGGCCCACGCGCGCCTGGTAGAAGCCGGTTTCCCGGCGATCCTGCAGAAGGTCGAATCGCCCAAGGGCGAGCTCACCCGGGTTCGCGTCGGGCCGTTTGCCAGCCGTGCCACGGCCGATGAAGCGGCAGCGCGCATCCGCGCCCTGGGGCTGGACGCGGTGGTGTTCGCGCCCTGAGCTGGCGAGGCTGGGTCAGCCCAGCGCGCCGCGCGTGTCCACGGCGATCAGGCGCTCCACCTTGCCCTCGGACAGGCCGCCGCGCACGCCGAACATGAGGTCGTGCAGGTTGACCGTGGGGTCGCAATGGCCAGGCACGAGCCAGACCGTGTCGCCCAGGTCGGGCAGGGCCTGGCCGGCGTGGGCCGCGCGCAGGATGCCGTGCTCGTCTCCGCCATTGGCGAACACCAGGCCCGGTGGGCTCCACACCGCGGGCAGGCCGCTGTCGATGGCGTGGCTCTTGTGGCCTGCGTCGCACACCGCGTGCTGGGCGCCCCGGCTCATCACCTGCGCCTTGAGGAACAGCGCATGCTCGAACACCGGGGCCAGCGGCGCGCTTTCGTTGCGGGCGTAGTCGGCGTCCATGAACAGGTAGGAGCCCACCTGCAGCTCGCCCCAGACGTGGCTGGCCGTCTCCAGGGAGAAGGTGCCCGTGCCCGCGCCGGTGATCAGCGGCACCGTGAAACCTGCGGCCTGCAGCCGCTCGCGCGTGAGCGCGGCGGCCCAGGCCGCCTCGCCGATGGCCTTGGCCCTCTCGGCCGGGTCGCGCCGGTGCTGCGCGCCGCCGTGGTACGCCTGCAGGCCGGCGAAGCGCAACACCGGGTGCTGGGCGATCAGGCGGGCCAGGTCCACGGCCGGTTCGCCCGGCGGCACGCCGCAGCGGCCCTGGCCGACGTCGATCTCCACGAACACGTCGATGCGGTTCTCACCGCCCACGCTGGCGGCCTCCAGCGCCTGCGCCAGGCGCAGCACGCCGGCCGCGCTGTCCACCGCGAGGGCGAACCGCGTGTCGGGCAGGGTGCGCACCGCCTGGGCCAGCCGCTGCAGCTTGGGCAGGGCGATCACCTCGTTGCTGATGTAGATGTCGGTCACGCCGCCGCGGGCCAGCGTCAGGGCCTCGTCGGTCTTCTGCACGCAGACCCCCACCGCGCCATGGGCCATCTGCAGCCGGGCGAGTTCGGCGCTCTTGTGCATCTTGGCGTGCGGCCGCAGCCGCAGGCCGTGGGCCCGCGCGTAGGCCGCCATGTGAGCGAGGTTGCGCTCCATGGCGTCGAGGTCGACCACCAGGGCGGGGGTGTCGAGCTGCGCCACATCCTGGCCGATCAGGGCCTGGGCGTTCTGCCAGCGCGAGCTGCGCGCAGGGTCAAGTTGCACGTTCATCGAGGGGGGCCCCGGATTGCAGGTGGTTGGTGTCGGCCCAGCCCACCAGGCTCAGGCCCTCGGGCGACCACAGCAGGCGGTTGATGGCGGTGTTGGGCAATTCCCAGCTGCGCGGCGCGGTGAGTTCCAGGCGCGTGGCGGCGCGGTAGAGGATGTCGAGCACGCCGCCGTGCGCGACCATCAGCACCTGTTCCCCCGGGTGGCGAGAGGCCAGTTCGAGCACGGTGGGGATCACGCGGCGCTGCAGCTGTTCCAGCGATTCGCCGCCAGCGGGGGCGAAATCGGGCATGCGCTTGCGCCAGGCCAGGGCCTCGGTCGGCCAGCGCTGTTCGAGCTCGGCCCAGGTCTGGCCTTCGAAACGCCCGAAATGGCGCTCGCGCAGGCCCTGGTGGGGCGTCACGCTCAGGTTCTTGACGCGGGCGACCGCCTGCGCGGTCTCGAAGGCGCGGCCGAGGTCGCTCGCGTAGACGGCGGCAATCGGTTCGTCGCGCAGCGCTTCGGCCAGCTGGGCGGCCTGCCAGCGGCCGCGCTCGTTGAGGGCGATGTCGGTGTGGCCCTGGATGCGCGTGTCGCGGTTCCAGGCGGTTTCACCATGGCGCACGGCCAGGATGCGGGTGACTTGCAAAGGGGGGTCCTTGAACGCGGGCGAAAGACTGCAACTGTACCGGGGGCGCCACTGTCGCGCGTGCCGAAACGTCAGGAAAACCGGGGTTTGCGAGACAATTCGTTGCATGACGCCGCCGCCGTCCCCGCTCGACGGGGATTTTTCCACGCTCTTCAATTTCCTGCCGATCGGGGCCTACCGAAGTTCACCCGAGGGGCGGATGCTGCGGGCGAACCAGGCACTGGTGTCGCTCAACGGCTACGCGTCGGAGCGGGAGATGCTGGCGTCGGTGAACGACATCGCCCAGGAGTGGTACGTCGATCCTACCCGCCGGGCCGAATTCAAGCGCCAGCTCGAACGCGATGGCTTTGTGCGCGGCTTCATTTCCGAAATCCACCGCCACAAGACGCGCGAGCGCGTCTGGATCAGCGAGAACGCGCACGGCGTGCGCGATGCGGCGGGCGTGTTGCAGTACTACGAAGGTACGGTGGAGGACATCACCGACCGCATGCGCGACCAGAAAGCCCTGCGCGAGAGCGAGGAGCAGTTGCGCCTGATCACCGCCCAGGTGCCTGGCGCCGTGTTCGCCGTGTACGTGCGCAACGACGGCGGGCGCGAGTACCGTTTCCTGAGTGCCGGCATTCGCGACATCTACGGCTTCGAGGCCGACGACCTGATGCGCAACCCCGCCTTGCTCGAGCGCTACTTTCACCCGGAAGACCAGGCCATGCTGGAGCGCGACCGCCAGGCCATTCTGGCCGGGCAGTCCACCCTGGAAACCGAGTTCCGGGTCGTGCTGCCCGACGGCACCATCAAATGGATCTGCAACCGCTCGTGCGCGGTGTCGGCCGACGCCACCGGCTTCCTGCGCGTGGGTGTGCTGTTCGACATCACCGACCGGAAGGAGGCCGAGGCCGCGCTGCACGCCAGCGAGGCGCTGTGGAAGCTGGCGCTGGAGAGCGCGGGCGACGGTGTCTGGGACTGGAACCTGACCACCGGCGAAGAGTTCTTCTCGCCTGGCATCAAGGCGATGTTCGGCTACGACGACGAGGACATCGCCAACATGTCGGCCGAGCTCGATGCGCGCACCCACCCAGACGATGTGCCGCAGATGCTGGCTGACCGGCAGGCGCATTTCGAGGGCCAAACCCCGGTGTACCGCAACGAACACCGAATCCGCTGCAAGGACGGCCGCTGGAAATGGGTGCTCTCCCGGGGCATGGTGATCGCGCGCGACGAGACCGGGCAGCCGACCCGCATGATCGGCACGCACACCGACATCACCGAGCACAAGCAGGCCGAGGCGCAACACCGCGCGCTCGAAGCGCAGTTGCGCGAGTCGCAGAAGATGGAGGCCATCGGCACCCTGGCCGGCGGCGTGGCGCACGATTTCAACAACCTGCTCGCCGCCATCCTGGGCAACCTCGTGCTGGCGCGCGAAGACCTGGGTGAGCAGCACCCGGCGCAGGAGAGCCTGACCGAGATCAACCGCGCCGCCATCCGCGCGCGCCAGCTGGTGCAGCAGATCCTCACCTTCAGCCGGCGCCAGACGCAGGAAATGGTGCGCCAGCCGCTCACCCCGCTGGTGGAGGAGGCACTGGGCCTGATGCGCTCGCTGCTGCCCGCCAGCCTCAAGCTCGTGGCTCGCCTGCCCGCCGCGGGGCTGCCGGTGCTGGCCGATGCGACCCAGATGCAGCAGGTGCTCATGAACCTGTGCACCAACGCCTGGCAGGCCATGGAAGGCCGTTCGGGCGACATCACCGTGGCGCTGCGCGATGTGCGGCTGGACGCCTCGCAAGGCCTGCAGCTGGGCGGCCTGGCCGGCGGCGCCTACGCCTGCCTGAGCGTGGCCGACAACGGCCCCGGCATGGACGAGGCCACGCAGCAACGCATCTTCGAGCCCTTCTTCACCACCAAGGCGCCCGGTGCGGGCACCGGCCTGGGCCTGGCGGTGGTGCATGGCATCGTCAAGGCCCACCGGGGGGTGATCGCGCTGCACAGCCGCCCCGGGGAGGGCGCGCGCTTCGACGTCTACCTGCCCCTGGCCGCCGGGGCCGCCGACGAGGCGCCCGCGCCTGCACCCGTCACCGTGGCCACGGCTGCCGCGCCGGTGGCGCCCGGCAAACACGTGATCTACATCGACGACTACGAGGCCCTGGTGTTTCTGGTCGGGCGCCTGCTGCGCAAGCAGGGCTACCGCACCAGCACCTTCGAATCGGGCGAGGCGGCGATCGCCTGGCTGCGCGAGCACCCCGACGAACCGGTGGACCTGGTCGTGACCGACCAGAACATGCCGGGCATCTCGGGGGTGGACGTGGCGCGCGAGGCGCGCCAGCTGCGCCCGGGCCTGCGCGTGGCCATCGTCTCGGGGCACGTCAACGACAAGCTGATCGCCGAGGCGACCGAGGCTGGCGTGAGCGACGTGATGGGCAAGCAGGACAGCATGGACGCCCTGGGCGAGGCGATCCGCGAACTGCTGGAGCGCGCGACCCGCTGAGCCACGCCGGGCCGCCCGCCGGTCAGCGGGGCACTTCGATGTTGACCTGGCGCGGGCCTTCCGGCGGTGCCGGGAAGTCGCGCAGTGCGGCGTCCAGCATGGCCGACCACAGGCCGTTGGTGCTGTTCCAGCGGCCATCGTGCGCGGCGCGCGTCTCGTACACCACCTTGCCACTGGCGGCGTGGCGGATCACCAGCGACACCTCGCGCTTGTAGTACGGCGACTCCATGCGCGGGTACATCGGCATCCAGATGATTTGGCCACGACCGGTCACCACGTAGTCGCGCCCGGGCATGGCATAACCGAAGCCGGGGCCGAAGCCGCCGCCCCAATAGCCACCCCAGTAGCCGTCGTAAGGGCTTTCCCAGGGCGCGCGCGGCAGGCGCAGCGTGCTGGCGTCCACCTGCACCAGCCAGGGGGATGCCGTGCCTTCGGCTGCGCGGGTCCAGCCCACCTTCACCAGGGCCTGCTGGGCGAGGCGCTCCAGTTCGTCCTGGCCGGTGGCGATCTTGCCTTCGCGCTGCGAGGGCAGGCGCTCGAAGCGGTAGATCTGCGGCGCCTGCGGAATCGTCACCGGCGTGCCGGGCTTGCCCGCCTGGTCGGCCCAGCGCGCAAAACTCTGCACCTCGTTGTCCACCAGGTACACGCTGGCGCAACCGCTGAGCACCAGCAGGGCGGTGGCGGCGCCCCACACCTTGAAGGGGCGCAAGAGCTGTTGAATGGTCATGAAACCTCCTGAATGGCCTTGGCGGGCGCCCGAGGAGAAAACTCAGTGCGCCGCGGCAATCGGTATGACTGCGGCGGGCGCCGAAGCGTTCCCCTGAGGTGCGGGCCAGTCCGTTTCAGGGGGCAAGGCGCGTGCCGCCCCGGGCAGCGGCTCGTCGTCGAAAGCCTTGTCGCCGTCCTCGCTGGCCTCGCCCGTGGCCTGGATGGTTTCAAAAGGAAACAGCGAGCGGTCCATCAGGTGGCTGGGCACGATGTTCTGCAAGGCGGTGAACATGTTCTCGATCCGGCCCGGGAAACGCTTCTCCCAGTCCTTGAGCATCAGGCCCACCTGTTTGCGCTGCAGGTTTTCCTGGCTGCCGCACAGCGTGCACGGGATGATGGGGAATTCGCGCAGTTCGGCCCAGCGGCTGAGGTCCTTCTCGGCCACATAGGCCATGGGGCGGATCACCACGTGCCGGCCGTCGTCGCTCACCAGCTTAGGGGGCATGCCCTTAAGCTTGGCGCCGAAGAACATGTTGAGCAGCAGGGTCTGCAGGATGTCGTCGCGGTGGTGGCCCAGCGCGATCTTGGTCGCGCCGAGCTCGCTGGCCACGCGGTAGAGGATGCCCCGGCGCAGGCGGCTGCACAGGCTGCACATCGTCTTGCCCTCGGGGATCACGCGCTTGACGATGGAGTACGTGTCCTGGTTCTCGATGTGGAACTTCACGCCCAGTTTCGTGAGGTAGGCGGGCAGGATGTCGGCCGGAAAACCGGGCTGCTTCTGGTCGAGGTTGACCACGATCAGTTCAAAACTGACGGGCGCGCGCGCCTGCAGCTTCTGCAGGATGTCGAGCATGCCGTAGCTGTCCTTGCCGCCCGAGAGGCAGACCATCACGCGGTCGCCTTCCTCGATCATGTTGTAGTCCACGATCGCGCGGCCGACCTCGCGGCACAGGCGTTTTTCGAGTTTGTGGTTTTCGAGTTCGGTGTTCATCAGCGGTCCTCATGCCGGAGGCGTGATTGTGCGCCATCGGCCGCGCGGCCCCGGGTTGGGGCTTCGCTCACATTGCCCCAGGTGGGCGAGCTGCACGTCCGCGCGCTGGTGCTGCGCGACAAGCCGGTGCAGCGCATGGCGCAAGGGTTTCTCGATCTGGCGCGCGGATTCCTTCAGACCCAGCGGGACCCGCGCTCGGCGATGCCGCCGGTCGCGGCAGACGGTGACGAAGTGCGCAAGCCGGTGGCTTGAGGGGCGTCAAGCTCCGCCGGCACCGGTGTCCAGCAGGTACCCCTGGTTGCGCACCGCGCGCAGTGGCAGGTGCAGGCCGCATTCGCGCACCACCTTGCTGCGCAGGCGGCTGATGATGACCTCGAGGCGGTGGCGGTCCAATTCGTCGGGATGCAGCCCCATGGCCAGCGCCAGGTCGATCGGGCGGCACACGGCGCCGGTCTTGTCCATGAGCTGCCGCAGAACCTGGCCTTCGTTGACCGATAGGCGCAGGCGCGCGCCGTTGGGTGCGATCAGGTGCCCGCTGAGTTCGTCGGTGGACCAGCCTCCGGAGGCCGCCGCGGGCACCGGTGCTGCGGCCTTGAGCGCGGCAAAGCGAGCGCCCAGGCGCCGCAAAACAAGCGCAAGTTCGTCCATGTCCACCGGTTTCACGAGGTAGGCATCGGCTCCTTCAGCCAGACCCTGCAACCGGTCGTCGCGCAGGCCTCGCGCGGTGAGGAACACGATGCCGATCTGCGCATCGTGGGCGCGCAGGTACCTGCAGACCGACAGGCCGTCCTCACCGGGCAGACCGATGTCCAGCACCACGATGGCGCGTGGGCGCGTGGCGAGGTGGCGGTACAGCGCGGGCGCGGCCTCGAAGGTCTCGACGGAAAACCCCATGTGACCGAGCTGGAAGGCCATCTCCTGGCGCAGGACGGCCTCATCCTCGACCAGCGCCACGGTGTACGAATCTTTTTGCATGCAGGCAGTCGACGAAAATTGGCCGCGATGCTAACAAGAACTTGCTGCCTTCTTCTGTTTGTGTGTCTGTGGTGGGTCACCCCCTTGGCGTCGGCCGCCGGGCCGGCCGCGGTGGCGCTGGCGCCGGGGCAGCAGACGCTCTCGCTGGCGGGCCAGCTCCAGGCCAGCGCCCCCGGTGTCGCCTATGCCAGCCCTGAGGCGGCGCTGGCGGGCTACCGGGCCGGCGATTTCCAGCCCGTGCCGGGCCACCTGGGGCGCGGTTACGGCAAAGCGCCGGTGTGGCTGGCGTTGACCTTGGACCTGAATGCCCTGGGCATCGAACCCGCCGTGCTGGAGGTCGGCCCGGCCTTCCTCGACCGTGTCACGGGCTGGCTGGCCGTCGACGGCGGGCGCTTGCAGCCCCTGGGCAACGCGGGCGATCAGGTGCCGCCGGACCAGACACCCCTGCGCGGGCTCAAACCCGCCTTCTTCGTGCACCCGCCGCACGGGCCGGCCACGGTGCTGCTGCGGCTGGACACCACCAGCACGCAAGTCGCCATGGTCACGCTCCACCGGCTGGAGGGCTATCTCGCGCGCACAGCCATCGAACATCTGGTGCTGGGTGGCGCGCTGGCGATCGGCCTGACGCTGGTGCTGGTCGCACTGGGTCAGTACGCCACGCAGCGCAAGCCGGTCTACCTGCTCTGGCTCGCTTACGTCGGCGCCACCACCGGCGTCTGGTTCTGTGTCGACGGTCTGGCCTACCGCCACCTGCCTTGGCGCGACCTGTCGCAGGTCAACACGCTTACCAGCGCGCTGGCGATCCTGTCGCTGGCGTTTCCGTTGCTGCTGATCACGCGCCTGTTCGACCTGCGGCGGTGGGTGCACCTTGTCCTGGCAGCCTGGGGCTGGCTGCTGATCGGCGCCACGGCTCTGGGCGTGCTGTTCGGCTCGCTGCAAGTGCCGGGGCTGATGCACTTGCTGAGTTCACCGCTGCTGCTGGCGGCGGCCGGCGTGATCGTGCAGCAGATGCTGCGCGGTGAGCGGTTGGTGCGCCGCTACGGTCTGCCGTTGCTGGTCCTCGCGTTGCTGTCGTTGCACAACCTGGGCGCCAATCTCGGTTGGTTCTCCTACGGCTACGTCGCCCTCTACGGCTGGCAGGTGGCCGGCCTTTGCAACCTGATCCTGCTGCAGTGGGGTTTCATCGATCAGGTGCGGCGCCGCAACCGGCACCTCGAAGCCGAGCGGCATGCGCTCAACGACCAGCTGTCGCAACAGAACCAGGTGCTGGAGGCGCGCGTGGCCGACCGCACGCAGGAACTGCAGGCCGCGCTGACGCAGGTGCAGCAGGCCGAGACCCGCCAGCGCCAGCTCTTGAGCATGGCCTCGCACGAGTTCCGCACGCCGTCGGCGGTGATCAAGGCTTCGCTCGACTCGCTGCGTTACCTGCGGGACCAGATCCCCGCCGACGTGGCGCAGCGCCTGGCCAACATGCGCCAGGCCAGTCAGCGGTTGATCGAGCTGGCCAACGACCTGATCCGGCAGGACCGGTTGCAGGACCGGCTGGTCGACCCGGCTTTGCGCGAACGGCTGGAGCTGGGTGGGTTGCTGCGCGAACTGGTGGCGCAGTACCCGCACGCTGGCTGGCTGCGGATCGCGCCCACGTCGCCCTGCTGGGTGGATGCGGATCCCGCGTTGCTCAAGATCGCGTTGAACAACCTCGTGCACAACGCCGAGCGGCATGGCCAGGGCGCGGCGCACGGCGTGGAGGTGCGCCTGAGCGTCACGCCCGACCAGGCCCACGTGGCGGTGGCCGATCGGGGCCCCGGTGTGCCGCAGGCCGACCGGGATCGCATCTTCGAGCGCTACGTCAGCGCCGCCGCCGACCCGGGCTCCGGCCTGGGCCTGCCCATCGTCCGTGACATTGCGCACACACATGGCGGCGGCGTTGCGGTGCACGGTGCGCACCCCTCGGGCTGTGTTTTCGTGTTCAGCCTGCCCTGCCGCACGAGGGAGAACGCCGCCGCAGGTTGACAAGGGCACGGCCACGGGGGGACGGAGGCTCTCGGAAACGAGAGTTTCGGGTGAGCTTGCGGGCAAGGCGGCTGCGCAGAATTCGCGTCGTTTTCCCTTCAGACCACAACGCAACTGCCATGCCCCGCACCAACCACGCACGCCGCCGCGCCGGCTTTCCGCGCACCGCCTTGTCTCTCGCCGCCTGCAGCCTGCTGGGCGGCTTCTCTCCGGCCGCCCTGGCCAGTTGCCCGGCCAACCAGGTTTCTTCGGCCTACTCGGTCGCCTCGGGGAGCACCGTGGCCTGCGTCGAACTCGTGGACAGCCTCATCACCGGCGTTGCCCACGCCGATGCGGCCATCAGCAACCAGGGCACCGTCACCGGCGGCCTGTACGTCACGGGCAATGTGTTGTGGAACTCGACGTTCGGCAACACCTTCGGCATTCGCGGTCTGCCCGGCAGCGCCTTCGGCGCCATCGTGATTGCCGACGGCGCCCGGTTGCAGTACAGCGCCAGCGCGGGTGCGGCAGCCACCCACCAGCAGTACGCGCTCGCGTTCTACGGAAGCCAGGCGACCCTGATCGACAACGCCGGCACGCTCGGTGGCAGCACCGGTTCGGGTGGGGTCGTTCCGGGCTCCATCATCGGGCTTCGGCTCGACAGCGCGACCTCGGTCGGCACCGTCCTCAACCGCGCCACGGGCACCATCCTCGGAGAGAGCAGCCCGGCGGTCCAGGTGATCTCCGGGTCGACCATCTCGACGTTCAACAACGACGGCCACATCGAAGCCAGTTACGACGCCGCCGTGCTCATCAACGGCAGCGGCAGCCGCATCACCACCTTCAACAACACCGGCACCTTGCGTGGCGCGATCAAGTCCGAATCGGGCGGGTTGCTGTCCACGCTGAACAACAGCGGCACGATCCAGCCCGGTCTGCTGGGCGATGCGATTCTGATCGAAGCCTCGGCCGCGGCGGGCACCGTCATCAACAACAGCGGCGCCTTGTTGGGCAAAGTCAAGCTCAATGCCGCCAGCACCCTCAACCTCGACGGCAACACCGCGCGCGTCTCCGGTGCCGTGAGCGGCGGTGCGCTGTCGGTCGTCAATGTCAACGGCCGCTTCACGAGCGAAAACACCTTCTCCGTGGGCCGCCTCAACGTCGCGTCGGGCGGCGCATTCGCCCTGGGCCACGCCGTCACCACCCAAAATGGCTTCACCAACGAAGGCACGGTGTCCGTCGCGCCCGCCGCGACGACGACCATCAACGGCAACTACACGCAGCTCGCCAACGGCGCCCTGAGAACCACGGTCACCGACGACACCACTTACGGCAAGCTGGTGGTCAATGGCACCGCCAACCTGCCGAGCAACGCGCGCATCGACGTCAACGTCACCAACCCGAACTTCAACTTCACCGCGGCCGGCCTGTCTGGCGTGCTCAGTGCCACCACGCTCAACAGCGACGGCAGCTTCTCGGTGACCGACAACTCGCTGCTGTTCGACTTCCGTGCCATCAAGACCGGCAACGCGGTGGACCTCGTCCTGCAGGCTGCGCAGGCCAGTGGTGGTAGTGGTGGTAGTGGTGGTAGTGGTGGTAGCGGTGGTAGTGGTGGCTCGACCCAGGTCGTCAACGCAGTGGTCTCCACCAGCAACCACCCCGGTCTGGGCGCGGCGCGGGTGATCGATGCCGTCATCGCCGCCAACCCCGGCAGCGAACTGGCCAGCGCCTTCGTTCCGCTCACCACGCAGCAAGAGGTCTCCGATGCCGTGAGCCAGACACTGCCCCTGCTCACCGGCGGCTCGATGATGGCGGCCAACGCCGCCTTCTCCGGCATCAACCGCGTGGTGCAGGCGCGCATCGAAACCAACCGCGGCCTGTCCTCGGGAGACACCTTCCTCGGCGACGGCAAGGTCTGGATGAAACCCTTCGGCTCCTGGGCCGACCAGGACAACATCGCGGGCGTCTCGGGCTACAAGGCCAGCACCTCCGGCTTCGCCCTGGGCGCAGACGGCACAGTGTCACCCCACACCCGCATGGGCGCGGCCTTTGCTTACGCCAACAGCAGCACCGACAGCCGCTCGGTAGTGGCCCCGCAGCGAAACAGCGTCGACGTGTTCCAGCTCATCGCCTACGGAAGCCACAGCCTGGACGAGCGCACCGACCTGAGCCTGCAGGCCACGCTGGGCCAGAACCGCAACAAGGGCCAGCGCCATATCGCGCTGACCAACGCCACGGCCAGCGCCCGCTACGACAGCCTCAGTGCCCACGTGGGTGCCGGCATCGGCCGCAGCTACCAGGTGGGCAACCGCTCCACGCTGACACCGAGCGTGCGCGCGGACTACACCTGGGTCCGTGATGCCGCCTACCGCGAGGCCGGTGCCGGCGCGTTCAACCTCAACGTCGACCGCCGCAGCACCGACATGTTGGTGTTGGGCGGCGACCTGAAGTACAGCCATGGGTTCGGCGAGCGCACCACGCTCGTGGCCAACACCGGCCTGGGATACGACGCCTTCAACCAGCAAGCCTCCATCACAGCCGCCTTTGCAGGTGCGCCGGGCGCCGCGTTTGTGACCTACGGCCTGAAGCAGGACCCGTGGATCGGTCGTGCCGGGCTGGGCGTGGTGCACACGACCGCGCAGGGCCTGGAGATCACCGCGCGCTACGACGCCGAGTTCCGCCAGCGCTTCCTCAACCAGACCGCCTCCGTCAAATTGCGTTGGGCATTCTGAATTCGTGGGCAGGCGCCGCTGGGTGGGCACTGGCGGCCCTGTTGCTCGGCGGGTGCGCGGGCATCCCCTCGCCGGCCGAGCGCCTGGAAGCGGCCGACCGCCTCGCGGCCTCACAGGGCTGGCAACGCACCTGGCTGGAGGGTGGCGCGTTCCGCCTGGCCGCCTACCACCCGGCCATCGCGACACCGACCGCGCAACTCACGGTCTACCTCGAAGGCGACGGCCTGGCCTGGATCAGCGCCGACCAGGCTTCGGTTGACCCCACCCCCACCGACCCCCTTGCGCTGCGGCTGGCGCTGGCTCAGGGCAGCGACGCCGTGGCCTACCTGGGCCGGCCGTGCCAGTACGTGGGGGCTGTGGCGACGGGCTGCCCGCAACGCCACTGGAGGCAGCAGCGCTTTGCCCTCGACGTGGTGGAGGCCACATCGCATGCCCTCGACCAGCTCAAGCACCGCGTCAGCGCCCGCAGCCTGCGACTGGTGGGCTATTCAGGCGGCGGCACGGTGGCCGCCCTGGTGGCTGCGCGCCGCAACGACGTGGACCTGCTGGTCACGGTGGCCGGCAATCTGGACACCGCCGCCTGGACGGCCTGGCACCGCGTGACGCCGCTGCACGGCTCGCTCAACCCGGCCGACGAAACCGGCGCGCTGTCGCGGGTGCGCCAACATCACTTTGCGGGCGGCCAGGATCACACCGTGCCGCCAGGGCTGCTGAAGGACTTTGTGTCGCGCCTGCACGCCTCGGCGCCGGTGCGGTGGCACCTTGAGCCGATGTTCGATCACCGATGCTGTTGGGACCAGGCCTGGGCACAGCGGCTGGAAGCCGCCGCTGAATGAAAAAAGCCCACCATCGGACCTTGTCGACGCCTCACCACTGCCCGCTCTCCATGCGGATGGCGACCTCGCAGTCGTCGAAGATTTCCAGCTTGGCGATCTTCACGCGCACGCCGATCACGCCGGGCAGCTGGATCAGCCGGCGCGTGAGCTTGCCGATCAGGCTCTCCAGCAGGTTCACGTGCTCGGCGGTGCACTCGTCGATGATGATCTGGCGCACCTTGCGGTAGTCCAGCACATGGCCGATGTCGTCGTCGTGCGGCAGCAGGGGCTGCGTGCCCTGGTTGAGCTCGGCATCGACCTGGATCGGCTGCGGCGCGGTTTTCTCGACGTCGAGAATGCCCAGGTTGGCATTGAAGCGCAGCCCGGTGAGCGTGAGGATCTGGTTGCCGGCGGCGGTGGCGTTCATGGTGGGCGTGCGCTGGCTTACATCAGCGAAAAATCGCGCTCGAAGCGCATCAGGTGCTGGCCGCCATCCACCAGCAGGGTGGTGCCGGTGATGGATCGGTTGTCCAGCGCGAAGGCCACGGTCGCGGCCACGTCCTGTGGGGTTGACGAGCGCCCCAGCGGCGACTGTTGGTGCAGTTCGGCGAATTTCTCGTCGCTCAGCAGGTGGCTGGTGAGCGTGAGGCCGGGCGCCACGCCCACCACCCGCACGCGCGGCGCCAGGGCCAGCGCCAGCATGGTGTTGGCGGCCTCGAGCGCGGCCTTGGAGAGCGTGTAGCTGAAGAAGTCCGGGTTCATGTTCCAGAGCTTCTGGTCGAGCAGGTTGACCACCACGCCCTCGGCCTGCCGCGCCTCCAGGTGCGCGTGCAGGGCCTGCGCCAGCAGCACGGGCGCGCCGGTGTTGGCGCGCAGGTGCTGCTCCAGCGCGGCGAAGCCGAAGCTGGGCGCGCTGTCGTGTTCGAAGATCGAGGCGTTGTTGACCACCGCGTCCACCTGGCCGAAGTGCGCGGCCACGGTCGGCAGCAGGGCGCGCACGCTGGCCTCGTCGCCGAGATCGGCAAAAAAGGTGTGGGCGCTGCCGTCGCGCCCGCTGCGCAAGGCGCAGTCGGCGGCGGTGCGGTGCGCGTCGTCGGCCGAGTGGCGGTGGTGCACCGCCACGTTCCAGCCCGCCTGCGCCAGCGCCAGCGCGATCTCGCGGCCCAGGCGCTTGCCCGCGCCGGTGACGAGCACGGTGCGCGTGGCGATAGGCGGGGGGGTGGCGCTGGGCATGAAGGACAATCCGGGGGTGCGAACCCCCATGGCAACAGAACACGAGAGTTTAACGAGCCCCTTGCTGGCGCGGGTGCGCGAGGCCATCGCCCAGGGCGGCGGTTGGCTGCCGTTCGACCGCTTCATGGCCATCGCGCTCTACGAGCCCGGCCTGGGCTACTACGCCAACGCGCTGGCGAAATTCGGTCACCTGCCCCAGGGCGGCAGCGATTTCGTGACCGCGCCCGAACTCACCCCGCTGTTCGGCCAGGCCCTGGCGCGGCAGGTGGCGCAGGCGCTGGCCGCCAGCGGCACCGACGAGGTGTGGGAGTTCGGCGCCGGCACCGGCGCGCTCGCCCTGCAGGTGATCGAGGCACTGGCTGAACTGGGGCAGCCGCTGCGGCGCTACACCATCGTCGACCTCTCGGGCAGCCTGCGCGAACGCCAGCGCCACACCCTGGCCGCGCACGCATCGCGGGTGCACTGGGCCGATGCCCTGCCCGAGCAACTGCACGGCGTGGTGCTGGGCAACGAGGTGCTCGACGCCATGCCGGTGCAACTGCTCGCGCGCACGGGCGGCGTGTGGCACGAACGCGGCGTGGCGCTGGACGCGGCGGGCGCCCTGGCCTGGGCCGACCGCGCGACCGACCTGCGCCCACCGATGGAGGTCGAGGGCGGACACGACTACGTCACCGAAATCCACCGGCAGGCCGAGGCCTTCGTGCGCACCCTGGGCGACCGCCTGAAGCGCGGCGCGGCCTTCCTGCTCGACTACGGCTTCCCCGAGGCCGAGTACTACCACCCGCAACGCGCCATGGGCACACTGATCTGCCACCGCGCGCACCGCAGCGACAGCGACCCGTTGAGCGACGTGGGCGAGAAGGACATCACCGCGCACGTGAACTTCACCGGCATCGCCCTGGCCGCGCAGGACGCGGGGCTGGACGTGCTGGGCTACACCAGCCAGGGCCGCTTCCTGTTGAACTGCGGCCTGCTGGACCTCGCGCAGCGCGCCGACGCGCGGCAGAACGCGATGATGCAGAAGCTCGTCAACGAACACGAGATGGGCGAGCTGTTCAAGGTGATCGCGCTGGCACCGGCCGGCAGCGCCGCCGGCTGGCTGCCCCTGGGTTTCGCGGCCGGCGACCGCACGCACCGGCTCTGACCATGATCCGCTGGATGATCGTCATCTTTCTGGCCCTGCTGCTCATCAGCTGGTTCACGCCGCTGCTGCGCAAGCTGGGCTTCGGTCGGCTGCCGGGCGACTTCCACTTCAAGGCCTTCGGGCGCGAGTGGTTCCTGCCCTTTGCCACCACCGTCGTGCTGAGCATGGTTGCCAGCCTCATCGGCTACCTGATCTGAGCCGCTTGAAATCGACGGTATGGCGGCCATCTGCAAGACATTGCCGTTCCGGATCGCCCCATGACCACCGAGCCCCTGCACATCGTCTGCCCCCATTGCCACACCACCAACCGCCTTGCCCGCGACGCCCTGAGCCAGTCGCCGGACTGCGGCAAATGCCACCGCGCGCTGTTCGACGGCCATCCGGCGGCGCTGGACGAAGCGGCCTTCGAAAAACACGTGGGCCGCTCCCAGGTGCCGGTGCTGGTGGACTTCTGGGCCCCCTGGTGCGGCCCCTGCCGCGCCATGGCGCCCCAGTTCGAGGCCGCCGCGCGCGAGCTGGAACCCCAAATTCGTCTGGCCAAGGTCAACACCGAAGAAGCCCAGGCCCTGGGCGCGCGGCTGCAGATCCGCAGCATTCCCACGCTGGCGCTGTTCGTGAACGGGCGCGAGGTGGCGCGCCAGCCCGGTGCAATGGGTGCAGCCGACATCGTGCGCTGGGTGCGCGCGAACCTGCCGCGGCCCTGAACACGCCGGCCGCCTGACGCGGTATGGTCGGGGCTTGTCCGACCTTTTCCCTCGCAACATGTCTTCATCTCCCCGACAAGGCCGGCTGCTGGCCGACGTGGGCGGCACCAACGCCCGCCTGGCCTGGCAGGACGGCCACGGCGCACCGATCGAGCACATCCAGGTGCTGCCCGTGGCCGAACACGCCAGCCTGCACGCCGCGATCCGCGTCTACCTCGGCGGCCTGGGCCGCCAGCCCACGGCGGCGGCGATCGCCATGGCCAACCCCGTCACGGGCGACCGCGTGAGCATGACCAACCATCACTGGTCGTTCTCGCAGTCGGCCTTGCGCGACGAACTGGGTCTGACCACGCTGCGCGTGCTCAACGACTTCACCGCCCTGGCCCTGGCCCTGCCGCACCTGCCCGCGCACGAGCTGCGCCAGGTGGGCGGCGGCGCGGCGGTGCCCGGCGCGGCCATCGCGCTGCTGGGCGCGGGCACGGGGCTGGGCGTCTCGGGCCTGCTGCCCGACGGCGCGGGCGGCTGGGTGCCGATCGCCGGCGAGGGCGGCCACGTAACCCTGCCAGCGGCCACCGCGCGCGAGCGGGTGGTGATGGACGCGCTGGTGCGCCGCCACGGCCATGCCTCGGCCGAGCGCGTGGCCAGCGGCACCGGCCTGCTGGAGACCTGCCAGATCCTGTGCGAAGCCGATGGCGTGGACGCCAGCGCGTTCGGCAGCGCCGCCACCGTCACCGAGGCCGCGCTGCAAGGCCGGCACCCGCAGGCGCTGGAGGCCCTGGAGATGCTCTGCGGCGTGCTCGGTGCGGTGGCGGGCAACCTCGCGCTCACGCTGGGTGCGCGCGGCGGGGTCTACATCGGCGGGGGGGTGGTGCCTCGCCTGGGCACCTGGTTCGACACCTCGCCGTTCCGCGAACGCTTCGAAGCCAAGGGCCGCTTCGAGGCTTACCAGAGCGGGATTCCAGTGTGGGTGATCACCGCGCTGCAATCGCCTGCCCTGCTCGGCGCTGCCCGCGCGCTCGACGCGCGGCCCTGATCACGACTGGGGCGCGGCCTGCGCGGCGCCCAGCGGCGGGACCGCCCCCTCGCGGTCCTGCCCCGGGTACACCATGAGGTGCGGCACCGGGATCTGGATGCCCTGCGCATCGAAGGCCGCCTTCAGGCGGCGCAGGTACTCTCGCTTGATGCCCCACTGCTCCAGCGGCAGGGTGCGGAAGCGGCAGCGGATGATGAGCGCCGACTCCGCCCAGTTGTCCACGCCGGCGATCTCCATGTCGGCCAGGATGCGGGGCTCGAACGCCGGGTCGGCGCGCAGTTGCGAGGCCACGTCGCGCATCACGGCCATCACGTCCTCCACGTTCTCGCGGAAAGCCACGCGGATGTCCATCACCGCGTGGCTGAAGTCGCGCGTCATGTTGACCACGGTGTTGATGTGCCCGTTGGGCACGTAGTGCACGTTGCCATCGTAGTCGCGCAGTTGCACATAGCGCAGCGTCACCACCTCCACCATGCCGGCGTGGTCGCCGATCTTGACCACGTCGCCCTGGCGGATCTGGTTCTCCAGCAGCAGGAAGAAGCCGGTGAAGTAGTCCTTCACCAGGCTTTGCGCGCCAAAGCCCACCGCCAGGCCCACCACGCCCGCCGCCCCCAGGATGGGCGCGACCGACACGCCCACCTCGCCCAGCACCAGCATGCCGGCCACCAGGCTCACCACCACGACGATCAGGTAACGGAACACGCGGTCCAGCGTCTGGGCGCGCTTGGCCGCCTCGCGATCGTCCAGCCGGCTGGCGATGCGCTCGCGCAGCGTGCCCACCACGCGCTGCAGCACCACCACCAGCAGCCAGGCCACCAGGACGATGAGCACGATGCGCGTGAGGCTGGCGGCGGCGCCGCCCAGGCTGGTCCACCAGCGGGTGGCGATGTCGATGAAGGCTTCGTTCATGGGGTGCTCCGGAAAAGAAAAAGCAAAGCGGTCGCCGGCCTCGCTGCGCGCCCCCCCCGGCGAAACGGTTTCCGGGTGGGGGCCGCCGCCCGCGCGGCGCCGGCGCGAGCGCCCCCCCACCCCACCCCCCGCCCCCCC
>JAGKSX010000120.1 GCA_018993155.1 Hydrogenophaga sp.
TTCACCAAGACCTACGCCATGGCGGCGGCGGCCGGGTTGTCGGTGACCTTGATTCCTGTGCTGATGGGTTACCTGATCCGGGGCCGGATTCCCGATGAGAAGTCCAATCCGTTGAACCGCATGCTGATCGCCGTCTACCGGCCGACGTTGGAGGTTGTACTGCGCGCGCCCAAGATCACGCTGCTGGCCGCCGGCATGGTCCTGCTCATCAGCCTCTGGCCGCTGCGGCACATCGGCGGCGAGTTCATGCCGCGGCTGGACGAAGGTGATCTGCTCTACATGCCGTCCGCGCTGCCAGGTCTGTCGGCTGGCAAGGCCAGCGAGTTGCTGCAGCAGACCGATCGGTTGATCAAGACCGTGCCCGAGGTCGCCAGCGTGTATGGCAAAGCCGGCCGCGCCGAGACGGCAACCGACCCGGCACCGATGGAGATGTTTGAAACCACCATTCAGTTCAAGCCACGCGAACAGTGGCGCGCCGGCATGACGCAGGACAAGCTGGTGGAAGAACTGGACCGCATCGTCAAGGTGCCCGGCCTGTCCAACATTTGGGTGCCGCCCATCCGCAACCGCATCGACATGCTGGCCACCGGCATCAAGAGCCCGGTGGGGGTCAAGGTGGCGGGTGCCGACCTGGTCACGATAGACCGACTGACTGGCGAGATCGAGCGGGCCCTCAAGGGTGTTCCTGGCGTCACGAGCGTGCTGGCCGAGCGCCTGACCGGGGGGCGCTATGTGGACGTCAATATCAAGCGGGATGCGGCATCGCGCTTTGGCCTCAACGTGGCCGACGTGCAGTCGGTCATCAGCGCGGCCGTGGGTGGCGAGAACATTGGTGAGACGGTGGAAGGCCTGCAGCGCTTCCCGATCAACATGCGCTACCCGCGCGAGATCCGGGATTCGCTGGAGAAGCTGCGCAGCCTGCCCTTTGTGACAGAACGCGGCTCGCGCCTGCTGCTGTCGGACGTGGCCGACATCCGCATCACCGACGGTCCACCCATGCTGCGCAGCGAAAACGCCCGCCTGTCGGGCTTGGTCTATGTAGACATTCGCGGACGTGATCTGCGCTCGGCCGTGCAGGACATGCAGAAAGCCGTCGCGGACAAGGTCCAGCTGCCGCCAGGTTATTCGGTCTCCTGGTCCGGCCAGTTCGAGTTTCTGGAGCGCGCCACGGCCAAGCTCAAGGTGGTGGTGCCGTTCACGCTGCTGACCATCTTCGTGCTGCTCTACCTGACGTTCAAACGCTTTGACGAGGCTTTGCTGATCATGGCCACGCTGCCGTTTGCGCTGGTGGGTGGCATCTGGCTGCTGTACCTGTTGGGCTACAACCTGTCGGTGGCCGGCGCCGTCGGGTTCATCGCCTTGGCCGGGGTGTCCGCCGAGTTCGGCGTGATCATGCTGCTGTACCTGAAATCCGCCTGGAGCGACCGACTCGACCAGGGCAAGACCACGGCGGCCGACCTGCTCGATGCGATTCGGGAAGGCGCGGTGCTGCGAGTGCGTCCCAAGGCGATGACCGTGGCCGTCATTCTGGGCGGTTTGTTTCCCATCATGTGGGGGACGGGAACCGGCTCCGAGGTCATGCAACGCATTGCCGCGCCCATGGTCGGCGGCATGATCACCGCCCCCTTGCTGTCCATGTTTGTGATCCCCGCGGTGTACTTGCTGATGCGCCGGCCTCGCGAACGCCGATCTGCCGGAAAATCATTCTGGGCAAGACGCAGTTCGGCAGCTTGAACCCATCTCTCGTTAGCTTTGTCAACTACGCTCAAAGGAGTTTCCGAGGTCGCTGAGGTCGCCCGTACCGCCAGTTTCCAAGGTGAGGCGCGTAGTTGCGGCTTCCCCCTCCGGTTCCCTTGCGTGACGCAGGGAACCGGCGCGGGCGGCTGCGCGCCCCAGATCATTGGCCCTGACTGAGGGCCAACCTCACAGAACCAAGGAGGCGGATCGCCATGGCTGGAAAAGTTTCGCAGACTGGCGCAAGTCCAATGAGCCACAGCGTCTCGAATGGCACGTTGCCGAAGACGCCTGGACCTGCCGCCACATCAGCTTCGTGCGATCAAGGTCGGGCCCCTCGTCGCACGGCCACTGCAAGCCACAACGTCCCTTAGAGCAACCCGTAGGGCCACTGGGGGGCGCTGAGGCGGCGAGCGCATTTTTTAAACGCCTGCAGAAATTCAATGGTTAACGCTCACCAACTTCCGTGAGAAGGGTTCGCTGCTTTCTAGGTCCTCCGCCACCCCTTGATGACGCTCAAGGGGTCGCGACCCGTTCAGACTCCCTACGAAACAGGCGCGGCCTTAGCGGCCAAGGAATCTGGGCTTGCGCTTTTCCACAAAGGCGCGGTTGCCTTCGAGCCGATCTTCAGAGATGTACGGATTCGGGCCCACGTTCAAGCGCAAGGCGGCCGAGGCCGGCAGTCCGATGCTCTTGAAGGTGACGGCCTTCATGCGCTGCACCGTCAACGGTGCGTTGTCCGCGATGTGGGTGGCCAGCGCACGGGTCCGCTCAATGAGCTCGGCCTGAGGCACCACGTGGTTCACCAGGCCGATCCGCTGCGCCACCTCCATGTCGACCAGTTGCCCGGTGTACAACAGTTCCAGGGCGATGCCTCGCGGGACCAGCAAGGGCAGGACCACACTGCCGAAGTTGGCCCCCATCCCCACCTTGGCTTCCGGCAGGCCCATTCTTGCGCCTTGCGCGGCGATCCGGATGTCGCAGGCGAGCGCGAGTTCGCACCCGCCGCCGGCAGCGACACCGTTGATGGCGGCGATGGTGGGCTTGGACATCTCCAGCACAAGCTCATTGAGGTTTCGCTCCCGCCCGCCCATGGGGTGTGCCATGCGGCCGGCGGCGTTCAGCTCCTTCAAGTCCACGCCCGCAGAGAACGCGCGCTCACCTGCGCCGGTGTAGACGACGACTCGAACCTGCGGATCGTCGTCCAGCGTGAGCGAAGCCTGCGCGAGCTCGGCGAACGTGGCCTCGGCCAACGCATTCATCCGCCCGGGCCGGTTGATCGTCACCCAGGCCACGTGTCCGTCGACGCGGACCTCAACGCCACCGTCGGCCATGTCAGTTCTCAGGCTCCAGGCCGGCAGCCTTCATCACGGGCAGCCAAACCTGGCGCTCGCGCTCCGCGAAGGTCGCGAACTGCTCGGCGGTCAGGTTGCTGGGCGTCACGCTCGCGTCGGCCATGCGCTTGCGAGTCGCCGGCTTCGCAGAGGCAGCGCGCAGCGTTTCATTGAGGGTCCGCACCACGTCGTTGGGCGTGTCTTTCGGCGCCCACACCGCATACCAGGCCGTGACGTCGAAGCCGGCCATGCCGGACTCGGCGATGGTTGGCACATTCGGCAGTTCGGGCATGCGTTCCTTGGTCGAGACCGCCAAGGCCCGCATCTTGCCGCCCTTGATCTGCGTGATGACGCTGGGAGCGGTGGAGTACATCATGTCGACGTGTCCACCGAGCGTGCTGGTCACCGCCGGCGCGTTGCCCGAGAACGGGACATGGGTCATCTTGATCTTGGCCAGGCTCGCGACGCGCTCACCTGTGAGGTGCGGCAAGGAGCCCAGCGCGCCAGATGCGTAGGTGATGTCCTTCGTCTTGGCCGCTTCGAGCACGTCCTTGAAGCTCTTGTACGGGGACGCTTCGGCCACGACGACCAGGATCGGCGACGAGCCCAGAATGCCGACGGGCTTGAAGTCCTTCATGGCATCGAAGGGCAGCTTCCGGTACATGCCCTCGTACATCACGTGCTGTGACGTGTTCGCGAGAAGCGTGTACCCATCCGGTTTGCTGGTCGCGACGTAGCGCGCACCGATCGTTCCGGCGGCGCCCGCTCTCTGTTCGATGACCAGGGGCTGCCCGATGATGGCCGAGAAATCCTCGCTCAGCAGGCGTGCGAAGGTCTCTGTGGCCCCGCCGGCGGCATAGGGCGAGACCAGCATGATCGGGCGGGACGGGTACTTGTCTTGCGCGTGTGCGGCCCCGATGAGGGCAAGCAGTGGAATGGCGCACAAGGCTCGGCGAATCAACATGGTGTCTCCTTCTGGGTTCAGGTGGTTTTCGAGGCTGACGGCGCAGTCTCTTGCTGTGGCCGCATCAGGACGCGGCCGATGACCTCGCGAGAGGCAATCATTTCGAGGGCTTCGCGAAAGTTGGCGAGAGGAAGGACAGCGTGCGCACGGGGGCGCAGCTTCTGCTCCAGGACCCACGCGAACAGTTGGGCGTAGGTGCGCCGCAGCCTGGTGTCGTTGGTGGCCGGCACCGGGTGCTTGCCCCAGCCGAAGTAGTAGCCCCAGTACACCCCGATGACGGTGATGTTCTTGACCAGCACGATGTTGGCCGGGATGGTCGGGATGGTGCCGCTGGCAAACCCCATGGGAATGATGCGCCCGTCGGGTGCGATGCATCGCAGCGAGGTGTCGAACGTCTCGCCGCCGACCGGGTCGTAGATGACGTCTGCGCCGCGGGCATGGGTGGCCGCGAGAACGGCCTCCCGCCAGTTTTCTGTCCGGTAGTTGATGGCGAGATCCGCACCATGGGCCCGCGCGATCGCCGCCTTCTCTTCCGAACCTGCTGTGGCAATCACGCGTGCCCCCAACGCCTTGGCGACCTCGATGGCCGCCAGGCCACTCCCGCCGCCTGCACCATGAACCAGCACGACTTCACCAGGCTCGACCTTCGCCCGCCAGGCAAACGCACCGAACGCTGTGCCGTAGATCGTGGGGATCTGCGCACCCGTGTCGAAGCTCACCCCGTCAGGCAGGGCGAACACCGTCTCTTCGGGCGCAATCACTTCCTGGGCGTACGCCCCAGACTGGACCCCTGCGATGACCCGGTCGCCGAGGGCAAATCGCGATGCGCCTTCGCCGATTTCGGTGACCACGCCGGCCAGTTCGGTGCCGGGAATCAGGGGCAAGGGTGCCTTGTTCTGGTGCTTGCCCTCCATGACCAGGAGGCTGGCGAAGCTGGCGCTGCAGGCTTCCACCCGGATGCGCACGCACCCCGGCCGGATCGTTGGCGAAGGCACCTCCTCCAGCCTGGCGGCATCGAGCCCGCCGTACTCGCGGCACACGACGGCTTTCATGGGGCCTCCCGGGCTGCGCCGGCAGCGATGAGCTCGTCTGCCTGCTGCGGCGAATAGCCGCATTCCGCGAGGATTTCGCGCGTGTGTTCGCCCAACCTCGGCGTCGGCCTGGTCGGTCCCGTTGGCGTGAGCGACCAGTTGCTGGTCTTTGCGACCGTTCGGATGGCACCCTCGCTGGGGTGCTGCAGTGCCTGGAAGAATCCCGTCTTGATCAAATGCGCATGCGACATGAGGGACTGCACCGTCTCCAGCTTGGCCACCGGGATGTCGGCCTCCTGCAGCAGGGCGATCCACTCGTCCGTGGGTCGCTGTTTGAGCAGTGAGGCAACGATGCCGTACAGCGCCTCGAGATGGCGGGTGCGGCTCGCCACCGTCTTGAAGCGCTCGTCGTCCATCACCTCGGGCTGGCCGGCGGTGTTGAAGAAGGTGCGCCACTGCTTGTCCGTCAGGACCATGAGGCAGATGGAGCCATCGGCGGTCGGGAATGGCCGCCGGATGGACACGTACCGCTGGAAGATGGGCGGGCCCAAGGCGGGTTCGAACGTCAGTCCTGCCATGTGGTCGGCGAGGACGAGCGCTGCGATGGTCTCGAACATGGGGACTTCAACGTGCTGGCCCTGGCCTGTGCGCAGCTTGTGCACCATGGCGCCCAGCGCGGCGTTCGCGGCGCAGATGCCGGTCACCCGGTCCGCGACGGCAATGGGCGCGTACCGCGGTGGCTCGCCAGGCGCGTGGAGCAAGGGTATGCCTGCAACGGCCTGGATCAGGTCGTCATAGGCCGGCTTGTCGGAATCGGGCCCACCGGCCCCGTAGCCCACGATGCTCACGTAGACGAGGCCAGGCCTTTCCTTGCTGAGGCTCGCGTAGTCCAGGCCCAGGCGGGCCATGGCCTTCGGTCGCGTGTTGCACACGACGATGTCGCAAGTGCCAGACAGGCGAACGAACGCCTCTCGTGCGGCGCCCTCCTTCAGGTCGAGAACGATGCTGCGCTTGCTGCGGTTCGTGTGCAGGAACATCGCCCCCATGCCGTCATGGCGGGCGGGGCCCATTCCGCGAATGGTGTCGCCGTCAGGCGACTCCACCTTGATGACATCGGCACCCATGTCACCCAGGATTTGTGTCGCGACCGGCCCTGAAAGGGCCGCGGTCGCGTCCAGCACTCGAATTCCAAGCAATGGTCCAGTCATGTCATCCTGCATCTGTTTTCAACATACTAACAAGTATCTTGCAAGTTTGGAATAGGTACATTGCCAAGAATATCCATTGCACAGCAATCGATGAAGTCGTAAGATACCAACTAGTATTCATCGGCGCACCGCGCCTCAAAACACGGAGAAACAGATGTCGGTCTTATGGGAAATGCCGCTGGAGGATGAGTCGCTGCGTTGGCAGGGGCTCGCGCAGGAACTCACCGCGAAGCACTTCGCGCCGGCCGCCGATGCCATCGATCGCGAGCAGCGCTATCCGATCGAGCACCTGGACCCGCTGCGGGAGTCCGGCATCTCGGGCATGTTTCTGCCGAAGGCCTACGGCGGTGGCGGCGCGTCACTCGTGTCGCTGGTCGCCGTGGTGGAGGCCATCGGTGCTGGCTGCGGGTCGACCGCGGCGATCATGGCGGCGCTGTCTCTCGGCGCCTTCCCGGTGCTCCTGGGCGGCAACGAAGCGCAGAAGCAGGCCTTGCTCGGGGGGCTGGCGCGCAAGGGGGAGGCGGTCAACTTCGCGTTGAGCGAGCGTGGCGCCGGATCGGACGCGGCGGCGGTCGTGACCACGGCCGTCCGTGAAGGTGACGGCTGGCGCATCCGGGGTGAAAAGTGCTGGCTCGGGAATGGTGGGCACTCGACGCACTTCATCGTGTTTGCCCGCACGGGTGAAGAAGGTGCGCGCAACAACATCACGGCGTTCTGGGTGCCCCGGTCAACCGCAGGCGCGGTCGTCGACTTCTACGAAGACAAGATGGGCATTCGCGGCACGACGACGACGAACCTGAAGGTGGACGTCTGGGTGCCGCCAGAGAGCATGGTCGGCGAGGAAGGGCAGGGTTTGAAGCTCGCGCTGTCCACGCTCAATGTCGGACGGATCGTCGTCGCGGCGCAGGCGCTCGGCATCGCCCTGTGCAGCTACCGGGCTGCCGCTGAGTTCGCGGCGTCGCGCAAGACCTTCGGCAAGTCGATCATCGACCACCAGGGCGTTGGTTTCATGATGGCCGACGCGGCGACAAGCTTTTCTGCCGCGCGCATGATGGTGTTCGAAGCCGCGAAGGCCTACGACGCGGGCAAGGACGTCAGTGCGCTCGGCGCCATGGCGAAGCTCTTCTCCACGGAAGCTTCCCACGAGATCTGCGACACGTCGATGTCCGTGCTGGCCGGTCGAGGCTATGTGAAGCCGAATGTGGTCGAGCGCTGCTATCGTGACCAGCGAATCACGGAAATCTACGAGGGCACCTCGGAGATTCAACGGCTGGTGATCGCCCGGGCGATCAAGCGCGAGGCCTCGGCCTCCCATTCCTGACGCAACGATGAAATCCACCTTGAAGATGCCGAACGACCCTTCCATCTCAGCGCAGTCCGGTGCATGGCGCGCGGTCGCTGAGCTCTATCACGCCTACTTCACGGGCATCGTGCTTTTCGCCGTGTCTCGGCTCGGCACAGCCAAAGCGGAAGAGCTGGTGCATGAGATCTTCTGCCGCCAGCGGCGTGAACGGTTTCTCCCAGGACTGAAGAAGCTCGGCATCGACCAGCTGCCGCCCGCCGTCGCTGCCGCGCAGTACCACTACCTCTCGAACCACATTGGCGGCGTCTCCGTGGAGTTCATGCCCGAGACCGAACGCAAAGCCTGGATCCGGTACGCCGCGCCGCGGTGGATCTGGGCGGACACCGCGCTGTGTGGCATTCCGCCCGAAGTCTCCAGGGCGATGCTCCTGGGCTGGCACGCCCAGAACGGCACCATGTTGAACAACCCGCGCCTGGGTTTCGTGTGCACCAAGCAGACGGTCGATGGCCAATCGGGCCTCGAGGGCTACTACTTCGAATACGACCGCGACCTGGCGCCGCACGAGCGGCTGCGCTTCGCCCGCAATGAGGACGCACCGGACTTCGATCCCGAGAAGGCGCCGAAGCTGCCGACCCAGACCTGGCCACAGGAGCGCCTGGACAAGGCGCATCGCAACTACGCGATGGAGTACGTGCGTTCCGCGTTCCCCACCGCGCTCGCCTTGTGGGGACCCGACGAGGCCTCTTCGCGCCTTCGACTGGCGGCCAAGATGATCGGCATGCAGTTCTACCACGCGACCTCGCGCAGGCTCGGCGAAGACTTCGGGACAGACGCCGCAGGCTTTGGCCGCTTCCTCCAGGCGATCGCGATCGCTCACGGTGACCGCGCCGATCTGACCCGCATCGACGGTGGCATGGAGGTGAGGCAGCAAGGCTGGGCATTCCGCGAAGGGGTGGCCGAGTGGGACCCTGGCCTGGACCTCGCATGGAACGGCCTTTTCGAAGGGGCCTTGCAAGCCCACAACCGCCGGCTCTCCCTGGGTTTCGTGCACCAGGAAGTCCAGGGCGGGCATGAGCTTCGCTGGAGCATCCAGGCATGACGACCAAGGCCGAAAACACGTCGCAACCCGGGTTGGGCGCGCTGGCGGGACTGAAGGTGGTCGATGCGGCGCGCGTGCTCGCCGGCCCTTTTGCAGGGCAGATCCTGGGGGACCACGGCGCAGACGTGCTCAAGATCGAGAGTCCGGAAGGCGACGAGTGCCGCGGTTTCGGCCCTCCCTTTGTCAACGGCCATTCGGCCTACTTCAACGCCGTCAACCGCAACAAGCGCAGCGTCGTGCTGGACCTGGGAAAGGCGGAGGAACGGGATCGCCTCTACGCCATGTTGGAGACGGCCGACGTCCTGCTCGAGAACTTCAAGCTCAGCACGCTGCAATCCTGGGGCATTCCCAATGTCCAATGGTTCACCGAGCGCTATCCGCGCCTGATCCACTGCCGCATCACGGGCTTCGGCGATACCGGGCCCTACGGCGGGCTGCCAGGCTACGACGCCGCCGTGCAGGCGATGGCGGGGCTGCTCTCGATCAATGGCGACCAGGGCGCTGAGCCGGTGCGCATCGGCGTGCCGGTCGTCGACCTCACCACCGGCATGAATGCGGCGATGGCGGTCTTGCTGGCCCTGCAGGCCCGCGCCCGGACGGGCCGGGGCCAGATGGCGGACGTCAGTCTCTACGACTGCGCGGTGTCGGTGGCGCATCCCTTCCTGAGCAACTACCTCCATTCGGGCAAGGTGCCGGGCCCGACGGGCAATCGGCACGCCAACATCGTGCCCTACAACGTGTACCAGACAGCGTCCTATCCGCTGTTCATCGCCGTGGCGAACGACCGCCTCTTCGCGAAGCTGTGCACGCATCTGCAGACGCCCCACCTGCCCACGGACCCGCGTTTCGCGACGAACAAGCTGCGGGTCGAGAACCGCGAGGCGCTCGAAGTGGCGTTGTCCCAGGCTTTTTCCAAGGTCGATGGGGACGAGTTCGGCAAGCGCTTGCTGGCGGACGGTGTGCCAGCCGCCCCGATTCTGGACATCGCCAGCGTGGCAGCCTCCGAGCACGCCCAGTACCGGCAGATGGTGGTTCGCCAGCCCGACTATGTCGGCCCCGGCATTCCGATCAAGCTCTCCGACACGCCAGGGAGCATTCGCAAGGGGACGCCCTCCCTGGGGAGCACGGCGCTGGAGCCCGATGCCGACCCGTTCGACCAGGCCTGACGCTGTCCGCGCCCGTAGTAGGATCGACGATCCTGCGTGCGTGGAGAGAGGACATTTCGTGGAACTTGCGGACACCATCATGGCTTGGGTGGATACCGACTACGAGTCGATGCCGGCGACGCAACTGGCCCTTCTCGATGCGGCGGCGAGGGCCTTCACGAACTTCGGTTTTGCGGCCGCGTCCATCGACGTCATCGCGGCCCAGATCGGTGCCACCAAAGGCAGCGTCTACTACCACTACCGCAGCAAGGCCGACCTGTTCTTTGCCGTGCACAAACGTGCGATGGTGCTGAACCTGCGCGCGCTGCTGCCGGTGGTGCAGGACAAGTCGCTGGACCCCGTCCAGAAGCTGCAAAGCATGTCCTATCGGCATGCGATGGTGATGATGGAGCACTTGCACTACCAGCGTGTCACCGTCCAGGGTGTGGAGCTTCACCAGTCCACCACGACCAGCGCTTCGGAGAGGGAGGCGCTGAAGGAAGTCGTTGCGATGCGCGATGCCTACGAGCGCCTGTTCGAGAGCGTGCTTCGGGAGGGCATCGCGGCCGGAAGTCTTGCGGCCGTGGAGCCCTCGCTGGCCTCCAAGGGCATTCTGGGTTCGCTGAACTGGATCACGGTCTGGTACCGGCCCCGAAAAGGCGACACCTTCTCTTCACGGCACCGCATCGCCGAGCAGCTCGCCAGGCAGGTCACCCATGGCGTGTCGCGCGAGGCCCCGCCGCCGGCGGGGGCGGGGGGCGCCCCCGCCGCTGGCGGGAGCGGTGACCGCGCGACCTCTGGATCCCGGCCATTGACGGATCGGCGCAGCGAGACCGGAGAACTCAGGCAGACAGCATGTCGATCAACCAGGATGTGCCTGGATCATCGGCGAACGACCGGCCCATCGCGATCTGATGCCGGAAGGGCTCCAAAGCGAATGGCACGGCCTGCAGGGACCAACGCGCTTCCTGCCGTGTGACGAGGTCTTTCGGGACGGTCAGGATCAGGTCGGTCGATGGCAGCAGGCGCAGTGCCGCCTCGAAATGAGCGGCGACGAGTCGAATGTTCCGCTCCTGCCCCAAGCGGCTCAGCGTCTGGTCGATGACCCCGAAGGACCCGGGCTGCACCAGCACCTGCAAGTGCTCAGCCGCCAGATACCGATCCAGCGTGAGCCGGCGCTGGAAGGCGGGATGGCCCTCGCGCGCGACGCAGACATAGGGAACCTCCCTCAGGGTCTTCACGGCGATGGCATCGTCGGCGCTGTTGAGCACCCCCAGTGCCAGATCCAGCGCCCCGGAGCGGATCATGTCCGCCGCATGCGTTCGCCCCACGTGCGTCAGTTGAATGCGCACGAAGGGCGCCTGCGCAAGAATGCGGCCAAGCACGGGTTCGAGGATCGCGACGGCGGCATGGTCTGAGCAACCGACCTGATAGTGCCGCCGGGACCGCGCGGGATCGAATGCGCTGGACATCGCAAACACCCGCTGAGCCCGCACCAGAATCGCCCGGACTTCCTGCTGCAAGGCGACGGCCTTGGGCGTGGGCACCATGGCATGCCCGCGCCGGACAACGATCTGGTCGCCGCAGGCCTGGCGCAAACGCGTCAGCGCATGGCTCACCGCGGGTTGGGTCAATGCCAGACGGTCCGCTGCGCGCGAGACGCTGCGTTCGCTGAGCACCGCATCGAATACCACCAACAGGTTGAGATCGAGCCGTCGAAGGTCCATGAATCCATTATGCATTCCATTCATTGAAGAGAATGGAAAAGCATCATTGGACCTCGGCTGTCGAAATATCTACATTGCAATCACCTTCTGAAGAAGGCCTATTCATCGTGCGCATGAATATCAGACAACCACCCATCCTGGAGACGAGCAGCCATGCACCGCAAGACCCACTCTCCCCCACCAGCGGCGGCCAAAGGCAGGCGCAGCCTGGCCACCGTGTTTTGCGCTGCCGCGCTGTGCGCGCTGCTGGGCGGCCACGCGCAGGCCGCCGACTGGCCGGATCGCCCCATTCGCATCGTGGTGCCGTTCGGCGCGGGTGGCAGCACCGATGCGCTCGCTCGCATCCTGGCAGAGAAGCTGGGGGGGCTCGTCGGACAGACCGTCGTCATTGAAAACCGCGCGGGCGCCGCCGGCGCCATCGGCGCACAGGCCGTGTCCAAGGCCGCGCCCGATGGCACCACGTTCCTGCTGGCGACAAGCAGCACCCATGCGGTGCTGCCCCACCTGCGCCCGCTGCCCTACGACGCGATCAAGGACTTCACAGCCATCGCGCGCATCGCCTCGGCGCCCAACGTGCTCATGGTCAGCCCCGCACTCAAGGTGGCCACCGTCAAGGATCTGGCGCAGCTGGCGACCTCCCGCGAGGGTGGACTGACCTACTCGTCCAGCGGGAGCGGCAGCGTCACGCACCTCATTGCGGCGGACTTTGTCCAGCGCGCGGGCATCCGCGCTCGGCACATTCCCTACAAGACGGGCATCCAAGCCCTGCCCGAGCTCAACAGCGGACAGATCGACTTCACCTTCGACAGCATCGTCTGGGCCCTGCCCCAGGCCCAGGCCGGCAAGATCAGGGCCCTGGCCATCGGCAGCCCGGAACGATCGCCGTTGGCCCCCGATCTGCCGACGATGCGTGAGGCGGGATTCGCGGGGTTCGACGGCACGACGTGGTTTGCGCTCATGGGGCCGGCGGGGATCCCCCCGAAGATCGTGGCGGAGCTCAATCGCCACATCAACGCGGCGCTGCGCGACCCCGACCTGCGAGCCCAGTTTGAACGCCAGGGCGCCGAGGCTTTGGGCGGCACGCCGCAGGACCTGGAAAAGCTCGTTCGGGACGATGGCAGCCGATGGGCCAAGGTCATCACCACGGGCAACATCAAGATCGAACAGTGAAAAAGAAGGCAACGCTCAAGCCATGACCACACCAAGCACGTCCATGCCCCTCCACTTCCGCGATCTGGTCGCCAGCGAGCGCCCGCTGGTGCTCCCCGGAGCCCACGATGCGCTCTCCGCCCTGCTCATCCAGCAGGCCGGCTTCAAGGCCTACTTCATTGGCGGCTTCCCTCTGGTCGGCGCTCGGTTCGGCCTGCCCGACATCGGCCTGGCCACGTTGGGGGAAATCGGTGCTGGCGTGCGCGACATCCTCGCGGTGTCCGACCTGCCCGTGCTGGTGGATGTCGACAACGGCTACGGCGACGTCAAGAACGTGGTTCATGCGGTGCACACCTACGAGAAGATGGGCGCGCAGGCCCTGTTCTTTGAAGACCAGGTCTCTCCCAAGCGGTGTGGCCACATCGCGGGCAAGGAGCTCCTGCCCTGCGAGGAAATGGAGCGCCGCATCCGCGCCGCCGCGGAGCAACGCCGCGACCCCCGCACCTTCATCATTGCCCGCACCGATGCCCGCGAGGTCTGCGGCATGGACGAGGCCTTGCGACGTGGCGAACGCTACGCCCAGGCAGGTGCCGACGGCCTGTTCATCGAAGCCCCTGAATCGGTGGAGGAACTTGCGCTCATTGGCCGACACCTGGCAGGCGTGCCCCTGATGGCGAACATGCTCGAGGGGGGGCGCACCCCCATCCTGCGCCCGCAGGAACTGGAAGACCTCGGGTTCCGCATCGTCATCTACGGCATTTCGCTCTTGATGCGCAGCGTGCGCGTCATGCAGGAAAGCCTTGCGGACATCCGCAGCGGCGAGTTGAAGCTGGTGGGCACCGGCGTCGGGTTCGAGGCGTACAAGACGATCGTCGGCTTCGATCGCTGGTCGACCATCGAATCCCGCTACGGCGGATAAAAACGCCAGCGAGCCACAAGCCGAAGGCGATCATGATTTTTGTTTTTCACTTGCTGGATCGGCCTGGCGCCGCGGCGCTTCGTGAGGCGATGCGGCCATCGCACAAGGCGTACCTGGCCCGGGTGGCCGATCGCATCGCATTTGCAGGGCCCCTGACAAGTGACGATGGCGCGGCCATGGTGGGCAGTCTGCTGGCCATCGACTTCGAGAATCGCGAGGAAGCGGCGCGCTGGCAGCGCAACGAGCCGTTCACCCAGGCAGGCCTCTACGCAAGCGCATCGGTCCATGCGTTCGACAACCTGTGGCCGCAGAGGTGTGGTTATCCCCCCCTGGGTTGAACGCCGGCCACTTCGGTGAGATGGCCTGATCCCCCCTGGCGGCGCGCATACCGCTGCGCCATCACCCCGCACACCATCAGCTGCATCTGATGAAACACCATCAGCGGCAACACGATCGCGCCCGCCACGGGCGCGGCAAACAGCACGTTGGCCATGGGCACGCCGCTGATCAGGCTCTTGGTCGATCCGCAGAAGACGATGGCGATCTCGTCTTCCTTCGAGAAGCCCAGCCGGCGGCTGCCCCAGACCGTGAGCGTGAGCACCAGCGCAAGCAGCACCGCGCACACGGCCAGCAGGCCCAGCATGGCCGTCAGGGGCAGTTGCGACCACAGCCCGGCGATGACGGCGTGGCTGAACGCCGCGTACACCACCAGCAGGATGGAGCCCTGGTCCACCACTTTCATGATGGAAGCGCGGCGCTGCAGGAAACCCGCCACCCAGGGCCGCATCAGATGGCCGGCAATGAAGGGCAGCAGGAGTTGCACGCTGATGCGGCCCACCGCCTGCAGGGGATCGCCCATGGCGGCGTTGTGCGTCAGCAGCAGACCCAGCACCAGGGGCGTGAGAACCACGCCCAGCAAGGTCGAGGCCGAGGCGCTGCAGACGGCCGCGGGAATGTTGCCGCGCGCCATGGAGGCGAACGCGATCGCCGACTGGACCGTGGCGGGCAGCGCGCACAGGTACAGGACGCCCATGTAGAGGTCGGGCGTCACCAGCGGCCGCAGCAGCGGTGCCAGCACCCAGCCGAGCAAGGGAAACAGCACGAAGGTGGTGGACACCACCATCAACTGCAGGCGCCAGTGCCCGATGCCCGCCCAGATGGCCGCTCGCGAAAGCTTCGCACCGTGCAGAAAGAAGAGCAGGCTCACCGCCAGCGTGGTGGCCCAGCTCAGCGCCTGGGCGAACCCACTCCGGGCCGGCCACAGACTGGCCAGAACGACGGTCACAACGAGATACAGCGTGAAGTTGTCGGGCAGCAGCCGGGAACGGGCCATGGCGGGAGCGCGCGGCGTCGCGCGTGTCAGTCGGTGGGACGGCCATTGAACCGCAGTCGCCGACGACAGTAAAATGAATTTATCGGATCCATTGATACCAATATCAAATGAATGTCAGCTTGCGGCAGTTGCGGGTCTTCAAGGCCGTCGCCTCACAGGGCAGCTTCACGCGGGCGGGCACCCACATCGGCTTGTCCCAACCCGCGGTCAGCCGCTGCGTGACCGAACTGGAACAGCACCTCGGGCTCAAGCTGCTCGACCGCACCACGCGCGAGGTGGTGCTGACCGATGCCGGCCGCAGCCTGGCCGTGCAGCTAGAACGCGTGCTGGAAGACCTGGATGCCGTGCTGCAGGAGTCACGAGGCCAGGCCACGCAGCGCCATGGCCGGGTTCGCGTGGCCAGCAGCCCGACCTTGTCGGCCAACCTGCTGCCCGAATGCATCGCGCGCTGCCGAAGCGAACACCCGGGGTTGGACCTGCTGCTGCTGGATCGCATCCAGCACGATGCCCTGGCCAGCGTTCTGGCGGGTGAAGTGGACTTCGGTGTGGTGATCGACACAGGCGCGCGCGACGACCTTCAGGCCGAGACCATCCTGTCCGAGCCCTTCTGCCTCGTCTGCCCGCCTTCACACCGCCTGGCCCGGCGGCGAGGCGCGAAATGGGCGGATCTGGCCGGTGAATCGCTGGTGCTGCTGGACCACGCCTCCGGCAGCCGGGGCCTGATCGACGAGGCCTTGCACCACCACGGCGTGGAGGCCTCCGTGGCGCAGGAAGTGGGCCACGTCACCACCATCTTCCGCATGCTGGACGCGGGCCTGGGCATCTCGGTCGTGCCCATGCTGGCCTTGCCGCCCGCGGGGCTGCAGGGCCTGGTGATGCGCCCGCTGCTGCCCCGCATCGACCGGCACATCGCGCTGGTGCGCCGCGCCCACCGGACCTTGACCCCCCCGGCGGAGCTGGCCTGGCAACTGGTTCGCCAGGTCGCCGCCGAGCGCACCGCACCCCGCAGGCGTGACAGCCATCACGCCGCACCCGTCCCCGTCGCGGTGGCATCGCCGCCGGTCCGGTCTGCCCAACAGCGCGCCCGCACAGGCGCAAGATGACCCTGGGCACGGTCCACACACGCACAGGATCCGCACAGGGGCTTTGAAGCCAATGGAACACAACATGGTCGAACCACAGATGGAGGCAGCGCCCAACACGGCCCACGCCGGTGACCCACCCGGGTACCAGCGCCCACCTGGCTTTCGCCTGCGGTGGCGGGTGCTCCTGCTGGTCCTCCTGATCCTGTGCGCGGCCGCCGCGCTGCTGCTGCGCCGGGAGATGCAGACCTCGCACTGGCAGGCGCGGGAACTGCACGGCTATGCGGCCACGCTGAACTACCACGTCGCCCCTGGTCCGGCCGACCCCATCCGGTTCCCCACCCACGGCCCGTTCGACGAACGCATGGGCTACACCAGCCTTCCGGCCTTCACCACCCGCCTGCGGGAGCGCGGCTTCGAGATCGCGGAGCAGTCGCGCCAGGACGATGCCCTGCGAACCCACCTGGAGCGCGGCTGGTTCGCCCCCTACGCGGAGAAGACCCACACCGGACTGACCGTGTTCGACTGCAGCCGGGAATCGCTGCACGCCTTCCGTTACCCCTACCGGCGCTTCGAGAGCTTCGAGAGCGTGCCCGCGGTGGTGGTGCAGGCCCTGCTTTTCATCGAGAACCGCGACCTGCTCGACCCCGAGCGCCCGCAGATGAACCCGGCGGTGGACTGGCTGCGCTTCACGCGCGCGGTGCTCGCGCAGCTGGGCAGCCAGATCGATCCCGACATCGACGCGCACGGTGGCAGCACGCTGGCCACGCAGATCGAGAAGTACCGCCATTCGCCGGGCGGCATCACGCACGACGCGCGCGAGAAGCTGCGGCAGATGGCCTCGGCCTCGGTGCGGGCCTACCAGCAAGGCACCGACACGCTGCCGGTGCGCCGGCAGCTCGTGCTGGACTACCTCAACACGGTGCCGCTGTCGGCGGCGCCGCGCCATGGCGAAGTGCATGGCCTGGGCGATGGCCTGTGGGTGTGGTTCGGCACCGACTTCGATCGCGCCATGGCCGCGCTCTCGGCCCCTGGCGACGGCGCGGCCCGCGGCCGCGTCCTGCGCCAGGCGGTGGCGCTGATGATCGCCCACCGCCGGCCCTCGTGGTACCTCGCGCAGGGCCGCCAGGAACTCGACCGCGCCACCGACGCCCACCTGCGCCTGCTGACCGAGGCCGGCATCATCGACACCGCCTGGCGCGACGCCGCCCTGCGGCAGAAGCTCGTGTTCCGCGACATGGCCAAGAACCCGCCGCTGCTGCCTGCTGCGGCGAGCAAGGGCACGACCGCCGTGCGCACCCGGCTGGCCGGCCTGCTCGGCACCTCGCTCTACAGCCTGGACCGGCTCGACGCCCAGGCCGGCACCACGCTGAACGGCCAGCTGCAGGACGCGGTCAGCACCTACCTCGGGCGCCTGACCGACCCGGCCTTCGCCCGCTCGCAGGAGCTGATGGGCGAGCGCCTGCTGCAGCCCGACACCCTGGGCGAGGTGCGCTACAGCTTCACCCTGCTGGAAAGCACGCCGCAGGGCAACCTGGTGCGGGTGCAGACCGACACGACACAACAGCCGCTGGACATCAACGAAGGCAGCAAGCTGGAGCTGGGCTCCACCGCCAAGCTGCGGGTGCTGGCGACCTACCTGGAACTGGTCGCCGAGCTCCACGCCAGGCTCGCGCCGCTGGAACCCGCCGCGCTGAAAGCCACCGAGGTCAGCCCGCAGGACAGCCTGAGCCGCTGGGCCGTGGACTACCTGTCGGGCCCGAACGACCACGGCCTGAGCGCGATGCTGGAAGCGGCGATGGACCGGCGCTTCTCCGCCAGCCCCCATGAACAGTTCTTCACCGGCGGCGGCCTGCACAGCTTCAACAACTTCAACAAGAAGGACGACGCGCGGCAGCCCAGCCTGCGCGAGGCCATGCAGGCCTCCATCAACCTGCCCTTCGTGCGCCTGCTGCGCGAGATCGTGCGCCACACCATGTACCAGGGGCCCGGCGACACCGCGCGGCTGCTGGAGGACCACCTCGATCCGCGCCGCGACACCTACCTGGCCCTGTTCGCCGACCGCGAAGGCCAGGCCTTCCTGCGCCGCTTCTGGCGCAAGACCGACAACCGCACACCGGCCGAGCTGAGCGACATGCTGCTCGACGGCCTGCGCCCCGGCGCCGACCGGCTGACCGCGGTGTTCCGCTACCTGGAGCCCACGGCATCGCCCGAAGCCCTGGGCGCCTTCCTCTCGGCCCGCCTGGGCGACAAGGCGCCCGAGGCGCCCCGCGTGGCGCAGCTGTACGAGCGCTTCGCGCTCGACGCCCTCGACCTGCCGGACCGGGGCTACGTGGCCCGCGTGCACCCGCTGGAACTCTGGCTGGTGGCCTACCGCCGGCAACACCCCCAGGCCACGCTGGACGAGGCGGTCGCCGCCAGCGCCGCCGAGCGCCAGGCGGTCTACCGGTGGCTGTTCCGCACGCGCGCGAAGGACGCGCAGGATGCCCGCATCCACACCATGCTGGAGGTGGAAGCCTTCCTGGAAATCCACCGCCGGTGGGCCCGGCTGGGTTACCCCTTCGGCCATCTGGTGCCGTCGCTGGCCACGGCCCTGGGCAGTTCCGGGGACCGGCCCGCCGCGCTGGCCGAGCTGATGGGCATCATCGTCAACGGCGGGGTGCGCCGGCCCACGCTGCGCATCGCCGACCTGCGTTTCGCGCAAGGCACACCCTGGGAAACGGCGCTGCGGCCCACGCCGGCCGAAGGTGAGCGCGTCATGGTGCCCGAGGTGGCCCAGGCCTTGAAGAAGGCCTTGTCGGAAGTGGTGGAAGCCGGCACCGCCCGCCGGCTCTCGGGCAGTTTTCGGTCGGCTTCGGGAGAAGACCTGTCGCCCGGCGGCAAGACCGGCACCGGCGACAACCGCGTGGTGGTGAACCGGCGCGGCGGCGTGGCCCTGAACCGCACGGCCACCTTCGTGTTCTACCTGGGACCGCGTCACTTCGGCAGCGTGACCGCCTACGTGATCGGACCGGACGCCGCCGGCTACCGCTTCACCTCCGGCCTGCCGGTGCAGATCCTGCGCTCCATGGCACCGGTGCTGATGCCCCACCTGGACGGCAGGCCCGGCAGCGGTTGCCCGCGCGAGCCCTGAGGCTTGTGCGATGGCCCTGCATATGCCCGGCCTTTCAGGCTGGCCACGCAGATCAGCCGCGCCACCCGAGACGGCGGTGCGGGCGAAACCCTGTTCCTGGAAGTGGGGCCCCTGCTCCAACCCTGCAGCCATGGCGTGGTGCGCAATGCATGCAGGTGCGCGAGGTGAAGAAGCACGACAGCACCGGCTCAGGCCAAGCTGCGCGCGTCCTCGATCACCTTGCCGTCGTTGGGCAAGGAGCCGGGCGGCATCAGATCGACCTGGGCGCGCAGCTTGGTGACCTCGCGCACGGCGGCCTCGATCTGCTGCTGCAGAGCGCTGTCGGCCACGCTGGCCTCCACACGCAGGCACATCTGGTCGTTGGCCATCTCGCCGCTGACGACCAGGCGGGCCTTCTTCACCTGCGGGAAGCGCCGCGCGATGTCGGCCACCTGGGCCGGGTGCACGAACATGCCGCGCACCTTGGTGGTCTGGTCGGCGCGCCCCATCCAGCCCTTGATGCGCGGTGCGGTGCGCCCGGTCGGGCAGGCGCCGGGCAGGATGGCCGAGAGGTCGCCGGTGCCGAAGCGGATCAGCGGGTAGGCCGGGTTCAGGGTGGTGACCACCAGCTCGCCCACCTCGCCCTCGGGCACGGGCTCGCCGGTGCCGGGGCGCACGATCTCGACGATGACGCCCTCGTCCACCACCAGGCCCTCGCGCGCGCTCGTCTCGTAGGCCACCAGGCCCAGGTCGGCGGTGGCGTAGCTCTGGTAGACCGCCACGCCGCGCTCGGCGAACCAGTCGCGCAGGCTGGGCGGGCAGGCTTCGCCGCCCACCGAGGCCTTGCGCAGGCTGGAAACGGCGGCGCCGGTCGCGGCCGCCTTTTCGATCAGGATGCGCAGAAAGCTCGGCGTGCCGGTGTAGGCCTGGGGCCGCAGCTCGGCGATGGCCTGGAGCTGCTGCTCGGTCTGACCGGTGCCGGCCGGAAACACGGTGCATCCGACGGCGAGCGCGCCCGATTCCAGGATAAAGGCGCCTGGCGTCATGTGGTAGCTGAAGGCGTTGTGCACCAGATCCCCGCTGCGAAAGCCGGCCGCGAAGAGGGCGCGCGCCGCGCGCCAGTAGTCGCGCGTGCTGGCCTCGGGCTCGTAGATCGGACCCGGGCTGGCGCAGACCCGGCTCATGCCTGGCCCCCAGCGCAAGGCCGAGAAGCCGCCGAACGGGTCCTGGGCGCGGTGCGCCTTCTGCCGCTCGAGCAGCTCGTGCTTGCGAATCACCGGCAGCTTGACCAGCGCCGCGCGCGAGGTGATGGCGGAAGCGTCCACGCCCGCCAGCAGCTCGGCAAACGCGGGCGCATTCCTCTGTGCATGCGCAATCTGCACGGGCAGGGCTGCCATGTGCGCGGCCTCGCGCTCATCGGCCGAGCGCGTTTCCAGTGCGTCGAAGAATTCGGTCTGTGCCATGGCTGCAAATGTGGAGTGAGGTGTCTGAATCCAGAGATGCCGAGGAACCGGCTTTGCCGGGCC
>JAGKSX010000121.1 GCA_018993155.1 Hydrogenophaga sp.
CCGAAGAACCAGAACAGGTGCTGCCACAGCAGGGGGTCGCCGCCCTTCAGCGCGTCGAAGAAGGGCCAGCCCAGCGCCCGCTCGACCTCCAGCAGAAGGGTCGACAGGATGATCGACGGAAAGGCGATGATGATCATGCAGGCGAAGATCAGCATCGCCCAGGCGAAGATCGGCAGCTTGTCCAGGGTCATCCCCGGGGCGCGGTTGCGCAGCACCCCGACGATGATCTCGATGGCCCCGGCGATGGCCGAGATCTCGATGAAGCCGATGCCCAGCAGCCAGAAATCTGCGTTGATCCCCGGCGAGAAGGTCGTCGAGGTCAGCGGCGGGTACATGAACCAGCCGCCGGATGGCGCCAGGCTGAAGAAGATCGAGCAGAAGAAGACGACGCCGCCGATCAGGTAGGCCCAGTAGGAGTAGGCCGACAGCCGAGGAAACGGCAGGTCGCGCGCGCCGATCATCTGCGGCAGCAGCATCACGGCGATGGCCTCCACGGCGGGCACGGCGAACAGGAACATCATCACCGAGCCGTGCATGGTGAACAGCTGGTTGTAGGTTTCCTGCGGCACGATGCCGGCCAGCGGCGCGGACAGCTGCACGCGCATCACCAGCGAGAGCACACCGGCGGCGACGAAGAAGCCGAAGGCCGTGACGATGAACAGGAAGCCGATGAAGTTGTTGTTGACGGCGCTGAAGGCGCGCCAGCCCGTGGGCGTTTCCCAGACCTTCTTCAGTTCCTCCAGCTCGCCTCGCGGCCGTCGGCCCTTGGTGGGAAAGCGCTCGTAGAGCCGCGCGTCGAAACCGGTTTCCGGCGGCGCGCTCGCCGCGTCGTCGAGCGCGCCCGCCACGCCGGAGGGAATGCGGCCCGTCACTTCAAGGACTCCATGTACGCGGCCAGGGCGTGCAGCTCGGCGGCCTGCAGCGAGCGGTAGGCGGGCATGCGGTTGTTGGGCTTGATCGACTGGCTGTCGCCGATCCAGCCGATCAGCGTGCCGCGGTTGTTCGGCAGGATGCCGGCGCCCAGCGACTGCCGCGAACCGATGTGCGTGAGGTCGGGGCCCGACACGCCTTGCGCAGCCGTGCCGGCGATGCGGTGGCAGGCCGCGCAACCCATGTCGCCGAAGAGCTGGCGGCCGCGCAGCACCTCGTCGTTGACGGGGGCCGGGGCCGACTGGGGCTGCTGGCGCGCCAGCCGCGCCTCGCGCCAGCGCTGCCAGTCGGCGGGCTCGTGCGCCACGACCACGAAGCCCATCAGCGAGTGCGCCCCGCCGCAGAACTCGGCGCATTGTCCGCCGTACACCCCCGCCTTGTCGGCCTGCAGCTTGAGCCGGTTGGTGCGGCCCGGAATCATGTCCATCTTGCCGCCGAGCTTGGGCACCCAGAAGCTGTGGATCACGTCCTCGGACACCATGTCGATCACCACCGGCTGGCCGACCGGGATGTGCAGTTCGTTGGCATCGGCGTGGATCTCCTTGCCCGCCGCATCCAGGTAGGACACGCGCCACCAGTAGATGTTGCCCGAGACCCGCATGCGCAGCTCGTCGCCCTGGATCGCCGTCATGCCCGCGAACAGCGTCATGCCCCAGGCCAGCAGCAGGAAGAGGATGCCGGCGGGGACGATCAGCCCGAACCACTTGACGACGCCCTCGCCACCGAGCCTGGCGCGCAGCTTGTCGCTGCCGTACAGCGCCACCCACAGGGCCGCGCAGACCAGCGCGAAGATCAGCGTGACGAGGGCGATCAGCACCCAGGTGAGCGAGGTGACCGTGTTCGAGAACGGGCCGTGCGGATCGAGCACGGGTGGGGGCCAGCCGCTCAAGGCCTCAGCGAGACTGGAGCGTGAGGAGGTAGGCTGTGACATCGCGGGCTTCCTGGTCTGACATCGTGATGGCCGGCATGGCCGTCCCGGGCACCAGCCCGGGCGCGTTTCTGACGAACTGCATCAGCACGCCGGGCTGGTTGGGCAGCTGCCCGGCGATCAGGCCCTGCCGGGCGAAGCCGTGCAACGAGGGCCCGAGACCGCCGCGCGGCCACTTCACGTCGGGGAAGGTGTGGCAGGCCACGCAGCCTTTGTCGGTGACGAGCCGTCGACCGGTGGCGACGTCGGCGTCGGCCAGGGTCGGCGTGCGGTCGGGCGGGCCATCGCAGGCCACCAGGCTGAAGCAGGCCAGCACCAGCCAGCGGCCGGAATACCCCTTCGATGCACCACGGGCGCCCGGCATGAACGATGATCTAGCTCCCATGCGCCCACACCCGTCGTTGCAACGACAACACCGGCCCGCGAACACCGGCCGGCGGTGGCTGGCCCTGTGCGCCCTGCTCCTGACCACGGCCTGCACCGACCGCCAGACCCCCAGCGACGACCCCTGGAGCCGCAGCGGCGAACTCATCGCGATGAGCGGCGGCGAAGCCGGCGCGCGCTACGCCTGCGCGACCTGCCACGGCGTGCGCGGCGAGGGCAATGGTTTCGACGCGCCGCGTCTCGCCGGCCTGCCGGCGGGCTACCTGCAGAAGCAGATGGAAGACTACGCCGCCGGCCTGCGGCCGCACGAGGTGATGCGCGACGTGGCGCGTTTCCTCGACAGCCACGAGCGCGTGCGGGTGGCCAACCACTACGCCGCGCTGCCGCCGCAGGCGGTGGCGCCCGCCACGGAGGAAACCATCGATGCCGCGACCCCGGCGCTGTATGCGCGCGCCTGCCAGCAGTGCCACGGCGTCGAAGGCGTGGGCACCGCGAACGGGCCGCCGCTCAACGCCCAGCCGGCCTTCTACCTGAGCCAGCAATTGCAGGACTGGCAGCGGTCGAAACGGCGCAATGACGGCAATCATGTGATGTTGGAGGTGGCGCAGCGGCTCGATGCCGGGGAGGTCAGGCAACTGGGCCTTTATCTGGCGCGGATCCCACCACGCCCGGCGATTGCGGACCGTTGAGGTCGAGCATCGAAGGCAGGACGCGGTCCCGCTTGATCACGTGGTGCAGCACGGCCGCCCCGGCGTGGCCGGGAATGATGAGCGCCGTGATCCACACGATCCAGAAGTGGGTGGTCGCGGCCCACTGCATCAGGCGGTGCTGCAGGCCCTCGGACAACTGGTCGAAAGGCAGGTTGGGAAACGGGATCAGGCCCGCGATCGACAGCGGCAGGTCGCTCGGCAGGGTGGACCACATGACCCAGCCGCTGATGGGCAACGCGAAAAAGCTGAAGTAGAACCAGGTCTGCAGCACGCGGCTGGCCTTGCCGGCCAATGAGGATTCGTCCACGGTGTCGGGGCTGCCGAGCTGGCTGCGCCAGAACAGGCGCAGCGTGCCCAGCAGCATGATCGTCAGGCCGACCTGCGTGTGGGTCTGGTAACCGAGGTACTTGTCGCCGCCCACCGGCTGCCAGCCCAGGTACCAGCCATGGGCCAGCTGGAAGACCATGAGCGCGGCCATCACCCAGTGGAAGGTGACGCCGATCGGCGAGTACAGGCCGCGCCGGTGGTAGCCCTCGGCCCATTCGATGGCGGCAATGAGGTTCATGCGGGCTCGGCGTGCGCGCCCCGCGCGCGCTCGGCGGCCATCCAGCGCCAGCCGATCCACATCGCGGCGGCGAGGTAGGCGATGCTGCCTGGCGCCCACATCGTGATGCCGGCGAGTTGCTGGTCTTCCAGCGGCGCGATGCCCCAGCTCAGCGTGGACGCGAAGTGCGGGGGGTACAGCGGCCGCACGGCGAAGGTGATCAAGGCGCCCAGCAGCCCCATCAACACCGTGGTGACCAGCACGGCGCCCATCGCCGCGGCCGGCCCGGCTCGACGGACCGCGAGCCAGAAAACCATCGCGCTGGCCAGCAGCGTGAGTTGCATCAGCGCGTACATCAAGTCCGACGACAGGGCCGCCGCGTACGGCGCCGGCGCATGCCAGATCCAGAACACCACGGTGGCCATGGCCGTGGCGCTCCAGAGCGACGCCGGCAGGCGACGCAGCCAGGGCTCCAGGCCGAACACCAGCAAGGGCGCCATCACCAACACAAGCGCGAGGTGGTGGACCACCCGCACGGTGAAGAAGGCCGAGCTCAGGGCGCACAGCGGCGACACGTAGAGCACCACCGCGAGGACCCACGCACCCCACAGGCTCAGGTGCCGGCGGGGCGCGACATCGCTGCCCACCGGCATGCGCCAGAGGGCCAGCGCCGCCAGCAACAGAATCGCCCCGAGCACGGGGTCGAGGTTCCATCGGCTCAGCCAGACCTCCGGGCCGGGTGCCTCGCCGCAGTATGGAACCCACCTCCTCAGTTCGTCCAAGGCATGTACCTCCACGTGGTGCGCAGGCCGGGTCTGAGGCCCGCGACTCCCACGCGCATGACACCACGGAGCGACATCGCGCACTGTTCGCTGGCGAACAGACGCGTGCCCCAGCCCCTGGCGATCATGGTCCCAGCCACCCCGCTGTTCGACCGTGAATATCCCAATGCATGCCATCTTCGCCCTCTCCTCCGTGCCGCTCTTCCTGGGCGCGCTGCTCAGCGACTGGGCCTACGCCAGCAGCCAGGAGATCCAGTGGGTGAACTTCGCCGCGTGGTTGAACGCGGGCGGTTTGCTGATCGCCGGCCCGGTGCTGCTGTGGGCTGCGGTGGAGGTGCTGCGTTCGGCTGCCCGCCGCCAGCGGGGCGGCCTGATCTACCTCGCCTTGCTGCTGCTCACCTTCGTGGTCGGCTTCATCAATGCCTTGATCCACGGCAAGGACGGCTGGGCGGCGATGCCGGGCGGGTTGATCCTGTCGGTGGTGGTGCTGGTGCTCGCCGTGGCGGCCAGCGCGAGCGGGCTTGCCGGCTTCCTGCGGAGGACGGCATGACGGCCCGGGCCCGCTGGCTGGGCGTCACCTTGGCCTTGGCCGCCGCAGCGAGTGGCGCACAGCAGCCCGCCAACCCGGAGCTGCCGCCCCCGCAGCGGGGCTTGCTGCCCAGCATGCGCATCGCGGAACCTGCCGATTGGGGTGGCCGCCGCCCCACCGTGCCGCAAGGCTGGACGATCACGTCCATCGCCACCGACATGAAGGTCCCGCGCCAGTCGCTGGTGCTGCCCAATGGGGACATCCTGGTGGCCGAGGGCAAAGGCGGAGGCGCCCCCGTGCTCAAACCCAAGGATTACATCGCCGGCCTCATCAAGGCCAGAGGCAACACGGCCGTCAAAGGCGGTGACCAGCTGACCTTGTTGCGCGATGCCGATGGCGATGGCACCTACGAAGGCCGATGGGTCTACGCGAAGGACCTCAATGCGCCCTACGGCCTGGCGCTGGTGGGCAACAAGCTGTATGTCGCCAACCAGGACGAGCTGGTGCGCTTCGATTACGTGGCCGGGCAGACCCAGGCCAGCGCGGCGCCCGTGAGCGTCACCAAGCTGCCTTCGGCGGTCAACCACCACTGGACGAAGTCGCTCGCGGCCGATGCCGACGGCCGTTACCTCTACGTGGGCATCGGCTCCAACAGCAACATCGGCGAGCGCGGCATGGCGGTGGAAGAGAACCGCGCCGTGGTCTGGCAGATCGACGCTGCCACGGGCGCCACGCGCACCTTCGCCACCGGCCTGCGCAACCCCACGGCGCTGGCGTTCGAGCCCACCACCCGGCAACTCTGGGCGGTGGTGAACGAGCGCGACGAACTCGGCCCCGACCTCGTGCCGGACTACCTCACGTCGGTGAAGGAAGGCGCGTTCTATGGCTGGCCCTACGCGTACTGGGGCCCGAACGTCGACCGCCGCGTGCAGCCTCAGGACGACAAGAAAGTGCAAGCCACGGTGCGCCCGGACTTCGCCCTGCCCTCGCACTCGGCGCCTTTGGGGCTTTCCTTTGTGCCGCCGGGGTTCGCGGCGCCGTTTGGCGAAGGCGCCTTCATCGGCCTGCACGGCAGCTGGAACCGGGACGAGCCCGTGGGCTACAAGGTGGTCTTCGTGCCCTTCGCCAACGGCCGCCCCAACGGGCCGGCGGTGGACGTCGTCACCGGCTTCCAGAGCGATGGCAAGACCATGGGCCGCCCGGTCGGCGTGACCGTGGACCCCAAGGGTGCCCTGATCGTGGCCGACGATCTGTCCAACACGGTCTGGCGCGTGGCGCCGGCGCGCTGAGGAGGCTGCCGCCGCGATAATTGGCTTTGCTCCAGACGCAAAGGCCAGTTCGATGAAACACTTTCTGCCGGACCCTGCGGACCTGCGGTGGCTTGTGCGATCGCTCGATCTGCGGTCGTTCTCCGCCGCCGCACGAGAGATGAACGTGGCGGTTTCGGTGGTCACACGCGGCGTGGACCGCCTCGAAGCCGGGTACGGCGTGAGCCTGCTGCGCCGCTCCACGCATGGGCTGTCGGCGACGCCCGAAGGGGCCGAGCTGGCGCAGGAAGCGCGTGCGCTGCTGGCCCAGATGGAAGACATCTCTGCCGCGCTGTCCAAGCAGCGAAACCGCGTCGCCGGCGCGCTGCGGCTGGCCTCGAGCCAGGAGATCTGCGAGGAACTGGTCGTGCCGTGCCTGGCCCAGCTGCGCGAGCGGTATCCGGCTCTGCGGATCGAGCTGGTGGCCGATGACCGCGTGGCCGACCTGGTGACGGATGGCATCGACGTGGCCTTGCGCACCACGGTGGGCAGCAGCGAGTCGGTGGTCGCGCGCGAACTGGGGTCGTTCGAGCGGCGCCTGTATGCCTCGCCCGCCTATTTGCGCCAGCATGGTGAGCCGGCCGATCCGCATGAACTGCACCAGCACCAGACCGTCACACACACCGGGCAAGGACCCGCCGTGACCTGGGCATTCCGCAAGGCGGGCAGGGTGGTGGATGTCACTGTCCGGTCGCAGCTCGCCGCGAACACCTCGGCCCTTGTGCACCACGCTCTGGTGGCCGGGGCGGGCATCGGCATGCTGTCGCGTCCGTTGGCCGCGGCAGACGTGGCCAGAGGCCACCTGGCCGAGGTCCTGGCACCGTTCGCCTCCGGCACGGCCTACACGATGTACGCCGTTTCGCTGCCCAGCCGGCGCAACGCAGCCAGGGTGCGGGCCGTGATCGGTTTCCTTCAGGAAGCCGCCCGCCAGCAGTGGCTCTTGACGCCCTGAGCGACCGAGCCCGCCGTCACGGCTTCTTCATCGAGCGGGTATCAAAGCCCCCCCAGCTGGGTTCATGGGGGCACCATCAAATAAGCCGTTAATAGTTTATTGACAGATATATTGTCAGTCAATATAGTCTGAGCATGGACGACGAACCGGAAATTCCATTGCGATGAAGAACGCCACCCTTGACCTTGACGACATGCAGGCGGCCGCGGCCGAAGCCTGCCGGTTGATGAAGGTGCTGTCCAACCCGGACCGGTTGTTGATCCTTTGCCAGCTCTCTCAGGGCGAACACCGCGTGGGTGAGCTTGAAGAGCTGCTCGGCATCGTGCAGCCCACGCTGTCGCAGCAGCTCACCGTGTTGCGCGAAGAAGCGCTGGTGAGCACGCGCCGCGAAGGCAAGAACATCTACTACCTGCTCGACAGCCCCCAGGCGCTGGCGGTGATGCAGGTGCTGTACGCACAGTTCTGCGACAAGAAGGGAAAAAAGCGATGAGCATCGATTGGGCGAATTTCACGCCGTGGGCCTCGCTGGCCGGCGGCATTCTGCTGGGTGTGGCTTCGGCCTTGTTCATCCTGCTCAATGGCCGGGTGCTGGGCATCAGCGGCATCCTGGGTGGCCTGTTGCCGCCGAAGTTGGGCGACGCCGGCTGGCGCATCGCCTTCCTGCTGGGCATGCTGGCGGCACCGCTGGTCTACGGCCTGCTCGCGCCCGCCGGCTTCGCGCAGGCACCGCGCATCGACGCGGGCTCGGCCACCATCGTGGCCGCCGGGCTGCTGGTGGGCCTGGGCACGCGCTACGGCTCGGGCTGCACCAGCGGGCACGGGGTGTGCGGGCTCTCGCGCCTGTCGCCCCGCTCGCTGGTGGCCACCCTCGCCTTCATGGGCGCCGGTTTCGCCATGGTCTTCGTGGTTCGCCACGTTCTGTAAGGAGCCTTCACATGCACCGCATCACCGAGTTTTTCGTGGGCCTGCTGTTTGGCCTGGGCCTGCTGCTCTCGGGCATGACCGACCCGGGCAAGGTGCTCGGCTTCCTGGACCTCTTCGGCAGCTGGGACCCCTCGCTGGCCTTCGTCATGGGCGGCGCGATCGCGGTGGGCTTCTTTGCCTTCGCACTGGCGCGCCGGCGCACCACCAACCTGCTCGGTGGCGCCATGCACCTGCCCAAGGCGACCCAGATCGACAAGCGCCTCGTCATCGGCGGCCTGACGTTTGGCGCCGGCTGGGGCCTGGCGGGCTTTTGCCCGGGCCCAGGCATCGTCTCCATGGCGTCCGGCGAATGGAAGGCCGCGGTGTTCGTGGCGGCCATGCTGGTGGGCATGGTGATCTTCGAAGTGGCCGAGCGCAGCGGCTCGCGCCGGCGCGCGCGCCAGTAGAAAAGCCGCTCGCAAAAAAAACAGCCCCCGAAGGGGCTGTGAAAAAGGTGGAGTCATCTGGGATGGGCCACCCTTGGAGAGTCATGGCGAGAGCGCCGGCCTGTTCAAGTCTGAGCGGCGCCTTGCAGAAAAAGTTCAGAACGTGTGGCGGATGCCGACGGCGAACTCGGTGATGTCGTTGTCCGCCGCCGAGGTCAGGCCGGCCGGCAGGGACGCATTGAAACGGCCCACGCCACCGGCACCGGCGTTCGCGTCGTTGCGGAAGCGGGTCAGGCTCGAATACAGGGCCGTGCGCTTGGAAAGGTCGTACACCACGCCCACGCCAAAGGCCTTGCTGTCCGCGTTGCTCAGGTTCTTGGGCGAGTTGAGCACGTACTGCGCCTTCCAGGTGGTCTTGCCGGTCTGGTAGTCCACACCGACCCAGGCGCCTTCGCCATCGAGATCGGCCACGCGCTTGTCGTCGAAGTTGATGTAGCCAGCCACCACGCGGAACGGCGCGAAGTTGTAGGCGCCCGACAGCGTGCCGATGCGCGCGTCCGTCGAATTCACGCCGATGCCGCCGCGGGCCTCGTCGGTGAGGTAGGAGCCGATCACGTCGAAGCCATGGCCGGTGTAGCGCACCGAGGCTTCCATCACCTGGTTGTCGCCACTGGCGCCCGCGACTTCACCCATGCCGTAGACCGCGCCCAGCTTGAAGCCGGCCAGGCTCGGGGACTCGTACTTGATCGAGTTGTTGATGCGCGCGGGCGCACCGTTGCCCGTGGCGCCCGCCTGAGGAGGCGCTGCCGTGGCCGACGCGCCGCGCACCAGCTCGTAGCCACCACCGAAGCCACCGATGAGTGCGGTGGACGGGCCGGCGGGCGCGCTGGTGAACAGGCTGTGGTCGTTCGTGGCGGCGTAGAGCGCGGTGTATTGGCGGCCGAGCGAGACCGAGCCGAAGGCGCCGGACAGGCCCACATGCGCCTGACGGCCGAACATCGCGCCGCCCTGGCCGCTGGTGCCGTCGTCCAGGTTCACGCCGCCTTCCAGCGTGAAGTTCGCGCGCAGCCCGCCGCCCAGGTCTTCCGTGCCACGCAAGCCGAAACGGCTGCCGGCCAGGCCACCCGACTGCGCGCGGGACAGCGAGTTCGCGCCATCGGCGTACTGATAGAACATGTCGGCCACGCCATACAGCGTGACGCTCGACTGCGCGAAGGAAGGAACTGCAAGTGCTGCAAGAGCAGCTGCGGTGGCGATCTTTTTCATGGTGTCTTTTCTTGGGTAAAGAAAGTTGAGGGCGAACGAGGCCGTCCCTGGCGAAAACCGGGGTTGGCATTTCCATGGAAGGAACAGGGGGGCGGGGACGGTCAGGAAGGCGGTGGAGCCGCGGCCTGGAAGACGGCGCGAAGCGCGCTTGCGCTGATGGCGCCATGAAGATGACGAAGGTGGAAGCCCATGGAAAGAACTATAGGCACGGCCTCGCTTCAGATAAAGACGATAACCAGGAGTAGTCTGTTTCTATTGCGTCAACAATGCACCCATTACCCACCCACCCGGCCACTGACCCAAGGAGCAGACCTTCGATGGAACCCACCACCCCTTCCCTGCCGCATGCGCCCCTGCCCGCCTACTACCGCGACGAAGCCGACCATGCGCGCTACGTGCGCCGCATCTTCGACGAAACCGCCGTCGACTACGACCGCATCGAGCGCGCCATGGCCTTCGGCACCGGCGGCTGGTACCGGCGCGAAGCCTTGGCCCGCGCGGGCCTGGCGGCTGGCGACAACGTGGTGGACGTGGGCATCGGCACCGGCCTGCTCGCGCGCGAAGCCTGCGCGCTGATCGGCGAACACGGCCGCCTGATCGGCGTGGACCCGAGCCCCGGCATGCTGGCGCAGGTGGACCTGCCGGGCGTGGAACTGCGGGCCGGCCGCGCGGAAGAGCTGCCCTGCGCCGCCGGCGAAGCCGACTTCCTGAGCTTCGGCTACGCCTTCCGGCACGTGTCGGACGTGGACGCCGCGCTGCGCGAGTTCCACCGCGTGCTGCGGCCCGGCGGCCGGCTGCTGATTTTGGAGATCAGCCAGCCTTCGAGCCGCGTGTCGCGCGCGCTGGTGAAGTTCTACATGCGCCGCGTCGTGCCCACCCTGGCGCGCATTGTGGCCCGCGAGCGCGGCAGCGCGGAGCTGTGGCGCTACTACTGGGACACCATCGAAACCTGCATTCCGCCGGCGCAGATTTTGCAGGCCATGGAGCGCGCCGGCTTCCAGCAAGTGCAGCGCCACACCGAGCTCGGCGTGTTCTCGGAGTACACCGCCGTGCGGCCCTGAGAAAAGACCTCGTCGGTCAGTCCGCCTTCATGATCGTCTCGCCGCGCAGCGCCCCCATGTCGCGGATGTTGAAGCGGTGCCGCTTCCAGCCCGCATACGTGCGGCGCCAGTTCGCCACCGAGACCACGTAGTAGATCAGCTTGAACATCAGCAGCGACAACCGATACGCCGGGCCGTGGTGAATGTCCGCCGCCAGCAGCGACATGAGACCCTGCTTCACCTTGAAGCGGTTGTTCGGGTGCATGAACATGTCGCGGATGGTGGGGTTGGTGACGCGGTAGATGAACCACGAATAGTCGCGCGGGCCGATGCGCACGCGCTTCTCGTACGCGGCGCGGGCCGCCGGCAGGCGCTGCGGCGCGTCCAGCGCCGTGGCGACGAACTGCGCGCCGTCAAAGCCACTCTGCATCGCCAGGAACACGCCGGAAGAAAACATCGGGTCGATGAACGTGAACGCATCGCCCACCATCAGGTAGCGGTCGCCAGTGGCGTGCGTGCTCGAGTACGAGAAGTTGCCCGTGGCATGCACCTGGTCGTCCACCAGCGTGGCGTTCTTCAGGCGGTCGTGCAGCTCCGGGCACAGGGCGATCGTGTCGAAGAAGTAGTCCTTCAGCGGCTTATCGCGCGCCTTCAGGTAGTAGGCCCAGCACACCGCGCCCACGCTCGTGGTGCCATCGGCCAGCGGGATGAACCAGAACCAGCCGTGCTCGAACCAGCAGATGCTGATGTTGCCCTCGCGCTTGCCTTCCAGGCGCCGCGCGCCGCGGAAATGGCCGAACAGCGCCGTGCTGTTGTGGTCCTTGTTCTTCTGCTTGCACTTGAACTTGTTCGCCAGCAAGGTGTCGCGGCCCGTGGCGTCCACCACGAAGCGGGCGCGCCAGCGGCGCTTTTCGCCGCTGTCGAGCACGGCTTCGGCACTGGCGCCCTCGTCGTCGAAAGCCACCTCCGTCACCTTGGCGCCTTCGAGCGCCTCGGCGCCCACCTTGGCCGCATGGCGAAACAGCAGCTCGTCCATCTCGGAGCGGCGCACCTGCCACGCCGAGGCCATGGAAGGGTCCCAACCCTCGGCGAAATCGACATAGCTGCAGTAGTCCAGATCGGGCGGCACGAACTCGATGCCGAATTTCGGCATGCCGATTTTTTCGATCTGGTCGCGCACACCGAGCTTGTCGAACAAGGCCACGTTGCCGGGCAACAGCGACTCGCCGATGTGGAAGCGGGGGTGGTGCTCTTTCTCCAGCAACACCACCTTGCGGCCTTCGCGCGCGAGCAGGGCCGCGATGGTCGAGCCGGCGGGGCCGCCGCCGATGACCAGGACGTCGCAGTTATCTTCGGGGTGCATTGGGTCTCCTGGGGGCAGACGGGTAAGGCTTGGAAAGTGCCACGTTTGAAAGTGACCCCAAGGCCGCTTCAGACGGACTGCGGAACTTCGCAACGATGCAACTCAAGGTCCGAAGTGCGCTGTACAACGTACCCGCATAGCACTCGTGCGAAGATCATCCATGCGACTCAGACCAGCTTTTCAAGCACCTGTGCGCCCTTCATTCTTCTCACCTCGATTACATAATCGGCGATGTTCGGAGCTTGGTCGTCCACAACCACCTCGGCGACCGGTTTGAGTGGATTGCCTTTTGCATTAGTGGGATAGGCCTCTATGCGCTTGAAGACATCTTTCCCTCGATGATGCGGGATAGGCCACGTGTTTCCAGAGTTCATGTGACACAACCAGATCCGGTTGCTGTAAGCCCGAACGAAGGGGGCTGTATCGATCGTTAGAACATCGTGTTCCAGGGATCGATAGTCTCGCGCGTTTAAGAGTGTCAACAGGCGCGCTTCATGCGCCCAGAAAAACACTTTCGAGTTTATAAGGCGATACCACTCTTCAGGCGTGGTTCCATCCTTCAGAGCTTTCGCGAGCCTTTCCTTCGGCATAGGCTTTTGATCACGAAGAACGATGCTGTCAGGGCGGCCCACGCCCACCTCCATTTTTCGTGGGCGCTGCTCCGCTTCCATCGCTCTGCGCTCCTCGCCCGACACCTTAAAGTGAGTGAGCACGGCGCTTGCGCTCAGGAGTCCTCGGTTTCTGATGCTTTCCCACGTTCCTTTTTCGGCCATGTGGTAGAGCCTTGGAGAAGTATCGATTAGTCGCGTAATTTCCAACTTAATTACCTCAATGAAGTTGTGCGTGCGGTCCAATTGCGTCGATCGATGACTGACCGCATATCGCCAAAACCCTCTGGGCCTCTTGGGAAGCGTGTGTTGATGAGAGAAACTGGTGCTTGAGAGACGCGCTCAAGTTCTTCGACGAACTTGATGGTGTCGGGCGAGAGTTGTTCAAACCGGCGTGCGCGGCGATTCTTTGCATCGATGTAGTCGGCGAAAGTCAGAACGATGTCTGTGGGTGCATTCAGTGCGCAGGCCTTACGAAACTGCTCCCACTCGAACCAACCAACGCGGCGCCTTCGCTTCGTTGTAGATGTCCGCTCTGCTGTGTGCAATGCTGTGGCGTCGAGCTGGGCCATCTGTGCAATTTCATCGAAGGTGGTTGGATGTTTGAGGGGGCCGGACGTGTGCCCCTGATCTCCATCGGGATCTCCCACTCGGATTGGCATCGTTCTCACAACCATAAGAATTTTTCGAACCCTACTAGGCGAAATTCCTGCCTCCGCCAAACAACCGGCCACATTTGTGTCGCGAGAGGTTACGTACGGGTAGATGCCGTGAAACATGCTTAAACCACTGCCTTGAGTTCCTTCTAGCAGGATGGAGCCCCCTTGCCGATATGCCTCTTCTAGACGATCCGTCGTCGAGCCACGGTAGTTTCCGGGCACGCCAACGTAGGGGGCAAGCTCGGGTACATCGCGAGCCAAACGGATTGATTTTCCACGGGACAGAATCCTGCGAGCACTTGCTGCACCGCTGCCGCTACCAGTCGATGCAATAGTTGAAACGAGGTGCTTTGATTCACCTTCGAGGTCTTCGTCTTCGATGATGGATGCTTGCGGATCAATAAACAGCCGCTCGGGACCGATGCCGCACTCCTTGATTTCCTTGAACAATCCGGGAAGGCGGATTGTCATCCCGGGCCCCAAGAGCAGCCGAGCACCGACGTCTCTCGCGCCAGACGGAAGGTGATGGTATGTATACGGGCCTCGTGGGCTCGCGACGGTGTGTCCTGCGTTGGGGCCACCGACGCGCACCATAACGTCGTACTCCCTGGCCAGATAGGCGACCACGTTCCCTTTTCCTTCGCTTCCGTACTGCCCGCCTATGAGTACATCCACGCAACGGATCTCGGGCGAGGTGAACAAGTGAAGGCGGGCGGCCACGCGCACCAACGTATCGCGCGCGTCAGAGCGCGTGGTGAAGATGCGGACGTCGGCATCGTCCTTCAGCGCGTCTATCGAACTCTGCTCCTTCAGATGATCGATCTCGTCGTAGGTAGCTGCGTTGCCGCCGAAGCCTTCGGTGTGCGCGTAGCGCTCAAGCAGCGTTGCTGTACTCGCGTAGAGATGAACATGCACTAGGTTCTCTCCGAAAGCCTCTCGAAATTGGAGAACCTGCTGCGGAGTGCTTAGATGATCAACTACTACTGGTTTAGTTGGATCCAGAGTTTTGAGGGCTGCTAGCGTGGAGTGGAGAGCCCAGCGAGATTCTGAGGCGGCATTCAATTCTTGCGCGCGCCGCATTAGATCTCGCCGATCAACCTCAGCTTCGGGCGGCCCTACGCTTAGTTCACAGAGGATTTGCCTCGTTCGAATTACATGAAACTGAAATTCTTTTTCCAGAAGATCTGCAAGTCCAGTCTTGCCGCTGCATGTTTTTCCACTAATAACAACAATCTGACGACTCCCCATCACTCGCCCTC
>JAGKSX010000122.1 GCA_018993155.1 Hydrogenophaga sp.
TGCAGGGCCTGCGCCAGCAGCAGCACCGGCCACACCAGTGCGAAGCCGGCCGTGAGGCCCATGCGCAGCGACATCAGTGCGGCGGCCAGCACCAGCCAGCCCGAGAGCGAGAGCAGCGGCAGCCAGCGGCCCTGCGTGAAGAACCAGCCGATCTCGATCACCACCGACAGCGCCCACATCAGGCCGATCACGGTCTTGCTGTAGCCCAGCGAGTCCAGGTAGAGCGAGAAGAAGACGTAGATGAAGATGTGCGCGAGCACGTGGAAGAACACCGCCGCGAAGAACCAGCGCACCGGCGGCTGGCGCAGCACCGGCCACACGCCGGGCTGGGGCGCCTGCGTGGCGTGGGCGGGTTCGCGGAAGTCGGGCAGCAGCCAGGCGCTGACGGCCACGGCGGCGAGCGTGCCCAGCGTCCAGGCCGGGAAGTGCACCAGGCCAAAGCGCTCGAACCACAGGCCTGCGGCGACGACCGTGACCAGGAAGCCCAGCGAGCCCCATAGGCGCACGCGGCCGTAGCGCTTCGCGTCGAAGGCGCCGCTCTGGCTCACCAGGTGGGCGAGCGCGGCCTCGCTCATGGGCATCATGCCGCTGGTATGGCTGAACATGAGCAGCAGCACCACGAACAGCACCACGCCGCCCCCGTCGAACCACAGGCCCAGCGAGAGCAGCAGTGCGGTGGTGGCGCCAAAGCGCAGCAGGCGCACGCGCTCACCGGTGCGGTCGCTCAGCGAACCCCACAGGTAGGGTGCGAACAGGCGCGTGGCCGACTGCACCGAGGTCAGCACGGCGATGGCGATCAAGCCGAAGCCGAGCTCTTTCAGCCACAGCGGCAAGTAGGGGTTGAAAAAGCCGATGTGCGCGAAGTAGCTCGCGGACAGCGCGGCGAAAGGGAAGAGTTGGCGGCGCTCGACCACGGCAGGCCAGACGGCCGGGGGTTCAGCCGCGCGCCTGGGCCGCGATGTCCGGCGTGGGCAGCTGCACGTCGCCGCATTGCGCGCGGTGCAGCAGCGCGTGGTCCATCACCACCAGGGCCAGCAAGGCCTCGGCGATGGGGGTGGCGCGGATGCCCACGCAGGGGTCGTGGCGGCCCTTGGTGATGACTTCGGTGGGCTGGCCGGCCGTGTCGATGGTCTCGCGGGGAATCAGGATGGAGCTGGTGGGTTTGATCGCGATCTGCACTTCCAGATCCTGCCCGGTGCTGATGCCGCCGAGGATGCCGCCAGCGTTGTTGCCCTTGAAGCCCTCCGGCGTGAGGCTGTCGCCGTGCGTGCTGCCCCGGTGCGCCACGCTGGCGAAGCCGGCGCCGATCTCCACGCCCTTGACGGCGTTGAGGCCGAGCATGGCGTAGGCGATGTCGGCATCGAGCCGGTCGTACAGCGGCTGCCCCAGGCCGACCGGCATGCCTTGCGCCGTGACGCGCAGGCGCGCGCCGCAGGAGTCGCCGCTCTTGCGCAGCTCGTTCATGTAGGCCTCGATGGCCGACACATCGGCGACCGGGGCGAAGAAGGGGTTGTGGGGCACGTGGTCCCAGCTCTCGAAGGGAATGGCCAGCTCGCCGACCTGCGTCATGTGGCCGCGGAAGGTGGTGCCGTAGCGTTCCTTGAGCCATTTCTTGGCGACCGCACCGGCGGCCACGGTGGGCGCGGTGAGGCGCGCCGAGCTGCGCCCGCCGCCGCGCGGGTCGCGGATGCCGTATTTCTGCCAGTAGGTGTAGTCGGCGTGGCCGGGGCGGAAGGTCTGCAGGATGTTGCCGTAGTCCTTGCTGCGCTGGTCGGTGTTGCGGATCAGCAGGGCGATGGGGGTGCCGGTGGTCTTGCCTTCGTACACGCCGCTGAGGATTTCGACGGTGTCGGGTTCGTTGCGCTGGGTGACGAATTTGCTCGTGCCGGGGCGGCGGCGGTCGAGCTCGGCCTGGATGTCGGCCTCGCTGAGTGCCATGCCCGGTGGGCAGCCGTCGATCACGCAGCCAATGGCCGGGCCGTGGGATTCACCGAAGTTGGTGACGCAAAACAGGGTGCCGAAGGTGTTGCCGCTCATAGGTGGGTGATTATCCCTGAGGCACGCTGGTGCGTCGGTGGGCCAGTCTGGTGCATGCGATCGTGCCTGGGGGACGGGAACATTTTGTGCTTTGTGCTGCGGCGCAGCAGTTGGTTGCTGTCCATCCCCAGAAAGGAGCGTCCCATGCTTGATCGAACCTCCACCTTGTTTTCTCACGTGAAGGGCGGCGAAGGCGACTATGTGAGTGGCGGCCTGCGCGATTTTTTCCTGTACCGCGACCTGGGGATCGCCCAGGCGACGCACGGCAAGGTGATTGCGCATCTGGTGAAGGCGAATCTTCCGCCGGAGGAAGGCACGGGCTGGCACCGGCACGAGGCGGACTTCCAGATCGTGATCATGCTCAAGGGCTGGGCCCGCTTCATGTACGAGGACCAGGAGACGCTGGTGGAGGCCGGCGACTGTGTGCACCAGCGGCCTGGGATCCGCCATTACCTGTTCGACTATTCGCCCGATATGGAGTACCTGGAGATCGTGTCTCCGGCGGACTTCAAGTCGATCGATGTGGAGCCGGTTTGTGAGATTCCCAAGCCGACGCCTTGGGTTTGATTTCGCTCCTGCGTGCCTTTGAGGCCCCAGGGGCGGGCGATGGGCTCCGCGAATGTCCCCCGGCGGCGGGAGGCCGCCTCCTCCTTTACTTCGCTCCGCCCATCACCCACCCCTGGAGCCTTGCCACCATGCAGGCACGCAACCGTTTGATGCGCCAGCATCGCTTCGGATCGACCACCCGGGCGTTCTGCGCAGCGGGGTAAAGGAGGAGCCCCGGCGAAGCCGGGGCGGGGGACACCCGCGGAGCAGAGCGCCGGGCATCCCTGGGCCCGCGAGGTGTGGGCACAAAAAAAGGGACGCCAGCGGCGTCCCTTCCAGCAAAGGCAAAAAGAAGACTCAGTTCTTCGCAACACCGCTGGCGGCAGCCAGGGCCGTCATGTTGAGCACCCGCCGCACCGTGGCCGCCGGCGTGAGGATGTGCACCGTGCCCGCCGCGCCCATGAGGATGGGGCCGACGGTCACACCGCCGCTGGTGGTCGTCTTCATCACGTTGTAGAGGATGTTGGCCGCATCCAGGTTCGGGCAGATCAGCAGGTTCGCCGATCCCGTCAGCGTGGTCTCCGCCAGGTAGGCGGCGCGGATCTCGGGCTGCAGCGCGGCGTCCCCGTGCAACTCGCCGTCGCACTCGATCTCGGGATGCGCAGCCACGAACAGGTCGCGCGCATCGGCCATCTTGCGAGCGGAAGCGCGCTTGCTCGAACCATAGCTGGAGTGCGACAGGAAAGCCACCTTGGGCGGCAGCCCGAAACGCTGCACTTCCTGCGCGGCCATCCACGCGATCTCGGCCAACTCCTCGGCGCAGGGCGTCTCGTTGACGTACGTGTCGGCAATGAACACCGGGCCCCGGTTCGTCATCAGCGCGTTGACCGAGGCGTACAGGCCCGCGCCCTGGCGGCGGCCCAGCACGTTGTCGATGCGCTCCAGGTGCGTCATGAAACCGCCGACCAGACCGCAGATGAGCGCATCCGCGTCACCCAGCGACAGCATCAGCGAACCGATGATGGTGTTGGACCGGCGCACGGCGGCCTTGGCGACCTCGGGCGTCGCGCCGTGGCGGCCCATGATCTGGTGGTAGTGCTCCCAGTACTGGCGGAAGCGCGGATCGTCTTCCGGGTTGACGTTCTGCACATCCTGTCCGAGTTTCATGCGCAGGCCGGCCTTGGCAATGCGAGCCTCGATCACCGCCGGGCGCCCGATCAGGATGGGCAGCGCGAGCTGGTCGTCGATCGCCATCTGCGCCGCGCGCAGCGCGCGCTCGTCCTCACCATCGGCATACGCCACGCGCTGCTTCTTCGGCAGGGCCTTGGCCGCGTTGAAGATCGGCTGCATCAGGATGCCGGTCTGGTACACGAAACGGCCCAGCTGCTGGCGGTAGGCGTCCATGTCGGTGATGGGCCGCGTGGCCACGCCGGAATCGGCGGCGGCCTGCGCCACGGCCGGCGCGATGCGCAGGATCAGGCGCGAATCGAACGGCTTGGGGATGATGTAGTCCGGGCCGAAGCTCAGGTCCTGGCCGGCGTAGGCGTTGGCCACTTCTTCGCTGGTCTCGCTCTTCACGAGCTCGGCGATCTGGCGCACGCAGGCCAGCTTCATTTCTTCGGTGATGCGCGTGGCGCCGCAGTCGAGCGCGCCGCGGAAGATGTACGGGAAGCACAAGACGTTGTTGACCTGGTTCGGGTAGTCGCTGCGGCCGGTGGCGATGATGCAGTCCGGCCGCACGGCCTTGGCCAGCTCGGGCCGGATCTCCGGCTCGGGGTTGGCCAGGGCGAGCACGATGGGCTTGGGGCCCATGGTCTTCATCATCTCGGCCGTGAGCACGCCCGGAGCCGAGCAGCCCAGGAACACGTCGGCGCCGTCGACCGCGTCGGCCAGCGTGCGCTTGTCGGTCTTCTGCGCGTAGCGCGCTTTCGACTCGTCGTAGCCACCGGGCCGGCCTTCGTAGACCACGCCCTTGGAGTCGCAGACGAAGATGTTGTCGCGCGCCACGCCCAGGCCCACCATCACGTCCAGGCAGGCGATGGCGGCGGCGCCCGCGCCGCTGACGGCGAGCTTGACCGAGCCGATGTCCTTGCCCACCAGCTCCAGGCCGTTGATCAGGGCGGCGGCCGAGATGATGGCTGTGCCGTGCTGGTCGTCGTGGAACACCGGGATGCCCATGCGCTCGCGCAGCTTCTTCTCGATGTAGAAGCACTCGGGCGCCTTGATGTCCTCAAGGTTGATGCCACCCAGCGTGGGTTCGAGCGAGGCGATGATCTCGACCAGCTTGTCCGGGTCTTTCTCGTCGAGCTCGATGTCGAACACGTCGATGCCGGCGAACTTCTTGAACAGGCAGCCCTTGCCTTCCATCACCGGCTTGGCGGCCAGCGGGCCGATGTCGCCCAGGCCGAGCACGGCCGTGCCGTTGGTGACCACGCCCACGAGGTTGCCGCGCGAGGTGTACTCGGCCGCCATCGTCGGGTCCGCCTCGATGGCCAGGCAGGGGTAGGCCACACCGGGGGAGTAGGCCAGCGACAGGTCGCGCTGGTTGGACAGGGGTTTGGTCGGGGTGACGGCGATCTTGCCGCGCGAGGGCGTGCGGTGGTACTCGAACGCGGCGTCGCGCAGGGCTTGTTCAGCAGGGGTCATGTTGTCTCCAGATAGCTTGAATGCGGGTTCATTGTGTCACGCGTTCAAGCCCTCAAGACCGCGCCGGGCGCGGTGTTTCATGGATGGTTCAGGTGGATTTCAGCAGCTCGAACAGGGTGCGCGCGATCACCTTGGTGGCGCGCTTGAGGTCGTCGAGCTGCAGGTGCTCGTCGGCGCGCTTGGCGTTGGATTCGCGCACCGTGCGCGGGCCCGCGCCGTAGATCACGCCGGGGATGCCGCGCTCCACGTACAGGCGCACGTCGGTGTAGAGCGGCGTGCCCACAGCGGGGATGGTTTCGCCGAACACGGCCTGGCCGTGCTTCTGGATCGCCTGCACCAGCGGCTGGTTGCCGGGCAGCGGCTTCATGGCGCGCGCGAGCAGGATGCGGCGCACGTCCACCTTGAGCTCGCGGCCACCGCGCGGCGGCTGGAAGCTGGCCGTGGCCTGTTCGATGGTGCGGCGCAGGGACGCTTCCACCTCGGCCGGGTCTTCCTCGGGGATCATGCGGCGGTCCACCTTGAGCACCACCTTGCCGGGAATCACGTTGGTGTTGGTGCCGCCGCTGATCTGGCCCACGTTGAGGTAGGGATGGGTGATGCCTTCCACCTGGGAGGTGACCTTGAGGTAGTCGGCGTTGAGCGCGTACAGCGCGTTGAGGATGTGGGTCGCGCCCTGCAGCGCATCGGTGCCGCTGTCGGGAATGGCGGCGTGCGCCATGTCGCCATGCACCGTCACCTCCAGCTGCAGGCAGCCGTTGTGGGCCACCACCACCTGGTAGCTGAAACCGGCGGCGATCATCAGGTCCGGCTTGGTGAGGCCTTTCTTCAGCAGCCAGTCTGGGCCGACTTCGCCGCCGTATTCCTCGTCGTAAGTCACGTGCAGTTCCACGCCACCGGCGAGCTTGGCATTCAGCGATTCGAGGGCGCGGATCGCGAAGGTGAAGCTGGCGATGTCGCTTTTGCTCACGGCCGTGGCGCGACCGTAGATCCTGCCGTCCACCACCTCGCCGCCGTAGGGGTCGTGCGTCCAGCCTTCGCCGGGCGGCACCACGTCGCCGTGGGCGTTGAGCGCGATGGTTTTGCCCGGCCCGTAGGGGCGGCGCACGATCAGGTTGGTGATGCTCTGCAGGCCGGCGGCTTCCACCTCGCTGGCGGGCACCGCGTGCTTCTCGGCCTTCAGTCCCATCGCGCCCAGCAGCTCGGCGGTGCGCTCGGCATGCGGCGCGTTGTTGCCCGGTGGCGTGTCGGTGGGCACGCGCACGAGTTCCTGCAGGAAGCGAACCTCCTCGTCGAAGTGGGCGTCGATCCAGGCATCCAGTTGTTGTTCGGTGGTCATGATGGCGTTCAGTTCGGGTGTTCGGTGGCGAGTTGGTCGAGCAGGTGCGAGAAGGCGTTCACGCCCAGTTCCATGTCGTCGCTGGTGGTGGACTCCAGCGGGTTGTGGCTGATGCCGCTGTTGAGGCCGCGCACGAAGAGCATGGCCTGCGGCATCACCTCGTGCAGCTTCATGGCGTCGTGTCCGGCACCGCTGGGCATGCGGTGCAGTGGCACGCCCAGGGCGGCCACGGCTTTCTCCCAGCGGGCCTGCCAGGCGGGTGCGCTGGGCGCGGCCGCCGCGCGCATGGTTTCTTCGGTCTTCAGGCCGATGCCGCGGCGCTCGCAGATGCTGCGCAACTGGGCGAGGATGTCGCGCTCCAGCGCATCGCGCTGTTCGTTGCTGGGCGCGCGCAGGTCGAGCGAGAACAGGCAGCGGCCGGGCACCACGTTGATCGATCCGCCGGGCACCTGCAGCATGCCGATGGTGGCGACCGAGTCGCCGTCGGCGGCGGCGCGCTGTTCGGCGTAGAGCGCGAGTTCGGCCACGGCGCTGGCGGCGTCGCGCCGGCGGTCCATGGGCGTGGTGCCGGCGTGGCTGGCCATGCCGATGGCTTCGCAGAGGTAGCGCACGCTGGCGTTGATGGAGGTGACCACGGCCAGCGGCAGGTCCATCTCGTTGAGCACCGGTCCCTGTTCGATGTGCACCTCCACGAAGCCGAGATACTTCGACGGGTCGCGCTGCAGCGCTGCGATGGCTTCCAGCGTGGCGGGCAGGCCGGCGTGCCGCATGGCGTCGCGCATGCTCACGCCTTCGGCGTCCTGCTGGTCGAGCCAGGCGGGGTTGAAGTGGCCGGTGAGTGCGCCCGAACCCAGGAAGGTGGCCTTGTAGCGCTGGCCTTCCTCTTCGGCGAAACCCACCACCTCGAAGGCGAAGGGCAGGCGCCGGCCGGCGGCGTGCAACTGCTGCACGCAGGCCATGGGCACGAAGATGCCCAGGCGGCCGTCGTACTTGCCGCCGTTGCGCACGGTGTCGTAGTGGCTGCCGGTGAGCAGGGTCATGGCCCCCACGCTCCGCCGCTGCGCGGGTCGCTGCCCCCCGGGGGGGCTGGTTTCGCCTTGGGGCGGCCCGGCGGCGAAACCCACCTCGCTGGCAGCGTGGTAGCGGCCGACCACGTTGCCCACGGCGTCGATGTGCACCTCGTCGAAGCCGCACTCGCGCATGCGGGCGGCGATGTCGGCGGCGCAGGCGCGGTGCGCGTCGGTCAGGTAGGTGACGGTGAGCTGGCCGTGTTCGGCGAAGCCGGGGTCGCTGTGGCGCGCGAGATCTTCGTGCCAGTCCCACACCCGGTTGCCGACGGCGGGCTCGAAGCCGAACTTGTCGTTCAGGCGGATCTCGGCGATGCGGTGGATGTTGCGCAGGCACTCGGCGCGCTCGAAGTCCACCGGGTGGCCCAGGCGGCGCTCGAAGGTGGCGATGATCTCGCGCTTGTTCAGGCCGGCGCCGCGCGGGCCTCGCACCGCGAGGATGAAGGGGAAGCCGAACTTCGCGTTGTATTGCGCGTTGAGCTGCTGGATGTGCGCGAATTCCTCGGGCGTGCAGTTCGTCAGGCCCGCCTTGGTCTGCTCGTTGGTGGATTCGGCGGTGAGCGACTTGGCCACCATGGCCTTGCCCGCGAGTTCCGGGTGGGCGCGGATCAGCGCGAGCTGCGGCTCCCGGCCGGCCTGGTTGAGCACGGTCACCATGGCGTGCTTGAGCGCGGCCAGCGAGGCGAAGGGGCGTTGGGCCAGCGCCTGTTCCGCGATCCAGGGCGAGTGTTCGTAGAGGCCGTCGAGTATCTGCGTGGCTTCGGCCAGCGGCGCTCGGTTCAGTTGTTCCAGGGTGATGGGCATGGGGGCGGCCTCAGGCGGCATGTTCAGGGGGCGTCAAGGGGTGGGTGGCTGTCCAGTGGCGCGCGATGTCCAGGCGCCGCGCGACCCAGACCTTGTCGTGTCGCTGGATGTGGTCCAGGAAACGTTGCAGCGCGGTGATTCGGCCGGGCCGGCCGAGCAGGCGGCAGTGCATGCCGATGCTCATCATCTTGGGCCGGTCCAGGCCGTCGGGGTCGCCTTCGGCGTAGAGCGCGTCGAAGGTGTCCTTCATGTACTGGAAGAACGGGTCGGCGTGGGAATAACCTTGCGGCAGCGCGAAACGCATGTCGTTGCAGTCCAGTGTGTAGGGCACGATGAGCTGGTGCGCGTCGCTGCCGTCGGTCTTGCGCACCTTCATCCAGAACGGCAGGTCGTCGCCGTAGTAGTCGCTGTCGTATTCGAAGCCGCCGTAGTCGGCCACCAGGCGGCGCGTGTTGGGGCTGTCGCGCCCGGTGTACCAGCCCAGGGGCCGGCTGCCGGTGAGGCGTTCGATGAGCTGCATGGCCTGCGCCATGTGGGCGCGCTCGGTGGCCTCGTCCACGTTCTGGTAGTGGATCCACTTGAGGCCGTGGCAGGCGATGTCGTAACCCAGTTCCTTGAAGGCGGCGGTCACGTCGGGGCTGCGCTGCAGGGCGGTGGCCACGCCGAACACGGTGAGCGGCAGGCCGCGCCGCTCGAACTCGCGCAGGATGCGCCAGACGCCGGCGCGCGAGCCGTATTCGTAGATGCCTTCCATGCTGATGTGGCGCGCGGGGTAGGCCGCGGGATTGAACATCTCGGACAGGAACTGCTCGGACGCGTCGTCGCCATGCAGCACGCTGTTCTCGCCGCCTTCTTCGTAGTTCAGCACGAACTGGACGGCGATGCGCGCGCCGTTGGGCCAGCGGGCATGGGGCACATCGCGGCCGTGGCCGGCCAGGTCGCGCGGGTAGTCGCGCGTGGAGTCGTAAAGCGTCATGACAAGGCCATGGAGATGTCGTTGGTCGGCAGCTTGCGGTCGAAGGTCAGGTTTTCCTCCACGTGCAGCAGGTGTTCGTTCATCAGGCGCACCGCCAGTTCCTCGTCGCGCGCGGCCAGGGCCTTGACGATGTCGGCGTGTTCGTCGTTCGAGTGTTCGGCGGCCTGGTTGCTCTGGTACATGAGCGTGATCAGGGCGCACCGCGAGATGAGTTCGCGCAGCAGCTCGGCCAGCACCTGGTTGCCCATGAGCTCGGCCATGCGCACGTGGAAGTCGCCCAGCAGCTCGGTGCGGCCGGCCACGTCCTCGTTGTTGACGGCCATCTTTTCCTGCGCCACGTGTTCGCGCAGCGCCTTGATCTTGGCGTTGGTCACGGTCTTCACGAAGGCGCGCGTCATCTCCACCTCGAGCATGCGGCGCACGGCGAACACCTGCTGCGCCTCCTGCACCGAGGGCGTGGCCACGAAAGCCCCGCGCGCCGGTTCGAGCCGGATCAGCCGGTTCTGCGAGAGCTGGAACAGGGCCTGGCGCACCAGGGTGCGAGAGACGCCGAAGTGGTCGGCCAGCTTCTGCTCGGCCAGTTTGGTGCCCGGGTGCAACCGGTGCTCCACGATGGCCCGCGTGAGCGACTCGACGATGTGCAGGGTGCTGGAGGTTTCCATGCGGCGCATCATATCCAGAAAAACAAAAAGTGTATACACTTTCGGTCGACCATCAAACACTGCAAGGACAGCACACCATGGGATTGAGCACACACGTTCTGGACACGATGCACGGTTGCCCCGCCGCTGGCATGGTGGTGGAACTGCACACCACCGAGGGCGACAAGGCGACGCTCGTCAAACGCTTCACGCTGAACGCGGACGGGCGCAACCCGGACGGGCCGCTGTACGACAACGCCAGCCTGAAGGTGGGCACCTACCGGCTGGTGTTCGATGTGACGGGGTATTTCGCGGCCAAGGGCGTGAAGCTGCCCGAGCCCAATTTCCTCAACCGCGTGTCGCTGGACTTCGGCGTGGCGCACACCGACCAGCATTACCACGTGCCGTTGCTGGTGAGTCCCTGGAGTTACTCCACCTACCGGGGCAGCTGAGCGGCCATGAAAAAACCCGCCGGATGGCGGGTTTCGTCGACGTGGGCGCACGATCCGGCGCCGGGCCGCCC